>NC_011891.1:1815500-2131000 GCF_000022145.1 Anaeromyxobacter dehalogenans 2CP-1
GCGCCGAGGTGTCTCATGCGTTCACTGATCGTGGCGAGCGTGCTCGCCGTGTCCGCCGTCCCCGTCGCCGGTTCCGCGCAGTCGTCCGGCGCGACCTCGCCGCCGTCCAGTCCCCCCGCGCAGCAGGATCCGAAGCAGCTCGAGGCGGAGATCGCCAGGGAGCTGGGCGCCGCTCCCGCGGCCGCCCCCGCGCCGCAGCCGGCGGCCCCGGCGCCGCCCGGCGCGGCCGCGCCGTCCACCGGCGGGAGCCCGTACGCGCGCCTCCTGCTCCTCCCCGACGTGAGCGCCATCGGCTCGGCCTCGCTCGCGTACGACGGCTACGACGTCGAGAAGCGCTCGCCGCGCGGCGGCCCGTTCAGCCCCGCCGAGAAGCCGGCGTTCGCGTTCGAGGAGCTCGAGCTCGGGCTGCAGGCGGTGGTCGACCCCTACGTCCGCGCCGACGTGTTCCTGTCCTTCACCGAGGCCGGCGCCGGCGTCGAGGAGGCCTACGTCACCACGCTCGCGCTCCCGGCCGGGCTTCAGGTCCGCGCCGGCCGCATCTACAGCCCGTTCGGCCGGCTCAACCTGCAGCACCCGCACGCCTGGGAGTTCGTGGACGCGCCGCTCGCGCGGGAGCGGCTCCTCGGCGAGGAGTCGCTGGGCGGGCCGGGCGTGGAGGTCGCCTGGCTCGCGCCGCTGCCCTGGTTCTCGGAGCTGCGCGTCGCCGGGCAGAACACCACGCTGATGGAGGACGCGACCTCGGAGCTGACCGGCGTGGCGCGGCTGCTCAACTACCTGCCGCTCGGCGAGACGGCGACGCTCGGCCTCGGCCTGTCCGCGGCGCGCCGCGGCGAGGGCACCGGCGGCGCGTTCCGCGACCTCGGCGGCGCCGACGCGTACCTGCGCATCCGCCCGCCCGCCGGGCGCGCCTACCTCGCGGTCCAGGGCGAGGTCTACGCGCGCAGGTTCCGTGGGGCCGCCGCCGACGCGAACGGCGGGGAGACCGAGACCGGCTGGTGGACGCAGGCGTTCTGGCGGCAGAGCGCGTGGTGGGGGTACGGCGTCCGCTACGAGCGCGCGCCGTCCGCGGGCGAGGCGCCCAGCGGCACCGAGCAGCGCGCCAGCGGGCTCGTGACCTGGTTCCCGTCGGAGTTCCAGCGGCTCCGCTTGCAGGTCGGCTGGGATCGGCTGCCCGGCGGCGGAGGAGGCCTCGAGGCGCTGCTCCACGTCGAGTTCGGCATCGGGGCGCACGGCGCCCACCCGTTCTAGGAGGAGATCGCCATGACCTTCCGCCCCGTCGCCGTCCTCCTGGCCCTTGTCCCCTCGCTTGCGCTCGCCGGACCCCGCGTCGTCACCACCACCGAGGGGCTCGCCGCGCTCGTCCGAGAGGTCTCCGCCGGCCGCGCGTCGGTGGAGAGCCTCTCGCGCGGCTCGCAGGATCCGCACTACGTGGACGCGAACCCGATGCTCGCGGTGAAGCTCCGCAACGCCGACTTGCTCGTGGACGTCGGCCTCGACCTCGAGATCGGCTGGCTGCCGCCGCTCGTGAACCAGTCGCGCAACGGCGCCATCCAGCCCGGCGGCGCGCACCGGCTCACCGCCGCCTCGGCCGTGCAGGTGCTCGACGTGCCCACGGGCCCGGTGGACCGCAGCCGCGGCGACCTCCACCCCGCCGGCAACCCGCACTTCCTCACCGACCCGCGCCGCGCGCTCCAGGTCGCGACGGCGATCGCCGGGAAGCTGGGCGAGCTCGATCCCAGCGGTGCCGCCGCCTACCAGGGCGCGCTCGCCGCGTTCCGGACGAAGCTCCAGGCCGACTTGGCGCGCTGGCAGGCGACGCTCGCGCCGGTGAAGGGGCGGAAGATCTTCTCGCAGCACCGCACGCTCACGTACTTCCTCGACTGGAGCGGGATCGTGTCGGCGGGCGAGATCGAGCCGCGCCCCGGCGTGCCCGCGCCGCCCGCCTACCTCGCCGAGCTGGTGCAGCGGGCGCAGCGCGAGCAGGTGAAGGCGATCGTGGTGGAGAACTACTACGACACGAAGTCCGCCGAGGTGGTGGCGCGCCACGCCGGCGCGAAGGTGGTGCGCGTGCCCGGGGACGTGGGCGGCGAGCCCGGGGTGAAGACCTACGAGCAGTGGATCCAGGAGCTCGTGGAGCGCGTCGCGGAGGCGCTCCGTTGAGCCCCGGCCCGCTCGTCGCGCTCGAGGGCGCAACCGTCGGGTACGGCCGCCGCGCCATCCTCCAGCGGGTGGACCTCGCGGTCGAGGCCGGGGACTTCCTGGCCGTGGTCGGCCCGAACGGCGGCGGCAAGACCACGCTCGTGCGCTCGCTGCTCGGCGCGCTGCCGCTGCTCGCCGGGCGGCGCACGCTGCGGCCCGGCGTGCGCGTCGGCTACGTGCCCCAGCGCGACCACGTCGATCCCGTGTGGCCGTTCACCGCGGGAGAGGTGGTGCTGATGGGCCGGGTCCCCGCGCTCGGCCCCGGGCGCCGCCCCGGCCCCGCCGACCACGAGGCGGTGCGGGCCGCGCTCGGGCTCGTCGGGATCGAGGCGCTCGCCGGGAGCGCGTACGGCGAGCTCTCCGGCGGGCAGCGGCAGCGCACGCTCATCGCGCGGGCGCTCGCCGCGGAGCCCACGCTGCTGGTGGTGGACGAGCCCACCAACGGCATGGACCCCGCCGCCGAGCTCGCGACCATGGACCTGCTCCGCGATCTGCACCAGGGCGTGCGGATCGCGATCGTGATGGTGTCGCACCGGCTCGAGGCCGTGGCGAACTACGCGCGCGCGCTCGCGTTCGTGGACAAGGACCAGACGCTGTTCCGCGTCGGGCCGGTGGAGGAGATGCTGCGGCCCGACGGGCTCGGGGCGCTGTACGGAAGGCCCGTCGCGGTGCGCGAGCTGGACGGGCGGCGCCTCGTGTACCCCATCAACGGCGGGGTGCGTCGGTGAGCGCGCTCGAGACGTTCCTGTCCGCGCGCGAGATCTGGGAGGTGCCCCTCGCCGCGTCCGTCGTGGCCGGCGCGCTGCTCGGCGCGCTCGGCGTGTACGTGGTGCTCCGGCGGACCGTGTTCGTGTCCGCCGCGCTCACGCAGGTGTCCACCCTCGGGCTCGTGCTCACGCTGCTCGTCGAGGAGCGGGTGCACATCGAGACCGAGCACGCCACCGAGCAGCTCGCCGTCGCGATCCTGTTCTCGGTGGCCGGCGCCCTCGTCCTCGGCGCGCTCCGCCCCCGCCGGCTGCCCGCCGAGGCCACCGTCGGCGCCGCCTGGGTGACCGCGTCCGCGCTCGTCGTGCTCGGGGTGAGCCAGCTCGTGCACGCCGCGCACGACCTCGGCGGCATGGTGTTCGGCAACGCCGTCGCCGTGCCCGCCGGCGACCTCGCCGTGATCGTGGTGGTGGCGGCCGTCTGCACCGCCGTGCACCTCGTGTTCGCGAAGGAGCTCGCGTTCGCGTCGTTCGACCCCGAGACCGCCCAGGCGCTCGGGCTGCGGGTGAAGCTGTGGGACGCCGTGCTGTTCCTGACCATCGGGCTCGCGATCCCCGTCACCGCGCGGGCGCTCGGCGCGCTGCCCGTGTTCGCGTTCCTGACCCTGCCCGCCGCGGCCGCGCTGCTGCTCAAGGTCGGGTTCCGCCCCGCGTTCGCCGTCGCCGCCGGCCTCGGCATCCTGGCGGCGGGTGGCGGCTACGTGCTGTCGTGGATCTGGGAGATCCCCACCGGCGCGACCATGGTGGCGCTCGCCGCGCTGTTCCTGGTGCCCGGCGCCGTGCTGCGGAGAGCGGGAGGATGAGGCCGCCGGCGAGGCCGTCCCGAACGCATTTCGGCGCGGTGCGAAAAGGTCTTGACCGGAACCGGCCCGGACTGTAGAAACCCGCCTCGCTTCGACACTTTCCCACCTGACGCGGGGTGGAGCAGCCAGGTAGCTCGTCGGGCTCATAACCCGAAGGTCGCAGGTTCAAATCCTGCCCCCGCAACCAGTTCGACGCCGGCCAGCCCAGAGCTGAGCCGGCGTCTTCTTTTGGGGTGACCGTTGCTCGACCTCGTCGCGCGCACCTCCGGCACCTGGATCAACGTCGCCGCGATCGCGGCCGGCACCGTCGTCGGCGCCGGCGTGGGCGCCCGGCTGCCGGACCGCCTCGGGCGGACGCTGATGCAGGTGCTCGGGCTCGTGACGCTGCTCGTCGGGCTCGGGATGGCGCGGGGCCTGGACGGCGTTCGCGCCGGTCCGCTGCCCGGCATCATCCTCGCGCTGGTGAGCCTCGCGCTCGGCGCGGTCGTGGGCGAGCTGCTCCAGATCGAGGAGCGGCTCACGGCCATCGGCGAGGCGGCGCGCCGCAAGGTGGGCGGCGGGGGCCGCTTCACCGAGGGCTTCGTCACCGCGTCGCTGCTCTTCTGCATCGGGCCGATGGCGATCGTCGGCTCGATCCAGAACGGCCTGACGCTCGACGCGCAGACGCTGGTGCTGAAATCGTCGCTCGACGGGATCGCCGCGGTCGCGCTCGCGGGCGTCTACGGCGTCGGGGTCGGGCTCTCCGCGCTGCCGATCCTCGTCCTCCAGGGCGGCATCAGCGTGGCCGCGGCCGCGTTCGCGCGGGTGCTGCCGGATCCCGCGACGGATCCGCGCGTGCTCGCGGTCGGGGGCGCCGGCGGGTTGCTCGTCGCGGGGATCGGGCTGAACCTGCTGCTCGCCGGCGTGGGGATGGAGGACCGCCGGGTTCGCGTCGGGTCGATGCTGCCGGCGCTGCTGATCGCGCCGGTGCTGGTGGTGGTGCTGGCGGGGTGGTGAGGCGGCGAGGGCGCTGAGCTTGCGGCATTCGCGATTCGCGAATCCGATTGGTCGTATCCGAAGACCGCCGCCGGGATCGGGATGAGCGCGTCCGAGATCCACCCGGCGGTCCGCCGCGCCCCGGTTCACTCAGCCGGGTGCTCGCGGGCGGAGGGCTGGGGGGCGGCTGCAGCCAACAAAGCAACTTTCGGGCGCCCGAAGTGCGGCTCGCGCCGCCGCGCCCGCGGCCTCGAGCCGGCCCAGCGGTTCACGATCCTGCCGTATCCGAGGTCCGGATCTCTTCCCGCCGCGGGAACGCCGCGCGGCGGTGCCGCGAGCGGGTGGCGAACCTCCGGCGCAACCGGTAGACCTCTTGCGAACGCGGCCGGGGCACGGCTCGCTCGCAGCGGAGTCAACGATGATTCCGGATCGGTTGAAGGCGGCGCTGAAGGGCGAGGGCTCGGCTGCGTTCGTGACGCAGGGGCCGGACGGCCCCCACCTCGTCGCGACGTGGAACAGCTACCTCGACGTGCTCGACGCCGATACGCTGGTCTTCCCGGCGGGTGGCTATCGGAAGACGGAGGAGAACCTCCGGAGCGGAAGCCCGGTGCAGATGATCGTGGGGGGACACGACCCCGCGGGCATCGGCTTCCGCCTCACCGGCCGCGCCGCGCTCGAGGTGGACACGCCGAACCACCAGCGGGTGAAGCAGCGGTTCCCGTGGGCTCGCGCGGCCGTCGTCTTCCGGGTCGGCTCGGTCGAGCAGGTGCTCGGGAAGTGACGCTGGCGCCGACGCCGGACACGAGGACGCGTATCATCTCGTCTTGCTCGGTCGAAACTGCCGATGAAGCGACCCGTCCTCGCCTGCCTGGCCCTCCTCGCGGTCTCCGCGTGCCTGCCCGCCGCATCGCAGCGGCGCGTGCCGGCGGTCGAGTACCGGAACGGCCACTGGTTCGACGGAGCGCGGTTCGTGGACCGCACGATGTGGGGGGTCGGCGATCGCTTCTCCGAGACCGCGCCGACGGGGACGGGGACCGTGACGGTCGTCGACCTCCGCGGCGGCTTCGTGGTGCCGCCGTACGCCGAGGGGCACAACCACTGGCTCGAGCCGGCGCTGGTCGACGCGTACATCCAGACGTACCTCCGGGACGGGGTGTTCTACGTCCAGGACCAGGGGACCTCTCCGAAGTCTCACGATGCGATGCGGGCGGCGCTCGGCGCGCCGACGTCCGTGGACTTCGTGAGCGCACACCAGGGCTTCACGGGGCCAGGCGGCCACCCGATGGAGCTCATCGACCAGCTTGCCGCGATGGGGATCCTCCCGGCCGACTGGGCGACGACCCACGGCGAGGGCGAGGCGCTCTTCGCGGTGGCCTCCGAGGCGGACGTCGATCGAGCCTGGCCGAAGCTCCTGGCCGGGCGGCCCGACTTCGTGAAGCTGTTCCTCGTCCACTCGGACGAGTACGCGGCGCGGCGGGACGACCGAACGCTCACGCCCAGGCAGCGGGGCCTGGATCCGGCGCTCGTCCCGGCGATCGTCCGTCGCGCGCACGCCGCGAACCTCCGCGTCTCCGCGCACATCGAGGACGCGCACGATTTCCACGTCGCGGTCGCGGGCGGTGTGGACGAGATCGCCCACCTGCCGTTCGTATCGGCCGACGCGCCGGACGCGTACCTGCTCGACGACGCGGACTGCGAGGCGGCGGGGCGGCGCAAGGTCTCGATCTCGACCACCTTCGACTTCCTGGGGGACGCGCCTGGCCCACGCCAGCTCGAGGTCGCGCGCGCGAACCTCCGCAACCTCCAGCGCCATGGCGTCCTGATCGCCATCGGCACCGACCTGTTCCGCCAGACGCCGCGCGTCGAGGTCGAGCGGATCGCCCGGTTCCACCTCCTCACCAACCTCGAGATCCTCGTCGCCTGGGCGGTCACGACGCCGCAGGTCATCTTCCCGGGGAGGAAGATCGGGCGGCTCGCCGACCGGTACGAGGCGAGCTTCCTCGTGCTCGGTGCGGATCCGCTGCGCGATCCGGCGAACCTCGAGCACATCGTCGACCGGGTGAAGCGGGGCCGCGCGGTCGTCCCGGGGCCGGAGACGCTCCCGCCGCTCGGCCGATAGGCGCGCCGACCCGCGCTTGCGTCGCGGCACGCACGGAGTGCGCGCGCCGCACCCGTCGAGATCCCCCGCGGCTACTCCTCGCGTCGGAAGTAGGCCTGCGTCGTCCTGCGCCACGGCGCGAGCGCGCGCTGCGCTGCCGTCCGGGCGAGGCGCACCGGGTCGGCGGTCACCCACGCGGCGGGCGTCTCGATCCGCCGGAAGCCGACCCGTTCCACGAACCGCTCCAGCGACGCCGCCGTGAACGCGTTGATGTGCTCGAGCGGGTGGACGGCCCGGTACTCGGCGAGGGTCCGGATCCCGTCCACTCCGGAGCAGTCGGGGACCTCGACCACCAGGATGCCGCGGAAGGCGAGGCGGTACCGGAGCTGCCTCAGGACCTCGAGCGGCTCCGTGAGGTGCTCCAGCACCTCGAAGAGCGTGACCGCGTGGAAGCGGAGCGACGGATCCAGCTCGGAGAGGCCGCCGACGAGCCGGTCGGCGCCGAGCCCGGCGCCGCGCAGGCGGTGCGCGTCCCAGTCCACGCCGTGGACGTCGCATCCTGCCAGCGCGGCCGTCGCGACGAGCTCCCCCCATCCGCAGCCGAAGTCGAGCAAGCGCGGCGCCTCGTCGCGGGTCCGCAGCTCGCGCGTCAGGCGCTCCAGCCGCAGCACGTGCGCGATCCGGTTCGTGCCGCTGCTCCACCGGGCCGGGAACGCCGTGGCCCCGACGCGCTCGGCGAACGAGCGCATCGCGGCCTCGCCCATCCAGCGTCGGAACCGGAGCTTCTGCCATGCGTCGTCGAGCACCCAGCGGTGGAACACCTGGCCGCACGCCGCGCACCCGCGCAGCTCCCACGGCGCGTCTCCGAGGGCCGGGAGCGGGTCCTCGCCCCACGGATCGGCGGCGAGGAACCCGCGCAGCGGCTCGGCGTCGAAGCGCCCCTGCGCGACCGCGCGCAGGTCGGCTGACCCACAGGCGATGCAGGCATCGCGGGACACGAACCTCGCTCGAGCGGGCGCGTTGGCGAGCGGAACGGGGCCAGCCAGCATGGCGTTGCCTCCGTCACCAGGAACGCCGTGTCCACCGTTCGTGACATGGTCGGTGCGTGGGCCGTCGACGCAGGTTGACGTACGGTGTACGCGGCGCGCGAGCGCGTGACGTGGGCGACGGCGCGCGGGCGCCAGGTGGCGCCATCGTGTGCGTGCCGACGGTCCCCGGCTGCTTCCCCTGCTTCCCGAGCGGTGCGCAGCGCTCCACGCTTCTGCGGCGCGTCGTCGAGGCCCCGAGGACCGGGCGTCGCGCAGCGGGCGACGCCGCCCGTCATGGTCGCAGGTGAGGCGGCGGCCGCCGGGCCCTCGTGCCGTTCACCGGGCGCCTCGGCATGGCGTCCCCTGGCAGTCCCCCGAACGGTGGGCCCGAGGCGTCGATGCGCCGACGCTCCCGTCCGGTTCCCGTCATGGCGACGCGTCTCCATTACAGATGTCGCCTCGAGCGGCTCCCCCGCCGCTCCACGAGGTGCGCCATGGGCCGACGTTACGCGAGCATCCTGGAGACGATCGGAAACACTCCCGTAGTCCGGATCAACAGGCTCGCTCCACCGAACGTGAACCTGTTCGTGAAGGTGGAGGCCTTCAACCCGCTCGGCTCGGTGAAGGACCGTCTCGCCATCGCGGTGATCGAGGCGGCGGAGCGCTCGGGAGCGCTGAAGCCGGGGCAGACGGTCATCGAGGCGACCAGCGGCAACACCGGCATCGGCCTGGCCATGGTCTGCGCGGCGAAGGGCTATCCGCTGGTGCTCGTGATGGCCGAGTCGTTCAGCGTCGAGCGGCGCCGGCTGATGCGCTTCCTGGGTGCGAAGGTGGTGCTCACCCCGGCGGCGGAGCGCGCGGTGGGCATGATCAGGAAGACGGAGGCGCTGGCGGCCGCGCACGGCTGGTTCATGACGCGTCAGTTCGAGAACGAGGCCAACCCCGACTACCACTCGCGCACGACGGCGCAGGAGATCCTGGCCGACTTCGCGGGCGACCGGCTCGACTACTGGGTGACCGGCTACGGGACCGGTGGGACGCTCAAGGGCGTGGCCCGCGTGCTCCGCAAGGAACGGCCGGAGACGAAGATCGTGGTCTGCGAGCCGGCGGAGGCCCCGCTCCTGGGCAGCGGGGCCGCGCAGTCACGCAATCCGGACGGCACCCCGGCCGCACCGCACCCGAGCTTCAAGCCGCATCCGATGCAGGGATGGACCCCGGACTTCATCCCGAAGCTGACCGGCGACGCGGTGGACCTGAAGCTGGTGGACCGCATCCTGGCCGTCCCCGGCCCGGAGGCGATCCGCTGCGCCAAGGAGCTGGCCGCACGGGAGGGCATCTTCGTGGGCATCACCTCCGGCGGCACGTTCGCCGGCGCCCTCGAGATCGCCGCCAGCGCGGAGCCGGGGGCCAACATCCTCTGCATGCTGCCGGACACGGGGGAGCGTTACCTCAGCACGCCGCTCTTCGCGGACGTGCCGTCGGAGATGACCGAGGAGGAACAGTCGATCGCGCGTTCCGTGGCGGACGCGGGCCCGAAGGCCTGAGGGCGCACGGCCATGGCCATCGTGTCGCGCAGGGCGGCGGCGGCGGATCGGGCGTTCGAGGCGGTCAAGAGCTTCTACTTCAGCTCGCGGTACGGCGAACGGCGCGGGGATGCCACCATCGCCGACTTCACCTTCGGGAACCCGCACGAGATGCCGCTCGACGGCCTCGTCGCGGCCATCCGCGAAGCCGCCGTCCCGCTCGACGAGAACTGGTTCGCCTACAAGTCCAGCGAGGAGGCGCCGCAGGCGTTCCTGGCCGAGACCGTCGGCCGCGAGCTGGGGCTTCCGCTCGAGCCATCCGACGTGGCCCTCACCGCCGGAGCCTTCGGGGCCATCTCGCTCGCCTTCCGCCTACTGCTCGACGCCCGCGACGAGGCCATCTTCAACGCGCCGGCCTGGTTCTGCTACGAGCCGATGCTCCTTGCGGCCGACGCCGTGCCGCGGGAGGTGGCGCTTCGCGCGCCGCGCTTCGACCTCGACCTCGAGGCCATCGAGGCGGCCATCGGTCCGAACACGCGCCTCGTGATCGTGAACACCCCGCACAACCCCACGGGCCGGATCTACGGGCGCGCCGAGCTGGCGGGGCTGGCGGAGGTGCTGGAGCGCGCTTCGCGCCGGATCGGCCGCCGGGTCTTCCTCCTGTCCGATGAGCCCTATCGGCGCATCCGCTTCGACGGCCGGGCCTTCACCAGCCCGGCGGCCGTGTACCCGTGGACGCTCGTCTCCTACAGCTACGGCAAGGTCCTGCTGGCCCCGGGGCAGCGGCTCGGCTACCTGGCCCTCTCACCGCTGATGCCCGCCTCCGACCGTCAGCAGCTGCGCGACGTCATGTTCGCGAGCCAGATGGCGCTGGGCTGGTGCTTCCCGAATGCCGTCATGCAGTACGCGGTACCGCAGCTGGAGCCCCTCTCCATCGACGTGACGGCGCTGGCCCGCCGGCGCGATGCGCTGAGCGAGGCGCTGGGCCGGGCCGGCCACGGCGTCCTGCCGCCGGAGGGGACGTTCTACCTGTGGGCGCGGTGGTCGGGAGATCCCGTCCGCCAGTGGGAGGCCCTGGCCGACGAAGGGGTCTTCGTCATGCCGGGCACGCTCATGAAGCAGCCGGACTACTTCCGGATCAGCCTGACCGCGTCGGACGCGATGGTGGCGCAAGCGCTTCCATACCTGGCCCGGCGGGCGTGAGGACGCCGCCCGGCGGTCTATGGTGCGCGCACCAGCGCGACCACCGAAGGCGAGTAGGTGATGCAGCCGGCGCAGCACTTCCCGGGTGCGCCCTCCACAGGCGTGAGCTGAACGTCCTGCGAAACGTAGCCGGGCGCGGTGACCGTGACGCTGAAGACCGCATCGGGCAACTGCTCGGTGCCCGTCGTGCACCGGGTCGCCCCACCGGCGTCGGTACATGCCCAGGTCACGCTCCCGCCACTGACGGCCGCTCCGGGCACCACGCCGGAGCTCACGGAATCCGTGATCGTGAGGTCTCCCGACCGAGGACACGGCGAGCAGTTCACGTCCTGGCAAGCCTCGTCCTCGCAGCCGACCGTGCACAGCCCGAGGATCGAGAGCAGCGCGACGAGAGGGATTCGCATCGGGTCATCCTTGCGCCGACAGTGAAGTCCGTCAAGCCCTTTGGCCGTCACATCCGGCTCGGCACCGAGTTGCCTGGCGAGCGCGGGACGATCGGCGGCCGGTCCCGGATCACTTGACCGGCGATCGGCCTTCCTCGTCGATCAGCGCTGCTTCGGCGGGCGAGACGGTCCTCAGCCTCGTGAGGAGCGAGGCCGCGGCGTCCGCGTTCCCCGAGGCGCGGTAGGCGCGAATCAGGCTCGCCATGACCCACGGCTGGTCGGGCCGGAACCGGAGGCTCATGTCATACGCCTGGATGGCAAGGTCGTACTGGCCGCGGGCATGAGCGCCGTGACCCTTGGTGGACCACCAGGTGGCTGACCACGGGCAGGCGACGGTGACGCCAAACGCCAGCAGGATCAGGAGGATCGCTCCGGCCTTCGCCAGGCGTGGCCGCCTCCCCGTCGCGACGGCCTCCGCGGCGGCTGCTCCGAACAGGAGGCCGCCGAGGTGAGCCCCGTTCGCCACCTCGCGTGTCAGGACGATCCAGCATCCGACGAGACCTGCCGCGAACAGGATTCCGGTCTTCGTCGTGAAAGTCGCTCTCAGCTCGCCGCGCTTGCCCCTCGCCAGCCATCCGAAGCCGAACACGGCGAACACCATTCCGGAAGCGCCCACTCCGACGTCGTCGAAGATGGCCAGATGGAACGAAGAGCTCACGAACGCGGACGTGAGCAGGAGCAGCCCCATCGCGCGCGGTCCGAATGCGCCCTCGACCGCCCGCCCGAGCGTCCACAGCCAGTAGACGTTCAGCGCCAGGTGCGACAGGGCCTGGTGGATGAAGGCTGAAACGAGCAGCACCCAGGCCGCCCCGGACCAGACCTGGAACGCGTCGCCACGGTAGCCCCAGGACGCGAACGGCGCCTCGCCTGGCGTTGCGGAGATCACCGCGAAGAGTGCCACCATCGTGGCGCAGGCGGTGGCCGTGACCCACGGCACTCGGCGTCTCGAGGCCGGCCCCGTCGCAAGTGCTGGACGCGAGGTGCTCCCGGCGACCGGAGAGAGGGCTTCGGGAGCGTCCTGTCTCATGTCGTTGGCCCCCTGCCGGCCTCACGCCAATGGATTGGCCGCCACGGAGAGTATATGTGGCACCCAGGAACCGCAATCGTCTCCGCCGGTCACCTCGAGTGACTGGCGATCCGACGCGCAGTTCCCGGCGACGAGCCCGACGGCGCCGACGACCGCGTTCAGGTCGCCGCCGCCGACGCGCAGCCACACGCGCACGGTGCAGCCGAGGAACACCAGCGCGGCCACCATGAACACGAAGCCGAGCACGAAGCGCGGCAGGACGGCGACGCCGCCGCGCGGACGGAACTGTCCGGACGCGACGGCGGCGCCGGCCGCGCCGAGCACGAGCGCGGGGAGCTCGGGCCGGAGGTAGGCGAGGGCGCCCATCCCGGCGGCGGACCCGCCGAACGCGCCGGTGATGTCGCGCAGGAAGCAGGCGACGCAGACGCCCATGTTCCCGGGGTTCCCGGCGTACACGAGCAGCGATGCGACGACCCCGAAGAAGAGGCCGGCGAGGAGGAGCTTCCACAGGGCGGAAGAGGGGGACTGCGCTTGCATGCGTGCTGCTCCGTGCGCCGGGGAATCTCGGCACGGCCGAGGAGGGTGGCGGCGGCGGCTTGGTCTACGAGGCGAACTCGCCTCGGGCCCTCACGGGCGGGCGAGCTGGAGCGGCGCGCGGCTCACGATCGGCAGCACGGGCGCACCATACCCCGAGCCACGGACGGGGCGCGGCGGAAAGGCGTGCGGCACGCGGTCGCGCCGCGCGCTTCCACGGCAGCTGCGCCGCCCACCGACCGCTCGGCGGATGGAGGTGCGCTCGACCCGCTGCCGCTCAAGCGCGCGGTTCGAGAACGCCCCGTCGAATCCGCGCGCTGCGGGGATCCGCTCCTTAGGTCCGACTGGCTTGGCGCGTCCAGGCAGGTCTTCGAGATGCCGCGCTCGTCGCAGCCCTTCCTCATCCGCGTGACCCACTGGGCGCACGCCGTCCTGTTCGCGGTGATGGCCGGGAGCGGGCTCCAGATCCTCGCCGCGTTCCCGCTGCTCGGCCCGCGCGGCGAGCCCTACGCCTGGTACCCGCTGCAGGGCGTCGGCCCGCCCGCCGTGCTGACGGTAGGGAAGTGGCTCGCGGGAGCGCGGCACTGGCACTTCGCGTTCGCCTAGATCTTCACCGCGAACGCCCTCGTCTACCTCGCCTACTTCATCGCGAGCGGCGCATGGCGCGAGCGGCTCTTCTCCCCGCGGCGCGACGCGCGGAACGCGTGGGAGACCGTGCTCCACGACCTGCGCCTCCGGCGTGCCGCGCCGTCGCCGGTGGGGCTCTACAACGGGATGCAGCGCCTCGTGTACACCGGCGTGCTCGCGATCGCGCCCCTCCTCGTCGCGTCGGGGCTCGCGATCTACAAGCCTGTCCAGCTGCCACGCCTCACGGCGCTCCTGGGCGGATACGACGCGGCACGCGCGATTCACCTGGGCGTGCTGGTGGCGCTCGCCGCGTTCCTCGTCGTCCACGTCGTGCAGGCGGTGCTCCACCCGCGGACGCTCGTCGACATGACGGCGGGCGGACGGAGGGCCGAGGCGTGACCGGTACGCGGCGAGCGTTCCTCCGGGCCGGCCTGCGCACGGGGGCGCTCGTCGCGCTCGGGGGCGTCGCGTGCGACTCCGACCACCCGCGGGCGGGCTTCCTGGGCCTCATGGAGCGGGTGAACGAGCGCTTGCAGCGGGCGCTCTTCGACCCGGGCCGGCTCGCGCCGGAGCTCGCCGAGAGTGACGAGAGCGCGCCCGGCGACTTCCCGCAGTACAAGATCGGGAGCGACTACCCCGCCGCGCCGGAGGGCTGGGCGCTGCGGGTCGGAGGCCTCGTCGCGCGCCCGGTCGTCCTGTCCGCGGACGCGCTCCAGCGGCTGCAGCGGACGCGCACGCGCGTCCGGCACCACTGCGTCGAGGGCTGGTCCGCCGTCGCGTCCTGGGACGGCGTGCGCGTCTCGGAGCTCGCGCGGCTCGTCGCGCCCGACCGGCGTGTCCGGTACGTCGAGTTCCGCTCGTTCGAGGCCGGATACTACTCGTCGTGGGACCTCGAGAGCGCCCTTCACCCTCAGACGATCCTCGCCTACGGCATGAACGGCCAGCCGCTCGCACGCGAGTACGGCGCGCCGCTGCGGCTCTACTCCGCGGTGAAGCTCGGCTACAAGATGGTGAAGTGGGTGACCGACGTCTCCTTCCTGCCGGTTCGGACCGGCGGCTACTGGGAGGACCGCGGGTACGAGTGGTTCGCGGGCGTGTGACGGTGCCCGGGCGAAGGGGGCGGACATGGCGGGTCATGAGGAGCGCGGGACGAACGGGCGGGAGGCGCTCGCGCGGGCGCTGCGGTGGGTCGTGGCAGCCATGGCGTGCATGGCGGCGGTCAGCGCGCTCGCGGCGGAGGGCGAGCAGCACGTGCGCGGCGTGGTGAGCGAGGTGGCCGGCGACTCGGTCACGGTGAAGCTGCAGGATGGACGGCCGCAGCCGCTGAAGCTCGGGCCGAAGTCGCGCGTGAGCACCGCGACGCGGGCCGATCTCGGCGCGATCGCGAAGGGCGCGTACGTCGGCACGACGGCGGTCCAGGCGAAGGACGGCACGCTGCGCGCCGTCGAGGTCCACGTCTTCCCCGAGGCGGCGCGGGGCACGGGCGAGGGGCATCGCCCCTGGGACCTGAAGCCGGGCAGCTCGATGACGAACGCGACGGTGGCCGGCGCCGAGGATGCGAAGGGCGCTCGGAGCACGATGACGAACGCGAACGTCTCGGACGTCTCCGGCGGGTCCGGCGGGAAGCGGCTCGAGCTCACGTACGCGGGCGGCAAGCAGACGGTGATCGTTCCCCCGGGGACGCCAGTCGTGCGCATCGAGCCGGCGGACCGCGCCGCCATCGCGACCGGCGCGCACGTGTTCGCGGCGGGGGCGCCCCAGCCGGACGGGACGGTGCTCGTCGATCGGATGTTCGTCGGGAAGGACGGCGCGGTTCCGCCGATGTGATCCCCGACCGCGCTTCGCGGTCCGGGGGGCGTGGCGCTCGGCTCGGAGCGCGCCGCCACCCGGCGGGTCAGGCGCGCCCGTACACGGGAACGACCGCGCCGCTCACGTCGCGGGCCGCGTCGGAGAGCAGGAACTCGATGACGGCTGAGAGCGACTCGATCGACACCCACCGTGAAGGATCGGCGCCGGGCATGGCGCCGCGGTTCGCGGGGGTGTCGATGGTGCTCGGCAGGACGGCGTTCACGCGGACGCCGGTCTCCAGCACCTCCTGGGCGATCACGCGCGCGAGCGCCACGACCGCGGTCTTCGCGACCGTGTAGCCCGCGGCGCCCGCCCCGGACCACGGCCGCTCCACGTTCCGCGAGCCGACCACCACCACGCTGCCGGAGCGCTGCGCCACGAGGCGCGGCATCAGCGCGCGCAGCGCGCGCTGCGCCGACTCGAGGTTCTCGTCGAGCATGCTCCGCCAGGTCCCCTCGTCGCGGTCCTCGTGGAACGGCTCGCCTCCGCGCCAGCCACCGGCGACCAGCGCAGCGCCCGAGACCGCGCCGAGGCGCGACCCCACGGCGTCGAGCGTCGCGTCCCACGCCGCGGTCGAGTCGGCCTCGAGGGTGAACCCCGCGAACCCGGCGCCGAGGTCCGCCTCGAGCGTTCGCAGGCGCTCCTCGTGCCGGCGGAGCCCCACGCCGGCGACGCGGTAGCCATGCGCGACGAGGTGGCCGGCGAGGGCGGTCCCGAGGGCTCCTGCGGCTCCGGAGATCACGACGACAGGGGTCATGCTGGACTGTGTAATCGCTCGACGCCTTTGCGGCAGCGCTCGGCCCATGGCCCTGGCGGCCGGACCTTCGCCGGCTGCCATACCGGCGAGCCACCGGCTCGCGCGGGTACGCGCACGCGCGACCTTCCGTCGTTACGTCGTCGTCCGGCCGCACGCGCTGCGACCGGAGTGGAGGGTGCATGTTGCCGAGGACCTGCCGCCGTCTCGTCCCGCTGCTCTTGCTCGCGGTGGCTCCCGCGGTCGGCGCGCAGGAGATCCGCGTGACGCTGCTCGGGACGGGGAGGCCCGCGCCGGAGATCGACCGGTTCGGCCCGAGCACGCTCGTGGAGGCCGGAGGGCACCGGCTGCTCTTCGACGCCGGACGCGGCGTGACGCAGCGGTTGTGGCAGCTCCGGATACCCCTTCGAGACGTGGACGCGGTCTTCCTGACGCATCTCCACTCGGATCACGTGGTCGGCCTCCCCGACCTCTGGCTCACCGGCTGGCTGCCGACGCCGTTCGGACGTCGCGCTGCGCCGCTGTCGCTGTGGGGGCCCGCGGGGACGGTCGACATGGTGGCCGCGCTCCGGAGGGCGTATGCGTGGGACCTGCGCGCCCGCAGCGGGCACCAGCAGCTCCCGGAAGCGGGGACCACGATCCGTGCGCGCGACGTCAAGCAGGGCGTCGTGTACGAACGCGACGGCGTGAAGGTCACCGCGTTCCTCGTCGACCACGGACCGCACCTCCGTCCCGCGCTCGGGTACCGCGTCGATCACGCCGGGCGGTCCGTCGCCATCTCGGGGGACACGCGCCCGTGCGAGAATCTCGTCCGGTTCGCGGCGGGCACCGACGTGCTCGTCCACGAGGTGGCTGCCGCGCGAAAGGAGCTCGTGGAGCGTTCCGCCGTGGTGCGCAGCATCCTCGAGGTCCACACCTCGCCTGAGGACGCGGGCCGGGTCTTCACGCGCGTGAAGCCCAGGCTCGCGGTGTTCACGCACGTCGCGCTGGTCACGACGGACCCGGACGTGCCGGCGCCCTCGGTCGCGGACATCATCGCCCGGACGCGCACGACCTACGCCGGGCCGCTCGTCGTCGGCGAGGACCTCATGACGGTCGTCATCGGCGACGAGGTCGAGGTCCGCCACGCTCCGGAGGCGGGTGCCCGCTGAAGGCGCCGCCGTCGCGCTGACCTGCTGGGCTCACGTTCGCACCGTCGCGAAACTCTGCACCGTGTTGTGTTCCTCCGCAGTGCGGGGCGCGAGGCCGATCGGCTCGAAATCTCAGAGCATTCCGGGCGGGCGCGGCGCGGCGCCGCTGTCCCTCTCAGCAGTTCGCCGTGCGCGTCGCGGCGCACGCCGAGGCGCTCGCCGCGGCCGCTCGCGACCCAACCGCCCGCGTCCGCACGGGGTTCCCGGGATCGGGGTGCGGCCCGCGTGCGCTGGCCCGCGGCTTGCCATCGAGAACGGTCGAAGGGCGAAGGACCGCAGCGACGAAGCCCAACGCAGGAGCTGACAAGGAGCACGCCATGATGTTCGCACTCGTGCTGGCCCTCATCGGATTCGCCATCATCCCGGCCCTGAACCTCTCCGCCTCGCACTGACTCCCGTCGGCGGCAGCGCACGCGTACGGAGCGAGGAGCCCATGGCCTACGATCTACTTTCCGTGTACCCGGCGAAGCTCCTGGAGTACGGCCTCGGGATCGGCTACCTGCTGCTCTTCATCCCCTTCTGGAGGTACGTGCAGGGCGGCCGGCGCGAGGCGCGCGAGGTGATGCGGGTCGCGGTGCCGGTGCGCGAGGCGGTGTCCGCCGCCCTCCGTGCGGCGCGTCCCGCGGGCGCGACCGCCATCGCCCGGCCGGCCTCGGCCGGCTGGTTCCACGTCCCGGCCGACGTGCACCTGCACCCCGGCCACACCTGGGCGCGGCTGGGCGGCGACGGGCTCGTCTCCGTGGGCATCGACGACTTCGCCCACAAGCTGGTGGGGCCGGCGACGGTGGAGCTGCCCGCGGTCGGGGCGCGGGTGGCGCAGGGCGAGCCCGCCATCGAGCTGCGCGAAGAGGACCGCGGGGTCGCGATGCTCTCGCCGGTGGACGGCACCGTGGTCGCGGTGAACCCGCGCGTCCGCGCCCACGGCGCGCTCGAGGACCCCTACGGCGCGGGCTGGCTGTTCAAGGTGAAGGCGCCGCGGCTGGTGGCGAACTTCCGGCAGCTCCAGGCCGAGGCGCCGGCGCAGCGGATGCTCGACGTGGCCGGGGACACGCTGGCGCTCCGCCTCGCGCCCGAGCTCGGGCAGGTCCTGCAGGACGGCGGCACGCCGGTCCACGGCATCGCCCGCGCGCTGGCCGGGGAGGGCTGGGACGAGCTGGCGCGGGAGTACTTCCTGACCTGAGCCGCCGCGGACGCACGCGAGGGGCCGGCGAGCGCCGGCCCTTCGCCGTCGGACGCGGTCCTCATCGCCGGCGGCGGCCGGCGACCCGGCGCGCGGGCGCCTCGGGCACCTTCGCGGCGCGGCCGGTCCACTGCTCCATGCTGCCGGCGGCGCCGAGCGCGCTGGACAGGGCGTCGGCCAGGCCGGTGGGGAGCACGCCGTTCAGGAAGGGGACGAGCTTCACGAGCCACGGGGTGCGGACGAACACCCGGTCCCGCTCGACGCCCTCGACGATCTCGTCCGCGAGCTGCGCCGGCGTGAGCATCGACGTGAGCAGCGGCGGCCGGGCTCCTTCGAAGAGGCCGGTCGAGACGTACAGCGGGCAGACGGTCGTCACGTGCACGTGGCGGTGCCCCTGCCGCGCGAGCTCCAGCCGGATCGACTCGGAGAACCCGACCACGGCCCACTTGCTCGAGGCGTAGGTGGTCGCGAACGGCACCGCGGTGAGCCCCGCCGCGCTCGCCACGTTGACGAGGTGCGCCTCCGGCCGGCCGACGAGGTCGGCGAGGAACGCGTGCGTCACCGACACCAGGCCGAGCACGTTCACGGAGAACGTGTCGAGGTGCTTCTGGAGCGGGACATCCACGAACGCGCCGCCGAAGACCACCCCGGCGTTGTTGACCAGCACGTCGATCGGCCCGCCGCGGGAGTGGATCGCGTCCCGCGCCTGCAGGATCGAGGGGCCCTTCGTGACGTCGAGGACGTGGTGCTGCGCGTTTGCCCCGGCCCGGCGGATTCCGTCGGCGGTCGCGGCCAGGGGCGCCTCGTCGCGGTCGGTCAGGATCAGCGCCGCGCCCCGGGCGCCGAGCCGCTCGGCGAGGGCCCGGCCGATTCCGGCCGCGGCCCCGGTGATGAGGACGCGCTTTCCGTTCCAGGCCTTCATGGCGACCTCCGGTCGTTTGCGTCGACGTTGCTCCTCGCGCGAAACGGTGAGGCTGCGCCCGTTGGTCGCAGACCAGGGAGAGACGCACCGTGGACGAGCACCGCCGCGCCCTCTGCAGCCGATCGTCCTGCCCGGCTGTCACACCATCCCGAGGGGACCGCTTCGAACTGGCCCCGCCCGGTGCCGGCGAAGGCCTCCCGGGCCTGGCGCATCATGGGGGCCAGCGGGGATGCCAATGAAGAACGTCGTCAGCATCAGCCTCGGCGCGAGCGCCGGTGACTACGACTACACCACGCGGTTCATGGGGCAGTCGTTCCGCGTCCGCCGCTTCGGGGTCGACCACGACCTCCGCAAGGCGCTCGACCTGCTCGCGCGCTGGCAGGGCGAGTGCGACGCGATCGGGCTCGGCCTCGTGGCCGACCACCTGCTGGTCGGGACGCGCCGCTGGGAGGATCCGACCACCGCCGAGCTCGAGGCGGCGGTGTGCGAGGTGCCGGTCACCACCGGCGCCCGCCTCCGCGGCTTCCTCGACGAGTGGGCCATCCGGCACATCCAGGCGCACGAGCAGCGCTGCTTCACGAACGCACGGGTGATCTTCCTCTCCGGCCTCGCGAACTACGCCATCGCGCAGGCCGTGTCCGAGTACACGCACAACCTGGGCTTCGCCGACCCGCTGCTCCAGCTCGGGCTGCCGGCGATCCTGGGCTCGGTCGCGCAGCTCGAGGCATACGCGGCGCTCACGGCGCCCGTGCAGCGTCCGCTCCAGGCGGTGTGGGGCAAGGCCCCGCTCGCGCTCCGCGACGCCTGGACGCGGCTGATCCTCGGGAAGGCGGCCCGCGAGGCGAGCGTCCTGGTGGGTCCGCACGACGACCTCGCCGCGCTCGGGCGCGAGGCGCTGGACCGCAAGATCGTCCTCACCTCGGCGGTGACGGACGAGGAGGTCGAGCGGCTCGGCGACCAGGGGGTGGACGTCGTCATCGACCGCACGCCGAAGCTGCTCGGGCGCGTCGTGGGCCTCAACGTGATCGAGGCCATGATCATCGCCGCGCTGGGCAGGCAGCACCGCGACGACGTCCTCCACGACGAGTACCTCGACATCTTCGGCGAGATGAAGCTCGCGCCGCGCATCCTGTTCCCCTCGGGCAAGCCCAGGCGCGTGAACCGGTTCGCCTTCGTCATCCACCCGCTGTCGCGCGAGTACCTGAAGGCGTCGAAGCCCGTCGAGCTGGCGTCGCGCATCGCCCCGTCGGTCGTGCTGCCGGTCGTCGAGAAGCTCATCGCGTACTCGCCGCCGTTCGTGTACTCGCGGGTCACCGGCATCCGGTCGCCGACCGGCACCGAGGCGGAGGGCTGGCTCATCACCGTGGGCGGCACGCCCAAGGAGCTCCTGGCGCACAGCCCGGAGTTCACGTACCGGCGGCTGCTCGCCGCCGCCAAGATCGCCGAGGGGCTCGGCGCCCAGATCATGGGCCTCGGCGCGTTCACCAAGGTGGTGGGCGACGCGGGCGTGACGGTCGCGAAGCGCGCCGGCATCCCCATCACCACCGGGAACAGCTACAGCGCGTCCGCGGCGCTCTGGGCCGCCGCGGACGCGGTGAAGCGCCTCGGGCTCCTCTCCCGGAGCGAGGACGGCAAGGTCGCCGGCAAGGCGATGGTGGTGGGGGCGACGGGCGCGATCGGCGCCGCGTGCGCGCGCCTGCTCGCGATGTCCTTCGACGACGTCTTCCTCGTGTCGCCGGAGATCGGGAAGCTGCTCACGTTGCGGGAGACGATCCTCGCGGACACGCCCGACGCGGTCCTGCACCTGTCGAGCAAGGCGGACGAGAACCTGCGCGACATGGACCTCGTGGTCACGGCCACCTCCGGCGCCGGCAAGAAGATCCTCGACATCATGAAGGTGAAGCCCGGCTGCGTGATCACCGACGTGGCGCGCCCGCTCGACCTGCCGCCGTCCGAGGTGGCGAAGCGGCCCGACGTGCTCGTCATCGAGTCGGGCGAGATCCAGCTGCCCGGCGGCGCGCGCATGCGCGACATCGGCCTCCCGGACGGCGTCGTGTACGCCTGCCTGGCCGAGACGATCGTCCTCGCGCTGGAGGGCCGGTTCGAGAGCTACACCGTCGGTCGGAACATCGAATGGGAGAAGGTGAAGGAGATCTACAAGCTCGGGCTCAAGCACGGCATGCGGCTGGCGGCCATCTCCGGGGTGAACGGGCCGTTCACCGACGAGGACATCGGCCGCGTTCGCGCGCTCGCGCTCGCGGCGCGGACGCGCTGGCCGGGCGGGGCGCCGTCGCGCGCGGCCGTGCGCGAGCCTGCGCGGCCGGCCGCGGAGCGCCCGGAGCAGCACGCGGGGGCCTGAGCCACCTTCCCCAGCCGGACGCGCGACCGGGAAGGGTCACCGGTCCGCGTGCACGACGTAGAAGCAGTTCTGGATGTCGTGCGGCAGCGTGTGAACCGAGACCTCGCCGAACCCAGCCTCGGCGAGCATCGCCCGCGCGCGCTCCTCGCCCCACATCGTCCCGAGCCCGGCCCCGCCCTGCGCGAGCGAGACGGTCATGCAGTGCATGACGGACACCGCGTACAGGAAGGGTGCGAGCGGATGTTCGACGTTCCGTTCGAGGGCGCTCGACGCGCGGATGTCCTGCATCAGGAAGATGCCGTCCGGCGCGAGGCGCTGGCGGATGCCGCGGAGCACGGCGGCCGGATCCGCCTGGTCGTGGATCGCGTCGAACGCGGTGATGAGGTCGTACCGCGCCTCGCCGACCGGACCGGCGGCGTCCCGCACGTCGAACTCGACGTTCGTGAGCCGGTGCTCGGCGGCGACGTTGCGCGCCGCGCGTATCGCCTCCTCGGAGAAGTCGTGCCCCGTGAACCGGCTTCGCGGGTAGGCGCGCGCGAGCGCGGTCAGCGCGCGCCCCGAGCCGCAGCCAACGTCGAGCACGGAGATCCCGTCCAGCAGGTCGTGCTCGAGCCCCGGCACGAGGGCGACGATCGCGTCGAGCGCCCCCACCACGCTCTGGCCACTGTCCTCCGCCATCACCTCGTGGAAGCGGTGGAACGCGGAGTACGGGACGCCGCTCCCGCTGCGGAAGCACTCGACGATCCGGTCCTCGACCGCCCCGAGCAGCGCGACGTACTGCGCGTAGACCGCGAAGTTGTTGGGCGTCGCGGCGCGCGTGAGGAGCGAGGCGTGGTGCGCGGGCAGGCGGTACTGGCCGCCGCGCGGGTCGTACTCGACGACCCTCGAGGTCGTCATCGCGCCGAGCCACTCACGCACGTAGCGCTCGTCGAGGCCCGCCTCGTGCGCGAGCTCCGCTGCCGTCGCGGGCGGCAGGCGCGCCATCGCGTCGAAGAGGCCCGTGCGGTGGCCGACCGAGATCATGAGCGCAGCCCCGGCCTCGTCGAGCATGCCGACCAGCCGGTTCCCGAACGCATCCACCGCGTCGGCGTTCGGAGCCGCTCGCGCGGGTTCCATCGCATGCGGGTGTTCCATGGTTCGCCCCCCTCGAAAACCAGGCTCTAGGCGCGGCGTGAGGCCGCGGCCACAACCTCTTGGATCCGCCGGATCTCACAGAGATATGCCCGGTGAGGCACGGACCCGCTGATCGGATCGATCGCGGCGTTCCCGATCAGGAGGTTGAAGTTCGCGCCGTCAGGGCCGAACGGATCGTAGCCGGGTGCTCCAACCTCCGGGCACGGCTGCCACCACCCGTGCTGCCCGGAGACCACGTCCGGCTGCAACGTGTCGTTCAGCCGCGCCCGCGCGCGCACGCTGCCGTCGGGCGTCTCGATGCGGACCCAGTCGCCCGTCGCGATGCCGCGTTCCGCCGCAGCCGCGGGGTGCAGCTCGACCTCGGGGTCCATCGCCTTCCGCCGCAGGCTGGGGAGCGCGCGGTGCTGGGTCTCGCAGAAGAGGGTGTGCTTCGTGCACGTGAGGACGAGCGGATAGCGCTCCGCGAGGTCGGGGCGGGAGACCGGACCGACGAGTGGCTCCTGGTACTCGGGCAGCGGCGGGTGGCCGTGGGCGAGCAGCGTCTCGGAGTACAGCTCGATCTTGCGCGTGGGCGTGTCGAAGCCTCGCGGGATCCCGCCGGCCTCCTCCGCGAACTTGCGGTAGCGCGTCTCGAGCGCGACGCGCGCACCCGCGGGGTGCTCGCGCAGCCACTCGAGCGAGAGCCCCGAGGGCCCGAGCTGGTGGCGATAGGCGGCGTCGACGTCCCCGTTCCAGAAGTGCTCCCCGAGCCCGAGCGCGACGGCGAGGCCGAAGACGAGCTCGGTGTCGGAGCGCGCCTCGCCAGGGGGCGCGGCCACGGGCCGCCGCAGCTGCACGAGCGACTGCGCCTCGGGGCTCACCTCGAAGCCGAGCTTGAGCGCCTCGCGCTCGAAGCCGCTCGCCACCGGCAGGACCAGGTCGGCGAGCTCCGCGGTGGGGTTCATGAAGAGGTCCGCGTGGACGTAGAAGTCGAGCGCGCGGAGCGCCTCGCGCCCGCGCGGGACGTCGCCGTGCGACAGCAGGAGGTTGGAGCCGAAGCCGACGAGACCGCGGACCGCGTACGGCCTTCGTTCGAGGATGGCGCGGTACAGCTCGTCGGTGGTCGCGAACCCCCACCGCGCCGGGCCGAGCGGACGGTCGGCGACGCCGAGCCCGACGGCGGAGTGCTCCGGCCGCGGTGGCACCTCGGTGCCGACGGCGGGGGAAGGGACCGAGGGGAAGAGCACGTTGCCGCCCCGTGCATCGAAGCTGCCCGTCAGCACGGAGAGCTGCGCGATCGCTCGCGCGATCTGCGTCGAGCTGGTCTGCATCTCGACCCCGCTCCACGCGTAGTAGGCGAGGGGCCTCGCCTCCCACAGGAGCCGCGCGGCGCGCTCGACCTCGCCCCGCGGGACGCCGGTGATCGCCTCCACGCGCTCCGGCGAGTACGCCCGGCAGCGCGCGGCGGCGAGCTCGAAGGCGGTCTGGCAGTGCACGCTTCCCTTCGGCGTCTCCAGCGTGTGCTCGCCGAACAGGGCGAGGTCGACCGCGCCGGTCTCGTACCGCACGCACCGGGGGTCGTAGAGCACGGGGCGGTCAGAGGTCCGGTCCCAGGCCACGAAGGATCCCGGGTCGCCGCCCTCGAGGTCCGCGCCCGTCAGGAGGCGGCCCGTGTCGGAGCGGACGAGCAGCGGGCCGTTCGTCCACTCACGCACGAACGGCTCGTCGAACCACCCGCGCTCGATCATCACGCCGGCGATCCCGAGCGCGAGCGCGCCGTCCGTCCCCGGGCGCACCCGCAGCCACGCGTCGGCGCGCCGGGCGGGCTCGGTGCGCCGGGGATCGACCACGACGAGGCGCGCCCCGCGCTTCTGCGCGGCGATCGTGGCGGTCGCGTGGGCGAGCCGCGCGTGGTTGGGGTTGTAGCCCCAGAACAGGATGCAGCCGGCGTGCTCGAGGTCGGGCAGGTAGCGTCCGGGAACCGGCGCACCGAAGGTGAACGTCGTCGCGAAGTGCCGTCCCCAGCCGCACAGCTCCATGGCGACGACGAGGTTCGGGCTGCCGAACGTGCGCGTCAGCCGCTCGACCCAGGCCATCGAGTCGTCCGAGGCCGAGGTGGACGGTGACACCAGGCTGAACGCGACGCTCTCGGGCCCGGACTCCGTGGCGAGCTGGCGGAGCCGCGACGCGGTGATCGACAGCGCTTCGTCCCAGCCGATCCGCTTCCAGCCGGGTTCGGGATCGCCCTTCGGGCGCGTGCGCAGCAACGGGAACTCGAGACGGCCAGGGTGGTAGACGAGCTCCGGCCCCGCCCGGCCCTTCGCGCAGAGCGCCTGGCCGGTGGGATGTGACGGGTCGGGATCGAGCCGGACGAACCGGCCATCCTCGATCGTCGCGATGGCGCCGCAGCGCGAGACGCACAGCGCGCAGTATATGGGGATGCGCTCCGAGGTCGCCTTGGCGGCCGGCATGCTCCGTGCCGTTGGGGCGCCATGGCGGCGGTGGCCGATCCATCTTGGGCCCGAGCCCCGAACGGATTGGGACGGACGTGCGGTCGCTCAATGGCCCGGCCCCTCCAGCATCGGCGGACCCGTCAGCTCGACCAGGTAGCCCACGAGCCAGACGTCCCAGCGCTCCTCGAAGCGGATGTTGAGGGGGTCGCGACCGTGGTGGTACCGCACGAACGGACCCCCGCTGCCGCCGTGCTCGAAGCGCGTGAGGTACGCGAGGTCGAAGGGGGCGTCGCCGTAAGGTGAGTGGCCTTGCCCGAGACCCAGGTGGACGGCGCCGGAGGCCGTGAGCCGGAGCCGCGCGTCGGAGGCCTCGCGGGCGCGGAAGGGGATGGCCCGGTGGTGGCCGGCGGCCAGGAGCTCTCCCGAGGCCAGCCATCGGATCGCGCTCTCTCCGTAGCGTCGACGCATCGCCGGCTCGATGCACCCGGAGAACGTGCAGGGCACGTTCCAGTCGACCCCGTGCTTGCCGGTGGCACCGCCACGGGATGCGCCGCCGTCCACCGGAAAGGAGAGCCAGCGGAGGAGGAGCTCGGCGCCGAGGAGGTGTTCCGTGAAGCTCCCGCTGTCGAGGTTCAGCTCGCCGGACCGCGGCACACCGGGTGGCCATCCGCAGTCGAAGTCCGACGTGGCGCCGGGCAGCAGCGCACCGTCGCGGAGCGCGCAGCCCTTCTGCCCGTTGGAGTGGTGCGCAGCCATCACCCCGAGCGAGACCAGCAGCCGATCGGCGTGGCTCGCGCTGCGCCAGGCGAGCGGGAGGACGTCGACGAGCTGCAGCCGCAGGCGCGGCAGGTATGACGGCGGCCGGATCGGCGTGGACTGCGAGGTCTCCATGCGCAGCGTGGCGATGAACGAGAAAGCCGGGGCCACGCCGAACCCGCCGTCGTTCATGAGCCGTGGATGCTCCAGACCGTCGTGGAGGAAGAAGTGCAGCGGCAGCTGCGCCTCGAACAGCTGATTCCTGGCGAACGGGACCCCGATGGTGATCGGCTCAAGATCGAGGGTCGGCTCCTCGACCCTCGGGAAGTGGGCTGCGCAGGCCGTGAGCGCGAGCAGAACGTTCAACGGCGCACGTCGCACGGCTGGCGTCCGCCAGCCGGCGGCTCGGCCGCTGCGCGATCGCGAGCGCGCCCGCCCGGCAGGTGCGAGGCTCCGATCCCGGATGGCGTTCACCCCCCTCGGACGAGACGTGTGGCTCACGCTCAGTGCAGCATCGCCGGGACTTGCGGGGCCACCCGACCGGCGGCGGTCCAAGGGGGCGAGCGTGCCTCGCGGCGGCGCTGCACGGATGGTATGATTCCTCGCGTGGGCCGCGCGAAGACCACCGTGCTCGTCCTCGGCATCTGCGCCGTCGTGACCGGCGCGATGATGCTGCCGTTCCCCGTCACCAACCCGAAGGTCTTCACGCAGAGCTTCTTCGCGCTGGTCGCGAGCACCGGCGCGTTCGCTCGGCCTGGCTTCGTCGTGATCCTGGGCGGCCTCGGCTGTCTCGCCGTCGCGGCGTTGCTGCCCTCGGACCGGTGGTGACCCGGCCGCCGGGCCTCGCAGCCCTACAGGTACCGCCCGGCCTCGATGTCCTGGATGAGCCCGGGGTGCGTCGGCCTCCAGCCCATTCGCTCTTGCGTCAGCGCGCTGGAGGCCGGCTGGTCGACGGCGACGAACCCGCCGAGCCAGCCGAAGTGGTCGCTCGCGGCCTCGGGAGCGACAGAGGCCACGGGGAGCTTCAGCTGCGTCGCGATGGCCTCGGCGATGGTGCGGAGGGTCACCGCCTCCTCCCCGACCGCGTGCAGGACGCTGCCGGCGGGCGCGCTCTCGAGAGCGAGGCGGAACAACCGGGCCGCGTCCAGCCGGTGGACCGCGTTCCAGCGGTTCGAGCCGTCGCCGGGGTACCCCGAAACGCCCTTCTCCCGGGCGATCTCGACGAGCCGCCTCACGAAGCCGTGGTCGCCCTCGCCGTGCACGCTGGGCGCGAGGCGCACCGCGGCGCTGCGGACGCCCCGGTCCTTCAGGCTCAGCGCGACGAGGGCGTTCGCGAGGCGGGGGTGTCCCTTCGCGTCGAAGGGGATCAGCTCGGTGGCCACGCGGCCCGGGGCGATGCCCAGCGTGCCCGAGGCGATCACGAGCGGCCGCCCCGAGCCCTCGAGCACGGCGCCCAGCGTCTCGATCGCGTTCCGGTCGGAGCGGATCGATGCGTCGAAGCGCTCGAAGTCGTGGATGAAGCCGAGGTGGATGACTCCGTCGGCTCCGTCGGCGCCCGCCCGCAGGCTGTCGGGATCCTCGAGGTCCCCCCGGTGGACCTCGGCGCCAGCCGCGGCGAGCGCTCGCGCCGAGGTGTCGGAGCGGGCGAGCCCCACGACCTGGTGGCCTGCCGCCAGGAGCTCGGGAACGACGGCAGAGCCGATGAAGCCGGACGCACCGGTGACGAACACGCGCATGGGATCCTCCTGGGCAAATGCCGTGATGTCAGGCACTGCCATCGCCTCGAATCTGGCCTCGATGTCAGTTACTGTCAAGGGCAGGATGTCAGAAGCTGACGTATGGTGGTCGCGATGGCCCGATGGGAACCCGACGCGCGCGGCAGGCTGGAGCGGGCCGCGATGGAGCTCTACCGCGAGCGCGGCTACGACCAGACGACAGTCGCGGAGATCGCCGCGCGCGCGGGGCTGACCGAGCGCACGTTCTTCCGGCACTTCGCCGACAAGCGCGAGGTCCTGTTCTGGGGCGCCGCGGGGCTGCAGCAGCTCATCACCGACGGCATCGCCGGCGCGCCGCCGCACGCTGCGCCGCTCGACGCGGTCGCCGCCGCGCTCGAGTCCACCGCGCCCGTGTTCGAGCAGCGCCGCGCGTTCGCGCGCCAGCGCCAGGCCCTCATCGCGGCCCACCCCGAGCTGCAGGAGCGGGAGGTGATGAAGCTCACGCTGCTCGCCGCGGCCGCCGCCGAGGCGCTGCGCGCGCGTGGCGTCCCCGAGCCGGCGGCGAGCCTGGCCGCGGAGGCCGGGATCGCGGTGTTCAAGGTCGCGTTCGAGGGCTGGATCCGCGACGAGAAGGGGCGGGGCCTGCCGCACCACCTCCGGGCGGCGCTGGGCGAGCTCGGTGCAGTCCTCGGGAGGAGGCCTGGCTCCGCAGCCCCGACGCGGGCGGCGAGGCCGAGACGCGGGTAGAGCCCCCGACAGCCCTGCTCGTCGGCCTCGCTCACCTCCAGGGTGCTGCCCGACCGTGCTTCAGGGCAGCCGGTACTCCTTCACGAAGTCCCAGATGACCTCGTGCGCGTCGATGTCGTCGGTCTGGTAGCCCCACCACCAGTTGACGTCCGGATCCATCTCGTACAGGTCGAAGTCTGAGCCCGGCCAGTTGTGACCGCCGCCGAACACCGTGCACAGCTCCGCCTTCGCGTCGGCCTTGCACGCCCGGTACTGCTCGCACAGCACGTCCGTGCTGGAGAACGTGACCTGCTTGTGGGTCTCCAGCGCGCAGCCGTTGTTGGCGGCCCAGAACACGACGGTCCCGGGAGCGCCGCGCGTGTAGTTGCCGAAGATGGGCCCGTAGCCTTCCGGGTAGGGGCTGAGCCAGTCGGCGTCGCCGTGGATCTCGATGACCGGCACGGGCCGGCCGGGCGCGCATTCCTCCTCACCCATGCCGCCCGCGATGGACCCGATGGCGGCGATCAGGTCGGGCCGCTCGCAGGCGAGGCGGTACGCCATCCCACCGCCGTTCGAGATGCCGCTGGCGTAGACGCGGGCGCGGTCGAGGCGGTGGTTGGCGGCGACGTCCTCGATGAGGTCGGCGATGAACTGGACGTCGTCGACGCCGGTGACGTTGGCCGGCGGGCAGCAGCCGTAGGCGTTCCAGGAGAGGCCGATGCCTTCCGGGACCACCAGGATGACGTGGTTCGCGAGCGCGAACGGCTCGAGGCCGACCGGCACCGTCGCCTCGGGCGAGAAGCTCCAGCCGTGCATCACGATCAGCATGGGGAGCTTGGGGTCGCCGTCCACCTCCGGCGCGAGGATCAGGTACCTGCGCTCGATCTCGCTCGAAACGAGCGTCCTCACCTCGATCTGCGGCGTCCCGCTCGACGAGATCGCCTGCGTCGCCGGGGCCGCGAGGCCCGATGCCGGGTCCGCGGTCGAGACGCCGCACGCGATCGACGCCGCCATGCCGAGCAATGCCACGCACCATGACAGTGATCGTCTCATCGCGTCCTCCCAGTGGCCGATGACGCGCTCGAGCCGCCGTCCGCGGGCGAGAGCGCGAGGCGATCGTTGGACGGCGAACGACGGGCGGTGTCCGGCAGGCCGGGGTGACGCGCAGGCGGTGACTCGCCGGGCCGTGCGCCCTCTCGCGATTCCCCGCGGTGTCGCGGCTGCCGCGCCCCGCGTTGGCGGGGCGCCGGCATCATGGGCTGAGGCCGCCGGGCGCACCACCTGCGCGCTACCGCTGCCGTCCCGCCGCGCCTCGGGCACTGGCGCCACGTTCACGAAGCGGCCGGGCCCGGTCGCCGCCCCAGGGTCGCGGGCCGAAGCGACGGAACCGCCGGGGTGGGCTGGGCGCGAGCCGCTCCCTGACGTCGGCTTCTTCCCGGCGTGCGTGCCGCTCGCCGGCAGCGCGAGCGCGCACGGTGTACCACGTCACTCGCCCATCAGCTCGTGCAGCCGCGCCGTGGTGTTCCAGTTCCGGATCGTCATCTGCTTGTAGACGGGCGTCCCGACGATGCGGCTCATGCGGCTCTGCGAGGCCTTCGGGATGAGCCGCGAGTAATAGAGGACCCCGGGGCCGGCGGTGACCTCGTCGACCTCCGGGTTCACCGGGACGCGCTCGAGCGCCTGGGCGGGCGACAGCGGGGGCTTCAGGAAGATGGCGTCGTAGCGGAAGCGCTCGGGCCGCGTCCCGAAGCCGTCGGGTGCGTGCTCCACCACCCGGCGCAGCTGCGCGCGGGAGAGCACGACGACGCTGGCGGCGTAGCCGAAGGCGTCCGAGAGCATCGCCTCGATGCGCGGGACGAGCGCGGGGCCACGCTCGGGGGAGGAGACGAGCACGTTGCCGCTCTGGATGTACGTCACGACGTCGTCGAAGCCCTGGGCCTCGAAGGCAGCCTTCAAGGCGGGCATGCCGATGAGGTTCTTGCCGCCGACGTTGATCCCGCGAAGCAGCACCAGATAACGGCTCATGCGCCTCCCCGTGCGGCCGTTCTCGTAGCGTGCGATCGCTTCAACCGCAAGGGCTTGGCGCGCCCCGGCGGAACCGGGGCGGCGGCGCGTGCAGGGGGAGCGGGCGGAACCGGTACCGCTCGAGCCCGGCCTCCGAGAACCAGAGCAGGACGATGCCCTTCGTCTCGCCGGCCTCGGCCGACGAGGTCCGCTCGGTGGACCCGGCATAGATGACGGGCGGCACACCGTCCGCGCGGAGGACCTGGTGCCGGTGCACGTGGCCGCAGAGGACCGCCGCGAAGCCGGTCGGCAGGGCAGAGCGCGGGATCACGTCGGGCCCGTCGCGGAAGGTGAAGTCGGTGGGCCCGACGGTGGCGCCCTCGACGCAGTGGTGGAGGCAGAGGACCCGCACGTCTCCGGACGGCGCCCCGGCGGTCGCCGCGTCGAGGAGGGCCGCGAAGCGGCCCCGCACCTCGCGCGCGTACGGGAACCCGGCGAACGCGACCCGAACGCCGCCGGCCTCCAGCACGACGGTGCGCGGGCGGTCGAACACGTGGAGGTTGCGGTGGCACGCGAGGAGCGGGTGGGGGAGCTGTCCGCGTTCGTGGTTGCCGGGGAGCAGCAGCACCGGGATCCCCGCGTCGGCGACGGCGCGGAGGGGCGCCAGCGCCGCGTCCGAGAGCCACGCCGGCACCCGGCTCCGGTACAGGAGGTCGCCGGCGTGCAGCACCGCATCCACCTCGCCGGCGCGGGCGGGCGCGAGCGCCGCCTCGAAGCTCTCGAAGAACTCGGCCCCGCGCCGCGGCCGCGACGTGCGGGGACGCGCGGGCAGGTCGTGGCCGAGGTGCGTGTCGGAGAGGAAGAGGAGTCGCATGGCCGCCGGCCTCGCGTGCGAGACGGAACGGATGTACAGGCTCCGTCTGACAGCCGAGGCGGGTCGGCGATCGCCGTGGCGCGCGTCAGCTGCCGCGCAACGGCCGGAAGCTCTCCCGGAGGTCCTGCACCAGCAGCTCGGGCTCCTCCAGCGCGGGGAAGTGGCCGCCGCGCGGCATGTTGGTCCAGCGGCGGACGTGGTAGCAGCGCTCCGCCCATTCGCGCGGGACGAGGAGGTCGCGCTCGCCGGGGAACATGGCGATGGAAGCGGGCGCCTCGATGCGCTCCCCGGGCCGCAGCGGCGGCTGCGGATCGTGGCGCACCTCGTAGTAGCGGCGCATCGAGGAGTTGATCGTCTGCGTCGCCCAGTACACGACGACGTTGGTGAGGAGCGTGTCCTTGGAGAACCGGCGCTCCACCTCGCCGCCGCAGTCGCTCCAGGCGCGGTACTTCTCCACGATCCAGGCCGCGAGCGCGGCGGGCGAGTCGTTGAGGCCGTACGCGGCGGTCTGCGGCGTGGTGGCCTGGAGCTCGCCGTACGCCCCCTGCTCCTTCTCCCAGCGCGCGCAGCGCGCCACGTAGTCCCGCTCCGCGGCGGTCATGCTCGCCGCGTCGGGCGGCGGGTCGGGCCACTCGAGATCCACGGAGCCGAGGTGGATCCCGCGCACCACGTCCGCCTGGAACCGCCCGAGCGCGCTCGTCACGCGCGCGCCGACGTCGGTCCCGTGCGCCACGAACCAGGGGTAGCCGAGGACCTGGGTCATCAGCTTGCGCCAGAGCCGGTCCACCCGGACGAACCCCCGGGCCGTGGGCCGATCGGAGAAACCGAAGCCGGGCATGGAGGGGATCACCACGTCGAACGCGTCGCGCGCATCGCCGCCGTGGCTGGCGGGGTCAGCGAGCGGGCCGGCGACGGCCTCGAGCTCGATGAACGAGCTCGGCCAGCCATGTGTGAGCACGAGCGGGATGGGGGCCGGTCCGCGCCCGCGGACGTGCACGAAGTGGATGCCGAGGCCGTCGACCCGCGCGCGGAACTGGGGGAGCTGGTTCAGGCGGCGCTCCTGCGCGCGCCAGTCGAACCGGTCGACCCAGTACGCCACCAGCTCCTGCATGTACGCGAGGTCCGCGCCGTAGTCCCAGCCGGCGCCCTCGACGGCGTCGGGCCAGCGCGTCGCGCGGAGCCTCTCGCGCAAGTCGTGCAGGACGGCCTCGGGAACGTCGATGGCGAAGGGCTCCACGCGGCCTCCAGGCTGCGCCCGCGGCTTCGCGCCGCCAGCGCATCGAGGCCCCTCTGGTAGTGCCGGCGCCGCCCTGCCGCATGCTACCGGTTCGGGTTCGGCCGATGTGAGCGGCATCTCACCGTTCGCGGCCGCGCGTCACGCCGCCGCTCCTCGTCGAGGCCGTGACCCTCGGCCCGATTGACGCGCCGGCGCCGTCGCGGGGGAATGGCTCCGCGCGCATGCGCGAGGAGGGCGCCATGGCGGGTTCGATCGCGGCGTCGCTGAGGGCGCACGGCAGGTTGCGGGCACAGGAGCTCCGCGTCGCTGGCCTGGTCCGTCCGGGCTTCGAGGCGGTGCGGCAGGCGTTCGAGGAGAACTTCGAGCGGCGCGGCGAGCTGGGCGCTGCCTGCGCGGTCTACCTGCGCGGCGAGAAGGTCGTGGACCTCTGGGGCGGCGTCCGCGACGCGGCGACCTGCGAGCCGTGGCGGGAGGACACCATGGCCCTGGTGTTCTCCGCGACGAAGGGCCTGGCGAGCCTCGCCATCGCGCTCGCCCATTCCCGCGGGCTGATCGACTTCGACGAGCGGGTGAGCACGTACTGGCCGGAGTTCGCGCAGGCGGGGAAGGGCGCCATCACGGTCCGGCAGCTGCTCGCGCACCAGGCCGGCCTGTTCGCGCTCGACGAGCGGCCGGACGCAAGGCTCGTCGCGGATCCGGAGCGGCTGGCCGCGGTCCTCGCCCGGCAGAAGCCGGCCTGGCCCGCCGGGACGCGGCAGGCGTACCACGCGATCACCGTGGGCCTCTACCAGGGCGAGCTGCTGCGCCGGGTCGACCCGGCGCGCCGGACGCTGGGCCGCTTCTTCCAGGAGGAGCTGGCGACGCCGCTCGGGCTCGAGTTCTACATCCGGCTCCCGCCGTCGATCCCGGACGCGAGGCTCGCGCCGCTGTTCCGATCCGGGCGCATGCCGCTCCGCATGCTCCTCACCATGCCCCCCGCGCTCGCGATCGCCGGCATGAACCCGCGCTCGCGCCTGCGCCGCGCGCTGCAGGGCTCCGAGCTGCCGGAGCAGTGCGCACGCGGCGTCTACGCGCGCGACCTGGAGATCCCGGCGGGCGGCGGGGTGGGGACGGCGCGCGCCATGGCGCGGGCGTACGGGGTGTTCGCGGCCGGCGGGAAGGAACTCGGCCTGCGAGAGGAGACGCTGCGGCAGCTCATGGCGCCCCCGGTGCGGCCGGTGCGCGGGTTCCGGGACGCGTGCCTGAAGGTGGAGATCGCCTACGCGCTGGGGTTCGCGAAGCCGAGCGCCGGGTACCCGTGGGGCCACCCGAGCGCGTTCGGCGCGCCGGGCGCGGGCGGGTCCTTCGGCTTCGCGGATCCGCACGCCGGGATCGGCTTCGGCTACGTCCCCAACCGGATGGGCATGCACCTCGACGATCCGAGGGCGGCCGCGCTGCGGCGCGCGGTGTACGGATCGATCGGCGTCGAGGACCCGTACCGCGGCTGAGGGGGCTCGAGGAAGCGCATGCGCACCGAGCTGGAGAAGATGCTGGCGGGGGAGTCGTACGCCCCGCCCGGCGTGAGGGTCGGCGCGAGGAGCGTCATCGGCGCGGCAGCGTGGTCACGCGGGACGTCCCCGAGGGTGGCGTCGCCGCCGGCAATCCCTGCCGCGTCATCCGGCCGATCGGCGCCTGAGGCCGCGCGTGGTCAACGTATCCGCGGGGGCCGCGTGACGAGGAGTCCGGACGGAGCGATGGCCGGGGCGCCACCAGGCGCCGTGCGGGCGCGGCTGCGCGCCGCCGGCGAGGCGCCGCGGCCGGTGGCGGGCTGGCAGCGCTGGGAGGAGATCCTGTTCCTGCACTGGTCCGTGGACCCGGCAGCCCTCCGGCCGCTCGTGGACGAGCGGCTGGAGCTCGACCTGGCGGACGGGCGCGCGTGGGTCTCCCTCACGCCGTTCACCATGCGTGACGCCCGCGTCCGCGGCCTCCCGCACCTGCCGCTCCTCACCACCTTCCACGAGGTGAACCTCCGCACCTACGTGCGCCTCGGCGGCGTGCCCGGCATCTGGTTCTTCAGCCTGGACGCGGCGAGCGCCCCGGCGGCCGCGCTCGCCCGCGCCACGCTCGGGCTGCCGTACGAGTGGGCGGACGTGGACCGCGGCCTGGAGGCCGGGCGCCGCTGGTACCGGAGCCGCCGCCGGGGGCTGGGCGGGCGCGCCGCGGTGCTCGAGGCCGGGTGGGGCGACGGCGACGCGATGCCGGATCCGCCGGGCGCGCTCGACGAGTTCCTCGCCGATCGCCACGCGCTCTACTCGACGCTCGCGGGCGCGCTGATCCGCGTGCGGGTCCGGCACGCGCCCTGGCGGCTGCGCCAGGTCCGGCTCGACGCGCTCGCGCAGACGGTCACGCGCGCCGCCGGCGTCGAGGTGGCGGAGCGGCCGGCCCTGGCGCGCGCCTCGGACGGCGTGGACGTGCAGGTGCTCGCGCCGGAGCTCGTCCTCGCGCGGCGCGCGGCCGCCCGGAGGACGCCGGCCGCCGCGCCGCGCTGAGAGCACGCGAACCCATCCCCTCCCGTCGCCGCGGCGGGCCGATCCGCGTCGCATCGCGTCGTTGCTCCTCCCTCACATGCCTCGGGGCATGCTCGGTCGTCGCGCCTCGCGCTGCTCGCGTCTCGACCGCCTGGCTCGGTCCGGGGATGGATTCACGCGCTCTGACCGCCGAGCAGGGCGCGGCCGCGCTCGGAATCGCGCCGCACTTGTCACTCCCTGCCGCCGGACCCCGCCGCCTACAGAAGGCGAGGCGCGGGGCGAGGTCCCCGGCGCGAGAGGAGCACGACAATGCCGGACATCATTCACAGGATCGCAATCCGGGCACCCGCCGCGAAGGTCTACGAGGCCCTCGCCACGGTGGAGGGGGTCGGGGGCTGGTGGACGCGGGACGCGAAGGGGCGCTCCGCGCCCGGCGGGACGCTGCAGTTCATGTTCCACCGGCCGGACGGGACCGAGCTCGGCGCGATGGAGTTCGAGGTGCTCGAGCTGAAGCCGGAGCGCGAGGTGCGCTGGCGCTGCACGGGCGGGCCGCCGGAGTGGATCGGCACGGAGGTGGCGTTCCGGCTCTCCCGCGAGGACGAGCAGACGGTGATCGCGTTCGGTCACCGGGGCTGGCGCGAGGTGTCGGAGTTCACGGCCCACTGCTCCATGAAGTGGGCCACGTTCCTGCTGAGCCTCAGGGCGTTCGTCGAGACCGGCAAGGGCAGGCCGGCCCCCGACGACCTCAAGATCGACACCTGGAACTGACGGCCGCGCCGAGGCCGTTCTCCCCGCCTCGACCCACCAGGACCGGTGGGCCGGGGCGGCCGCCTCGGCTACGGTGGCGCGTCCCGGGCGCTGACCGCGGACGGGAGGTCCAGGTGAGGCACGCATCCCGATGGCTCCTCCTCGCCGCCGCGGGCATCGCCGCCGCGTGCGGCGGGGGCGGCGGCGGCAACGACGGCGCGCCTCCGCCGGCGCGCAGCTTCCAGCTCCGGAGCCCGGACCAGGTGGTCGGCGCGGGGCAGGAGCTGGCGTCCTGCTGGTACTTCCGCACGCCGAACGCGCAGGATCTCGTGGTGCGCACGTTCACCTCGCGCCTGCCCGCGGGGGCGGTGAGCGTCGCGATGATGCTCACGCCCGACGACGTGCAGCCGCCGGGGACGCAGTCCTCCGCCGGCTGCGCCTGGGCGCCGGCGAGCGGCCCGGTGCCGGCGTACCTGGGATCTTCCGGCACCAGCTCGCTCTCGTTCCCGGCGGACGACGGGACCGGCAAGGCCATCGGCGTCCGCATCCCGGCGGGCCAGGCGGGCTACCTGCGCGTGCACTGGGCGAACGCCTCCGACCAGGCCATCACCGCGCACGTCGAGCTGGACGTGCAGGGGTGGCGGGACGGGACCGCGACCACGCTCGCGAGCCCGTACGTGTCGGTGGCGGGCTCGTTCAGCATCCCGGCGTCCGGGTCGGCGACGGCGGAGACCACCTGCGAGGTGCCGGCGGGCGTGCGCTTCGTGGCCCTGACCACGCGCACCTACAAACACTCGGTCGCGACCTCGATCGCGGACGGGGGCACGAACGTCTTCGAGAGCGCGGACTGGTCCGCGCCGGGCTTCGCGCGCCGGGACGCGCCGCCGTTCCTCGCCTTCGCGAGCGGGGCGCTCACCACGCGCTGCGAGTACCTGAACACGACCCCGAGCACCGTCCAGCCGGGCGACGACCCGGCGAACGACGAGCTCTGCGCGGGCATCGGCTGGTACTTCCCGGCCACGCGGGCGCGGCTCTGCTACGACGGCACGCTGCTGCCGTGAGCGCCGGGAGCGCGTCTGCCAGCGCGGGCGCGAGCGCTCCCCCGTCCGAGTGGTGCAAGGCCGGTCGATCCGTGCCAGAGGTGGCGCGAGCGCGGGCCCTCGGAGATCGAGCCCCGGCGCCGCAGGACCGCCGCCCGGCCGGGCGGCCCCTCGCCCCTTTCAAACGCCACGTGAGCCCAGCCGTGTTCGCCACCGTCGCACCCCTCGTCGTCGTCGCCGCCGCCGGAACCGTCATCGTCGTCCACAAGCTTCGCGAGCGGCGGCGCTGGGCCAACGTGAAGGCGTCGGGCGGGCGGAAGTCGCTCGTCCTGAACCTGTTCGACCGCCCGTAGCGGACGGACGGTCGCAGGCGGTCCCTCCGCCTTTCGGGGGGATGCGCCGAAAAAGCCTGCCACGAGCGAGGGTTCCGGGCGCACGCGCGGCCGGGCTGGGCGTCGGCTTGCATATCGACGCGGGTTTGTGCGAGGGTGCGCGCCGCTCGCGGCCGTGGATGTGGGTGGACGGCGCGGGCTTTGTCGCATCCGGGGCCGGCTCGCGTGAATGAACGCGCGCCGAAACGGGTTCGAGACAGCGGCTCCCAAGCTCCGCCGGCGGGACTGGCGAGCGACGCCGCGCAAACCGATTCGCCCATGCAGCTCGGTCCGCCCCCGCGGGTGGAGGTAAGACGTGTACACGGATTTCTCGAAGCTCCGGAACATCGGGATCTCGGCCCACATCGACAGCGGTAAGACCACGCTGACGGAGCGGATCCTCTTCTATACGAAGCGCATCCACGCCATCCACGAGGTGAAGGGCAAGGACGGCGTCGGCGCGACGATGGACTCGATGGAGCTCGAGCGCGAGCGCGGCATCACCATCGCCTCGGCCGCGACGCACTGCGAGTGGAAGGGGCTCCACCTCAACATCATCGACACCCCCGGCCACGTGGACTTCACCATCGAGGTGGAGCGGTCGCTGCGCGTCCTCGACGGCGCCATCCTCGTGCTCTGCTCGGTGGCCGGCGTCCAGAGCCAGTCGCTCACCGTGGACCGCCAGATGCGGCGCTACAACGTGCCGCGCCTCGCGTTCGTCAACAAGTGCGATCGCTCCGGCGCGAACCCGCTCCGCGTGAAGGATCAGCTCCGCGAGAAGCTCCAGCACAACCCGGTGCTGATGCAGCTCCCCATCGGCCTCGAGGACAAGTTCGAGGGCGTCGTCGACCTCGTGAAGATGAAGGCGTTCCGCTTCAGCGGCGACGACGGCGAGGTCATCACCGAGTCCGAGATCCCGGCCGACATGCAGGCCGACGCGGCCAAGGCGCGCGAGGAGCTGCTCGACGCGGCGTCGATGTTCTCCGACGAGCTCACCGAGGCGATCCTCGAGGAGCGCGTCACCGAGGACCTGATCAAGGCGGCCGTCCGCAAGGGCACGCTCTCGCTCAAGCTCACCCCGGTGTTCATGGGCTCGGCCTACAAGAACAAGGCCGTCCAGAAGCTGCTCGACGGCGTGGTGGACTACCTCCCGGATCCGACCGAGGTGGTGAACGAGGCCCACGACCTCACCAAGGACGAGGAGAAGGTCGCCCTCACCATCGACAACGGCAAGCCGACGGTCGCGCTGGCGTTCAAGCTCGAGGACGGGCGCTACGGCCAGCTCACCTACCTGCGCATCTACCAGGGCAAGCTCTCGCGCGACATGTTCATCACGAACATGCGCACCAAGAAGGACCACCGCATCGGCCGGCTGGTGCGCATGCACTCCGACCAGATGGAGGACATCGACGCCGCCGGCTCCGGCGACATCGTCGCGATGTTCGGCGTGGACTGCAACTCGGGCGACACGTTCACCGACGGCACGGTCAAGCTGAACATGACCTCGATGCACGTGCCCGAGCCGGTGATCGCGCTCTCCATCAAGCCGGTCGACTCGAAGAGCGAGACCAACATGGGCAAGGCGCTCCGGCGCTTCACCCGCGAGGACCCGACCTTCCGCGCCGGCCTGGACGAGGAGAGCGGCGAGACCATCATCCGCGGCATGGGCGAGCTGCACCTCGAGGTCTACATCGAGCGCATGAAGCGCGAGTACAACTGCATCGTCGAGGTGTCGCCGCCGCAGGTGGCGTACCGCGAGACGGTCAGCCAGCGCGCCGACTTCGCCTACACGCACAAGAAGCAGACCGGCGGCTCCGGCCAGTTCGGCCGCGTGTGCGGCTACATCGAGCCGTGCGAGCAGCAGTTCGAGTTCGTGGACGACGTGGTGGGCGGCGCGATCCCGCGCGAGTTCATCTCCGCGGTGGAGAAGGGCTTCCGCTCGATGCTCGCGAAGGGCCGCCTGCTCGGGTTCCCGGTGGTGAACACGCGCGTCGTCATCAACGACGGCGCCAGCCACGCCGTGGACTCGTCGGACATCGCGTTCCAGGAGGCCGCCCGCGGCGCCTGGCGCGAGGGCTTCGACCGCGCCAAGCCGCGCCTCCTCGAGCCCATCATGCGGGTGGTGTGCGAGGGCCCGGCGGAGTTCTCCGGCGGCATCCTGGGCACGCTCATGCAGCGGCGCGCCATGATCGTCGGCTCGCAGGACGACGGCGGTCTGGCCCGCATCGAGGCCGAGGTGCCGCTCGCCGAGATGTTCGGCTACTCGACGACCCTCCGGTCGGCGACGCAGGGCAAGGCCGAGTTCAGCATGGAGTTCTCGCGCTACCTGCCGGTCCCGGCGGCCATGGCCGAGGAGCTCATGTCGAAGGCGGCCAAGGCGAAGGCCGAGGGCGGGAAGAAGTAGCGATGCCTGCGGCGCCATGATCCGCCAGGAAGCGATCCTCCAGAGCCCGCTGCGGATCCTCGACCGGAGGCTCCACGGCGGCCTGGGGAGGGGTCGCCTCGGCGTGATCGTGGCGCCCGCCGGCGTCGGCAAGTCCGCGGTCCTGGTGCAGCTCGGGCTGGACGCGCTGCTGCGCGGCCGCCCGGTGCTGCACGTCGCGCTCGGGCAGTCGATCGAGCACGTCGCGGCCCGCTACGACGCGTTCTTCGAGGAGCTGGCGGATCGCGTGGACCTGGCGGATCGCCGGGGCGTCCACGAGATGGTCGCGCGCCAGCGCCTGATCTGGTCGTCGATGGACGGCGGCCCGGGCGTCCGCACGCTGGACGAGGCGCTCGCCGCGTTCGAGGCGCACCTCGGCCGGACCCCCGCAACCGTGCTCGTGGACGGCTTCCCCTGGACCGGGGCCGGCGTGAGCGCGACGCTCGCCGGCCTGAAGGCGAGCGCGGCGCGGGCGGGCGCCGAGCTGTGGATGACCGCCCGGTCCGCCCCGGGGTGCGCGCCGTGCGAGGCCGACCCGGACCAGGCGGCGCCGCCCGAGCGCTGCGGTGCGCAGGTGGACGTGATCCTCGCGCTCCTGGCGCAGGGGCGCGGCGCGCGGGTGCGGCTGGTGCGCGACCTGGACGGCTCGGACGAGGCCGACCTGCCGCTCGTGCTGGTGGGCGGCTCGCTGCGCTGGGCGGGCGGCGAGGACGAGGGCGGTGGCGACCCCCGCGGCCCGGAGGCGTTCACGCTGCTCGCGGGCGGGTTCGCCGGCGCCGAGGAGGCGTTCGGCGCGTTCGCGGAGCGCTGGGGCGTGCAGGAGGTGAACTTCACCTTCGCCGGCCGCCCCGGGCTGGCCCGGACCCGCGGGCTCATCGAGCTGACCGAGGCCGAGCTGCGCCTCGGCGAGGTCGGCGAGGCCTATCTGAAGGCGCACCTGCCCGGCGCGCTCGCGGCGTCGCCGGAGCTCCGGCGCGTGCTCCAGCTCATCTGGCACCAGGTCGGCACCGCGGGCGAGGTGTTCGCGGTCGGCGCGCTCAGCCCCGACGACAGCGCCCAGGGCGGCACGGGCTGGGCGGTCGAGCTGGCGCGGCACTGGGGGAAGCCGGTCCACCTCTTCGACCAGGACCGCGACGGCTGGTTCCGCTGGGACGGGCGGGCCTGGGCCCCCGAGGCGCCGCCCGCCGTCACGCACCCGCGCTTCGCCGGCGCCGGGACCCGCGCGCTCTCGGAGTCGGGGCGCGCCGCGATCCGCGCGCTCTTCGAGCGGTCCTTCGGGGCTGCGCCGGAGTAGCGCCGCCCGCGCGCGCGCGATGCGCGGTGCGTGAACCTGCACCGCGAGGCGTGGCGCCCGGCGAACCCGGGTCTGCTCGTGTTCCCTTGAGCGGGGGTTGACGCGGGGGCGCCGGCACGCGAAGGCTGGGCCCGATGCAGCCGCTCCTCGCGCTCCTCCTCGCCACGGTGCCGCTCCTCGAGCCCGCCGCCGGCGGCGCCGACGTCCTCGGCGTGCTCGGCACGCGGATCGTGAAGCAGGGCGACTCCCTCATCGAGCTCGCCCGCGCGCACGACGTGGGCTTCAACGCCATGGAGTCCGCGAACCCGGGGCTCGACGCCTACGTGCCGACGCCCGGCGCGGCGCTGGTGGTGCCGGCGGCCTGGATCCTGCCGCCGTCCGCGGCGCCCGGATCGATCGTGGTGAACCTCTCGGAGATGCGGCTCTACCTGCTCCCGGGCGGCGGCGCCGCGCCCGTCACCTACCCGGTGGGCATCGGCAAGGATCGCGCGAAGACGCCGCTGGGATCCTTCACCGTCATCGGCAAGACCGTCGCGCCCACCTGGTACCCGCCGGCGTCGATGCGCCGCGACGACCCCACGCTCCCGGATCGCGTCCCGCCCGGCCCGGACAATCCGCTCGGCACGCACGCGCTGCGCCTCTCGGCGGGCAGCATCCTCATCCACGGCACCGACGAGCCGTTCGGCATCGGCCGGAAGTTCAGCCACGGCTGCGTCCGGCTCTACCCCGAGGACATCCCGCGCCTGTTCGAGGTGGTGCCGCTGAAGACGCCGGTCCGGATGGTCCGCGAGCCGGTCAAGATCGGCGTGCGCGGGAGCCGCGTGGTCGTGGAGGCCCACGACGATCCGGACGCGCGGGTGGACCTCCGCGCCGAGGCGCAGCGCCAGCTCGAGCGGCGCGGCCTCGCGGCGCGCGTGGACGCGGGCAAGCTCGCGGCCGCGCTCGAGGCGCGGCGCGGCATCCCGGTGGACGTCTCGATCGACGTGTTCTGAGGCGCTACGGGATCGGGTCGGGGATGGGCAGCTCGGCCCGGATCCGCCAGCGCCCGTCCTTCCCGCGCCGCCACACGGCCAGGTAGCGTCCCGTCACCGTCATGGGCGCGCGGTCGCCCTGCTGTACGAGCAGGCGGTTCGTCCCCGCCTCCCAGGCGAGATCGCCCGAGACCTCGAGCTGCACGGTGGTGATGGTGGCCTCCAGATACCGGAGCGCCCGCACGCGCCGCGCGTCGTACGCCTCGAGCTCGCCGCGGCCGGAGACGAAGCCGCGCTGCATGGCGGGGATGACCAGGGCGTCCTCGGTGAACACGGCCGCCATCGCGCGCGCGTCGCCGGCGACGAGCGCGCGGACGAACGCGTCGTTCGCGGCGGCGATGGCGGCGCGGAGCTCCGCGTCGGGCTCGGCGCGGCCGCCCGGCGAGTGCGCGCAGGCGCTGGCCCCCAGCGCGGCGGCGACGAGGAGGGCACGGGCGAGGTTGGCCATCCGCGAAGGAGACCGCGCCTTCACGCGCGGCGCGCGCGGCATCCTGTCCGACGCGTCCGGGGTAGGGCGAGCGTGGCGCGGTGGCGTCGCGGCGGCCCGCGAGATCGCCCGCTCGGGGTTCGAGCGCCGCCGCGCCGTGCGCGATGATGGCGCGACACGCGAGGAGGTCCGGCCATGAACGCCGAGCACGCGGTGACGCTACAGGCACCGGCCGCCGACTGGGAGCGCTCGGAGCGCGAGGCGCGGCAGGCCGCGGCCTACGTCGCCGCGTTCGTCGGCGTCCCTGCCGTCGTCGCCGCGGCGGCCGCGCTCGCGCTGTTCGCCCTCACCGCGCTCGTGCTGCTCGCGCCGCTCGTCGCGTGCGTGCTGACCTGGGCGGCGTGGCGGTACGGCCGGCCCGAGCGCCGCGGCGCGCGCCGCGCCTGAGAGCCAGTCGGCGCGCGGCGCGCTTCACGCTCGCCCCACGCGTGGCGCACGAAACGTGAAGCAGGGCCCCGCGCATGTCTCGACGCTGCGCGTCACCCACACCCGCAGTCGATGCGTCACCTCGCGTGAAGGCCGTCAAGCCCCACTCAGGACGGAGACGACGACTATTCGTTCTCTTACAGCCCACGCGTGCCATCCAAGACCGCCCGCATCCTCCGGGCTCCTGAGAATTTCCTCACCCAAGAGCAGATCACCGAGGTCGCCGCCGGACGGCGGAGCTTCCTGCGGAGCGCGTTCCTCGCGGCGGGCGGGATCGCCGCCGGCGCGGTCGCCGTTCGCGCCGGCGCGGCCCCGGCTCCTCGCGGCGCTCCGGCCGGCGATCCGGCGATCCTCGAGCGCCAGCCGTGGAACACCTCGCTTGGCAAGCCCGTCGCCGCGCGGGGCTACGGCCTGCCGTCGCCGTACGAGGCGAACCTCCAGCGCCGCGAGAGCCCCGGCCTGACCCGCGTGAACGCGGCGTCGGTCTCGTTCGCGCCGCTGCAGGGGCTGTTCGGGATCATCACGCCGAGCGGCCTGCACTTCGAGCGCCACCACCAGGGCTGGCAGGACGTCGATCCCGCGAAGCACCGGCTGATGGTCCACGGGCTGGTGCGGACGGCCAAGGTCTACACGATGGACGACCTGATGCGCCTGCCGTCCGTCTCGCGCATCCACTTCATCGAGTGCGGCGCCAACACCGGCATGGAGTGGGGGAACGTGGCGGTGCCCACGGTCCAGTACACCCACGGCATGCTGTCCTGCAGCGAGTTCACCGGCGTCCGGCTGTCCACGCTGCTCGACGACTGCGGCTTCGACCGGGCGAAGGGCCGGTACGTGCTCGCCGAGGGCGCCGATGGCTCGGGCATGACCCGGACCGTCGCCATCGACCGCGCGCTCGACGACGTGCTCGTCGCGTGGGGCCAGAACGGCGAGATGCTGCGGCCCGAGAACGGCTACCCGCTCCGCCTGGTGGTGCCCGGCGTCCAGGGCGTCTCCTGGGTGAAGTGGCTCCGCCGCATCGAGGTGGGCGACCAGCCCTGGGCGGCGAAGGACGAGGCCATCCACTACGTGGACCTCATGCCGGACGGCCGTCACCGGCAGTACACGTCGATCCAGGAGGCGAAGTCGGTCATCACCACGCCCTCCGGCGGCCAGGTGCTGGTGCAGCAGGGCGCCTGCGAGGTGACCGGCCTGGCCTGGTCGGGCCGCGGGAAGATCAAGCGCGTGGACGTGTCGCTCGACGGCGGCCGGAGCTGGACGCCGGCGCGGCTGGAGACGCCGGTGCTCTCGAAGGCGCTGACCCGGTTCAGCCTGAGCTGGCGCTGGGACGGCCGCGCCGCGCTGCTGCAGAGCCGCGCGGTGGACGACACCGGCTACGTGCAGCCGACCACGCGGCTGCTGCGCGAGGTGCGCGGGACGAAGTCCATCTACCACAACAACGCGATCCAGACCTGGCGCGTCGACCCCAACGGCGAGGTGTCCAATGTACAGCTGGCGTGAGCCGCTCGTCCTCGCGGCGCTGCTCGCCGCCGGCGCCGCGCACGCGGGAGAGGGCGTCGGGCGCCCGGCGACGCCGGCCGAGGTCCGGGCCTGGGACATCGACGTGCGGCCCGACTTCCAGGGCCTGCCGCGCGGCTCCGGCTCGGTCCTGCGCGGGCAGGAGGTCTGGGACGCGAAGTGCGCCTCGTGCCACGGCACGTTCGGCGAGAGCAACGAGGTCTTCACGCCGCTGGTCGGCGGGACCACCGCCGAGGACCAGGCGCGCGGCCGCGTGGCGGCGCTCACCGGCAACGGCCACCCGCAGCGCACCACGCTCATGAAGGTGGCCACGGTCTCGACGCTGTTCGACTACATCCGCCGCGCCATGCCGTGGGACGCGCCGCGGACGCTCACCGACGACGACACCTACGCGGTGCTCGCATACCTCCTGAACCTCGGCGACGTCGTCCCGTCCGACTTCGTGCTCGACCAGGACTCGATCCGCGCGGTGCAGCAGCGCCTGCCCAACCGGAACGGCATGAACCGCGCGCACGGCCTGTGGGACGTGAAGGGCAGGCCGGACGTGCGCGCGATCGCGTGCATGAAGGACTGCGGGCCGGAGCCGCGCGTCGCCTCGACGCTCCCGGACTTCGCCCGCAACGCGCACGGGAACCTGGCCGAGCAGAACCGGACGTTCGGCCCGGTGCGCGGCGCGGACACCACCCGGCCCGCCGGCGCGGCCCCGACCGGCGCGCCCGCGGCGGCCCCGGCCGCGCCGAAGCTGGCCGCCGGGCTGGCGCTGGCGCGGGCCAACGGCTGCCTCGCCTGCCACGACGTCGAGGCGAAGCGGCTCGGCCCGAGCTTCCGCGACCTGAAGGCGCGGTACGCCGCCGACGCGGACGCGGCGGCGAAGCTGGCCGCCCGGGTGCGCGGCGGCAGCCAGGGCGCGTGGGGGCCGGTGCCGATGCCGCCCCAGCGCCAGGTGGCGGAGGGCGACGTGGACACGATCGTGAAGTGGGTGCTCGAGGGAGCACGCTGAGGCGCTCGCGGCGCGGCGACCGTCGCCGCGCGCGGCAGAACCCGTAGAGGAGAGCGGAATGAGAGAGGTAGAGCAGACGGGCATCGGGAGGCGGCGGTTCCTCGAGACGACCGGCGGGGCGACGCTCCTCGGCATGCTGGTCGCCGCGGGCATCCTGAAGCCGAGCTGGGGCCGCGCGGCCGACTGGAACAAGGCGGCGTTCGAGGCCCGGACCATGAAGGAGGCGCTGGACGCGCTCGGCGCCGGCGCGCCGGCCGACTCGAAGGACATCGCCGTCACCGCACCCGACATCGCCGAGAACGGCGCCGTGGTGCCCATCACCGCGACCAGCAACCTGCCCGACACCGAGTCGATCGCGTTCCTGGTCGAGGCCAACCCGAACATGCTCGCCGCGTCGTTCCTCCTGACCCCGGCCTCGCTGCCGGTCGTCTCCACGCGGGTCAAGATGGCCCGGACGTCGAACGTGTCGGTGCTGGTGAAGGCCGGCGGCAAGTTCTACGTGGCGACGAAGGAGATCAAGGTCACCCTGGGCGGTTGCGGCGGGTAGGGAGCGAGGAGACAGCCATGGCAGATCCGATGAAGATCCGCGCGAGCCTCCAGGGCGACGTCGTGGAGGTGAAGGTGCTGATGAGCCACGAGATGGAGACGGGCCAGCGCAAGGACGCGAGCGGCGCGCTCGTCCCGGCCCACTTCATCAGCTCGGTCCAGGCGGAGTGCAACGGCAAGGCCGTGCTCACCGCGCACTGGGGCCCGGCGGTGTCGAAGAACCCGTACCTCGCCTTCAAGTTCAAGGGCGCGGCCAAGGGCGACAAGGTCAAGGTGACCTGGGTGGACAACAAGGGCGAGACCCGCACCGACGAAGGGACCATCGCCTGAGCGCGCCGTCCGCCAGCCACGCGGCGCGGGCGGCGGGGAGGGGGGCCCGGTGGCTCCTCGTCCTCGCCGCCGGCCTCGCGGCCGCCCCGGCGGCCCGGGCCGCGCCGCCCTCCGCGCGCGCCGCCGCCCAGAAGGCGGCGCCGATCAAGGTCGTGTACCACCTGACCGAGGGGATCGAGGAGGCGGTGCGCGCCCTGCGCAACGTCCGCAACCACCTCGACGCGGATCCCACCGCGAGGATCGTGGTGGTGGCGAACGGCGCCGGCATCGACTTCCTGCTCGACGGCGCCATGGACAAGAACGGCAACCCGTTCGACGCCATCGTGCAGGACCTCGTCACCCGTCACGTCGAGTTCCGGGCGTGCCGCAACACGCTCGTCACCCGCAGCATCGATCCCTCGAAGCTCCTGCCGGAGGCGACGCTGGTCCAGTCCGGCGTGGCGGAGGCGGCGCGCCTCCAGGCGCGCGAGGGCTTCGCCTACCTCAGGCCCTGAGCTTCACGAACCGTTCCCTGGAAGGAGATTCGGATGACCCGTCGATCGATCGGGCCGGCGCTGCTCCTCGCGGCCGCGGCCCTGGCCCCGGCCGCCCACCGCGCGCAGGAGGAGGACGCCACCGCCGCCATCGCGCGCTACCGCGAGCTGCTCCAGGACGGCAACCCCGCCGACCTGTGGGAGGCGCGCGGCGAGGCGCTGTGGCAGGAGAAGCGCGGGCCGAAGGGCGCGTCGCTGGAGGCCTGCGACCTGGGCAAGGGGCCGGGCGTGGTGCAGGGCGCGTACGCCGAGCTGCCGCGGTACTTCGCCGACGGCGACCGCGTCATGGACCTGGAGACGCGCCTGGTGCACTGCATGGGCACGCTGCAGGGGATCGGCGCCGGGGAGGCCACGAAGCAGAAGTTCGGCGCGGGCGACAAGCGCTCCGACCTCGAGGCGCTCGCCGCCTGGATCGTGGCGCAGTCGCGCGGCATGCCGGTGCGGGTGGCGCTGAAGCACCCGAAGGAGAAGGCCGCCTACGCGCTGGGCGAGCGGATCTTCTTCTACCGCGGCGGGCCGCACGACTTCTCCTGCGCGACCTGCCACGCGCAGAGCGGCAAGCGCATCCGCCTGCAGGAGCTGCCCAACCTCACCACGCCCGCCGACGCGAAGCGCGCCTTCGCGACCTGGCCGGCCTACCGCGTCTCGCAGGGCGAGGTGCGCACCATGCAGTGGCGCATGAACGACTGCCTGCGCCAGCAGCGGTTCCCGGAGCTGGTGTTCGGCTCGGAGGGCTCGGTCGCCCTCATCACCTACCTGGCCCGCCAGGCCAACGGCGCGGGGATGGACGCCCCCGCCATCAAGCGCTGAGGAGAAGCCGATGCCGTTCGCTCGAACCGTAGCCGTCACGCTCGCCGGCCTCGCGCTCGCGGGCCTCGCGCAGGCCGCCCAGCCGCAGAAGGGCGCGAAGGACGAGGCGCGCGCCCGCGAGGTCATCCGCGCGTCCTTCAAGGAGAAGGGCCAGGCGGGCCTGGATCGCCTGGAGCAGGACGAGGTCCAGGCGGCCTGCAGCCGCGCCCCGGCCCAGGGGCCGCTGCCGGACGCCGCCGCGAAGAAGCTGGTCGCCGCGCAGCAGGCCACGCTCGTCTACCCGGCCGACGGCAAGCTCATGGGCGACTGGAAGAAGGGCGAGCAGATCGCGCAGAGCGGCGTCGGCAAGCAGTTCTCCGACGATCCCGCGAAGCCGTCCGGCGGCAACTGCTACGCGTGCCACCGCCTCTCGAAGCAGGAGGTGTCGTTCGGCACGCTCGGCCCGAGCCTGTACCAGTACGGCAAGGTGCGCGGGCAGGGCGAGGCCATGCAGCGCTACACCTACGCGAAAATCTTCAACCCGCAGGCGTTCACGGCGTGCTCCACCATGCCGCGCTTCGGGCACCACGCCATCCTCACCGAGGAGCAGATCAGGGATCTGGTCGCGCTGCTCCTCGATCCCGCCTCCCCGGTGAACCAGTAGCGCGGAGCGAGCGAGCCCATGGATCGCAGGGAGTTCATGCGGATGCTGGCGGCGGCCGCCGCCGGCGGGATGACCCTTCGCGCGCGCGCGGCGGGTCCGGAGGGCGCGGGGCTGTACGACCTGCCGCGCCACGGCAACGTGAGCCTGCTGCACTTCACCGACGTGCACGCGCAGCTCATGCCGCTCCACTACCGGGAGCCGGCGGTGAACCTGGGCGCCGGGCCGGCCCGGGGCCGCCCGCCGCACCTGGTCGGGAAGGCGCTCCTCTCGCACTTCGGGATCCGGCCCGGGACGCGCGAGGCGCACGCGCTCACGTTCCTCGACTTCGAGGCGGCGGCGCGGCGGTACGGCAAGGTCGGCGGCTTCGCGCACCTCGCCACGCTGGTGAAGCGCCTCCGGGCCAGCCGCCCCGGCGCGCTGCTGCTCGACGGCGGCGACACCTGGCAGGGCTCGGCCACGGCGCTGTGGACCGACGGCCAGGACATGATCGACGCGGCCAAGCTGCTCGGCGTGGACGTGATGACCGGCCACTGGGAGTTCACGCTCGGCGCCGACCGGGTGAAGCGCGCGGTCGAGAAGGACCTCGCCGGCAAGATCTCGTTCGTCGCCCAGAACGTGCACACCGCCGACTTCGGCGACCCGGTGTTCGAGCCCTGGGTGATGCGCGAGGTGAACGGCGTACCGGTGGCCGTGATCGGGCAGGCGTTCCCGTACACCCCCATCGCGAACCCGCGGTACCTCGTGCCCGACTGGACGTTCGGGATCGACGAGGAGAACCTCCAGCGCACCGTGGACGAGGCGCGGGCGAAGGGCGCGCGCGTGGTGGTGCTGCTCTCGCACGACGGCATGGACGTGGACCTGAAGCTCGCGTCCCGCGTGAGCGGCATCGACGCGATCCTGGGCGGCCACACGCACGACGGCGTCCCGCGCCCGGTCGCGGTGAAGAACCGCTCCGGCCAGACGCTGGTCACGAACGCGGGCTCGAACGGCAAGTTCCTGGGCGTGCTCGATCTGGACGTCCGCGGTGGGAAGGTGGCGAGCCACCGCTACCGGCTGCTCCCGGTGTTCTCGAACCTGCTCCCGGCCGACCCGGAGATGGCCGCGCACATCGAGCGCGTCCGCGCGCCGTTCCGCGAGAAGCTCGCCGCCCCGCTGGCGGTCACCGAGGGCGTGCTCTACCGGCGCGGCAACTTCAACGGAACGTACGATCAGCTCATCCTGGACGCGCTCATGGCCGAGAAGGACGCCGAGATCGCGTTCTCGCCCGGCTTCCGCTGGGGCGCCTCGCTCCTGCCCGGCGACACCATCACGCAGGAGGACCTGCTCGCGGCCACCGCCATCAGCTACCCGAACGTCGGCGTCAACGACATGACCGGCGCGACGGTGAGGGCGGTGCTCGAGGACGTCTGCGACAACATCTTCAACCCGGACCCCTACTACCAGCAGGGCGGCGACATGGTCCGGGTCGGCGGGCTCGAGTACGCGTGCCACCCCGGCGCGCGGAGCGGGGAGCGCATCCAGGACCTGCGCCTGCGCGGGAAGCCGCTGGAGGCGTCGAAGACGTACCGCGTCGCCACCTGGGCCTCGGTGAGCGAGGCGGCGCGCGACGCCGGCGGCGAGCCGGTCTGGGACGTGGTGGGCCGCTGGCTGCGCGCCCAGAAGACGATCACGCCGCGCACGCCGAACCTGCCGCGCCTGGTCGGCGTGGGCCGGGATCCGGGGATGTCCACCTGATGGCGCCCGCGCTCGCCACGCTGCTCGCGGCGCTCGCCGCGGCCGCCCCCGCGCCGGCCCGCGCGGCCGATCCCGTCCTCGAGCCGGTCCGGCTCGCGCCGCGGGTCTGGCTGGTGCAAGGCGACCCGGGCGTCGCCTCGGCGGCGAACCGCGGCTTCAACTCCAACGCGGCGTTCGTCGTGACCGGCGACGGCGTGGTGGTGATCGACGCCCTCGGCACGCCGGCGCTGGGCCGCGCGCTGGTGCGCGCCATCCGCAAGGTGACCCGCCAGCCGATCCGGCGGGTGATCCTGACGCACTACCACGCCGACCACGTCTACGGCCTCGGCGCGCTGAAGGCGGCGGGGGCCGAGGTCTGGGCGAGCGCGGAGGGCAGGGCGTACCTCGAGGGCGAGGAGGCGGCGAAGCGGCTCGAGCAGCGCCGGAAGGAGCTGGCGCCGTGGTTCGACGCCGGAAACCCGCTGCTCCCCGCGGACCGCTGGCTCGACGGGGACGCCGCCTTCGAGCTGGGGGGCGCGCGCTTCGAGGTGGTCCGGCTCGGACCGGCGCACTCGCCCGAGGACCTGATGGTGGTCCTGCCGGACGACGGCGTGGTCTTCTCCGGCGACGTCATCTTCGCCGGCCGCATCCCGTTCGTCGGCGAGGCCGACAGCCGCCGCTGGCTGGCGGCGATCGACCGGCTCCTGGAGCGCCGCCCGAAGCTGCTCGTCGCGGGCCACGGCCCCGCGTCGCGGGACCCGGCCACCCACCTCGCCCTGACCCGCGACTACCTCCGCCACCTCCGCGCGGTGATGGGGGCGGCGGTCCAGGACCTCGTCCCGTTCGAGGAGGCGTACGCCGCCGCCGACTGGAGCGCGTACGCGAAGCTCCCCGCGTTCGAGCCGGCGAACCGCATCAACGCCTACGGGACCTACCTCACCATGGAGCGCGAGATGCTCGAGGCGGGCCGGCAGTGAGCCGGCCGCGCGGAGAGCGCGACGCTCCCGTTCAACCCCGCAACCGGAGGAACCCCACATGAAGAAGTCGATCGCGATGTCCCTCGCCGCCGCCGCCATCCTCTCCGCCGCCGGCGCCCGCGCCGCCGGCCCGGCCCCGAAGAAGACCCCCGAGCTCGTCGCCAAGGGGAAGGCGTCCTACGCGACGAACTGCGCCGCCTGCCACGGCGACAAGGGCCTGGGCGACGGCGCCGCCGCGGCCGCGCTGGATCCCAAGCCGCGCAACCTGGTGACCGGCGCCTACCGGAACGGCACCACCGCCGACCAGGTGTTCGCGACGCTCGAGCAGGGCATCCCCGGCACCACCATGACCGCCTTCGGCCACCTGCCGGCCGAGGAGCGCTGGGCGCTCACCTACTACGTGCTCGACCTGCGCGGCGCCAAGTCCGCCAAGGCCAAGAAGTAGCGCCACCCTCGTCCCCTCCTCCCGTGACCTCCCTCCCGCGAACCCTCGCGCTCGCGGCGGCCGCCCTCGTCCTCGAGGCCGGCGCCGCCCGCGCGCAGACGCCCGAGCAGCTCCGCCGCGAGCTCGCCGCCATCGGCGTGGTGGAGCGGCTCGGCGCCGAGGTGCCCCGCGACCTCGCCTTCACCGGCGAGGACGGGCGCCCGGTGACGCTCCGGGCGCTGGCCGGCCGCCCGGTGCTGCTCTCGTTCAACTACACGAGCTGCGCGAAGCTCTGCAGCCTGCAGCTCGCCGGCCTCGCCCGGGCGCTCCGCGACGCGGGCTGGAAGGGCGAGGACTTCTCGGTCTTCACCCTGAGCATCGACCCCGCCGAGACCCTGCCGCAGATCCGCAAGTACGAGGAGACCTTCGTGCAGCAGGCCGGCGGCGGGGAGGGCGTCACCCGCGCCTGGCACTTCGCCACCGGCGCGAAGCCGGCCATCGACGCGCTCGCCGAGGCGGTGGGCTTCCGCTACCGCTACGATCCCAAGACCGGCGAGTTCGCGCACCAGGCCACGCTGGTGGTGCTCACCGGCGACGGCCGGGTCTCCGGCTACCTGCACGGCGTGAGCTACGAGCCGGACGCGCTGCGCACCGCCGTGCGCCGCGCCGCCGACGGGCGGGTGGCCACCGCCGCCGAGCAGAAGGCGCTCGGCGGGTTCCTCCTCTCCTGCATCGGGTTCTCCCCCGACGATCCGCTCCCGCTGGCGCTCAAGGTGATGCGCGCGGCGGGCGGGGTGGTCGGGCTCTTCCTCGTCTCCTTCGTCGGCGTCCACGTCGCGCGCGATCGTCGGCGCCGAATCAGGAACGCACCGTGACCGAGCTGCCCATCCGCACCCTCCACCTCCTCGCCGGGGCAGGCCCCGGCTACCTCCCCGCGCGCGCGTCCAGCGTGGCGGACGGGGTGGACCAGGTCTTCCTGTTCCTCTTCTGGGTGAGCGCCTTCTTCCTCGCGCTCATCATCCTCCTCACCATCGTCTTCGTGCTGCGGTACCGCCGCCGCCCGGCGCGGCTGCACCCGGAGCCCTCGCCGGCGCACAGCACGCGGCTCGAGCTGGTGTGGACCATCATCCCGCTGGCGCTCGTCATGGCGCTGTTCGTCATGTCCACCCGCACCTGGATCCAGATGACCTCGGCGGACCCCGGGGCGGATCCGGTGCGCGTGCAGGTGACCGGGCGCAAGTGGTCGTGGTGGTTCGACCACCCGGGTGGCAAGGGCGCGAACGAGCTGCACGTGGTGGCCGGGCGGCCGGTGGAGCTGGTCCTCTCCGCCACCGACGTGATCCACTCGCTGTACGTCCCGGAGTTCCGCCTGAAGCAGGACGCGGTCCCCGGGCGTTTCACCCGGCTCGCCTTCACGCCCACCGTGCCGGGCAGCTACCCCATCCTCTGCGCCGAGTACTGCGGCACCGACCACTCCCGCATGCTGTCCACCGTGGTGGTCCACGCCGACCAGGCCTCGTTCGACGCCTGGGCCAGGGAGGGCCTCCCGGCCGACGCCACGCTCGCCGACCTCGGCAAGCAGGTGTTCGCGGAGAAGGGCTGCGCCGCCTGCCACAGCGTGGACGGGGCGCGGGGCGTCGGCCCGTCGGTCCGCGGGCTGTGGAAGCGCCACGAGAAGCTGGCGGACGGCACCACCGCGCTGGTGGACGAGGAGTACCTGCGCGAGTCGCTGGTGAAGCCGGGCGCGAAGGTGGTCGCCGGATACCCGAACATCATGCCGCCCATGCCGCTGGAGGAGCGCGAGCTGAAGGCCGTCGCCGCGTACCTCGAGACGCTCGCCGTCGAGGGCGGCGCGCCGGCGAAGGGCGAGGAGACGAAGCGATGAGCAGCACCGCGGCAGTGGCCGTGCGCGCGCCGGCGCACGAGACCGGGAGCTACCTCGAGCACGGGCGCGGCGTCCGCTCCTGGCTCTTCACCCTGGACCACAAGCGCATCGGGATCATGTACCTGGTCGCGATCTCCGCCTGCCTGCTGCTGGGCGGCGTGTTCGCGCTGGCGCTCCGGATGCACCTCTGGAATCCGCAGGGCGCGCTGGTCTCGAACGACGCCTACAACAAGCTGTTCACGCTGCACGGCGCGGTGATGATCTTCCTGTTCATCATCCCCGGCATCCCCGCGGCGCTCGGCAACTTCGTGCTGCCGCTCCAGCTCGGCGCGAAGGACATGGCCTTCCCGCGCGTCAACCTGCTCAGCTTCTGGCTGTTCGTGGCGGGCGCGATCTTCTTCGTGGTGGTGCTGGTGGTGGGCGGGGTGGACACCGGCTGGACGCTGTACCCGCCCTACAGCCTGGAGAGCGCGCGCGGCCTCGGGATCCTGCTGGCGCTGTCGGCGGTGGTGCTCACCGGCTTCAGCTCGATCCTCACCGGCGTGAACTTCATCGCCACCATCCACCGCATGCGGCCGCCGGGGATGGGCTGGTTCGACATGCCGCTGTTCCTGTGGGCGCTCTACGCCACCGGCGTCATCCAGATCATCTCCACGCCGGTGCTGGGCATCACCGCGGCGATGGGCTTCCTGGAGCGGATCTTCCACCTCGGGCTGTTCATGCCGGAGTACGGCGGCGATCCCATCCTGTTCCAGCACTTCTTCTGGTTCTACTCGCACCCCGCCGTCTACATCATGATCCTGCCGGCCATGGGCGTGGTGTCGGAGGTGGTCTCGGTCTTCAGCCGCAAGCCCATCTTCGGCTACCGCTTCATCGCGGTGAGCTCGATGGCCATCGCGATCATCGGCTTCCTGGTGTGGGGGCACCACATGTTCGTCTCGGGCCAGTCGCGCTGGGCGAGCCTGGCCTTCAGCTTCCTCACCATGCTGGTGTCGATCCCGTCGGCCATCAAGACGTTCAACTGGATCGCCACCATGTACAAGGGCGCCATCGTCCTGAAGACGCCCATGGTGTACGTGCTCACGTTCTTCGCCATCTTCGGCGTGGGCGGGCTCACCGGCCTGTTCCTCGGCCTGCTCGCCACCGACATCCCGCTGCACGACACCTACTTCGTGGTGGCGCACTTCCACTTCGTGATGGTCGGCGCGGTGATGATCGCGTTCCTGGCCGGCCTGCACTACTGGTGGCCGAAGATGACCGGCCGCATGTACCACGAGGGCGTGGGCGTGACGTCTGCGTGGCTGGTGTTCCTCGGCTTCAACCTCACGTTCGTGCCGCAGTTCCTGGCCGGCGTGCTGGGCATGCCGCGCCGGTATGCCACGTACGCGCCGCAGTTCACCGCGCACAACCGGCTCTCCACCGTGGGCGCGTTCGTGCTCGCCCTCGGCCTGGCGCTGGCGCTCGCCGGGCTGCTCCACTCGCTGCGGCGCGGCCGCCGCGCGCCGCCCAACCCGTGGGGCGCGGCGTCGCTGGAGTGGACCGTCGCCTCGCCGCCCACCCACCACAACTTCGACGCAACGCCGCGCGCCCGCGGCCCGTACGACTACTCGGGGCTGCACGAGGTCTCCGAGGACGCGGGCTGGGTGCGCGAGGAGGGACGCTAGATGGACGCGACCGCCCAGCCCGCCGCCGCCCGCCCGGAGCGCGGCCGGTTCCTGGCCGTGCAGTTCGAGGACATGCCCGCCCAGCTCGCCACCGGCAAGCTCGGGATCTGGCTGTTCCTCGCGAACGAGGTGCTGTTCTTCTCGGCGCTGTTCGTCTCGTACGGCGTCTACCGCGCCCACCACCCGGAGCTGTTCCGGTACGCCAGCCAGTTCCTCGACTGGCGCATGGGCGCGACGAACACCCTCGTGCTCATCAGCAGCAGCCTCGCCGCGGCCTGGTCGGTGCGGGCGGCGCAGCTCGGGAACCAGCGCACGCTGATCCGGTCGCTGGTGCTGACGGTGGTGCTCGCCGCCACGTTCATGGTCGTGAAGTACTTCGAGTACAGCCACAAGCTGCACAACGGGGTGGGGTGGGGGACGGCGTGCAACCCGTCGCCGGAGCTGCTCGCGAGCCTGCCCGCCGCCGTCCGCGCGCTGCCCGTCCCCGAGCACCTCGGCACCTTCTTCAGCCTCTACTACCTGATGACCGGCCTGCACGGGATCCACGTGGTCATCGGCATCGGGCTGTACGTGTGGCTGATCGTGCGCGCGCGGCGGGGCCACTTCGGCCCCGGCTACTACGGGCCGGTGGACGCGGTGGCGCTCTACTGGCACCTCGTGGACCTGGTGTGGATCTTCCTCTTCCCGCTGCTCTACCTGATCTGAGGCCGGCTCCATGAACGTCGTCGAGAACGCGTCCTCCGACCGCGCGCACGGGGACGGCGCGCACGCCGGGCCGCACGTGCTCCCGCCCTCGGTGCTGCTCGGCACCGCCGCGGCGCTGGGCGTCCTCACCGTGCTGACGGTGGCCGTCGCCCGCGTCCACCTCGGGGCCGCGAACGTGCCGGTGGCCCTCGCCATCGCCACCGTGAAGGCCTCGCTGGTGGCGCTGTTCTTCATGCACCTCAAGTACGAGCACCGGTTCCACCTGGTGATCCTGGTGGGCGCGGTGCTGTTCGCGGTGCTGTTCGGCAGCTTCGTCATGTTCGACGCCTCCGAGTACCGGCCGGACGTGCGCGCGCACGAGCAGGCGGTGCGGGCGAAGGCCGCCGAGCCCGCGCGCTGAGGGGCGTGCCCCCGGCGCGGCGCGCCCGCGCCCGCCGGGGACGCGCCGCCGCGCCGGGGCGGTGCTATGGTCCGCGGCCCGGAGGCCGCACATGTCCGACGAAGCCAGGCTGGCGAGCACGACCGCGAACGCGATCCTCGGGATCGACACGCTCTGGGGAGGCGACGTGATGAGCGCCTCCGGGACCGGCCGGTACATCGCCGACTCGTGGTTCTCGGACGAGCCGCTGCCGCCGGCGTACGCGCTGCCCGCGGCGGCGCGGCTCCGCGCGATGGGCGGGGTGGCGGCGCCCGCTCCGGACCTCGCCGCCATCGACGCGTACCTCGCCGCCGTGGACGTCCCGGGCGCCATCGACGCGCTCGCCGCGCTCGGACGCGGGGTCGGCGGGATCCGCGGTGCCTACCTGGCGGCGCAGGGTGAGTCGCTGCGCGTCATGTGGGCGCTCGCCGAGGAGCTGCTCGGGCGCGGGCCGAAGGTTCCGTACGAGCGCTGCGTGGTCGCCTCGACCGGCCGGGCGCCGGAGCCGTCGCGACCGGAGGCGAAGCGCGAGCGCCTGGCCGAGCTGCTCGGGGTGCGCGCCGAGGCGGAGCCGCTGCTCGCGGCGGTGGACGCGTGGCGCGGCGAGCGGCTCGTCCCGCGCAAGGCCATCAAGCTGCTCGCGGACGCCTGCATCGCCCAGCTCGACGAGGGCACGCGCCGGCACGTGGTGCCGCACCTGCCGGCCTCGCTCCACGGGATCCCGCGCGCGAACATCGAGTTCCTGCCCATCGAGAACGCCTGGTTCTCCGGGTCGATGAACTACGTCGGGCGGGCCCGCGGGCCCGACGGCTCGCCGCGGTACGAGGCGACCTACGAGATCAACGCGGCCCTCCAGATCTCGGTCCCGGAGTTCCTCGACCTGGTGGCGCACGAGGTGGTCCCCGGGCACGTCACGAACTTCGCGCTCGCCCAGGCGCTCCACGTGCAGGGGCGGCTCGGGTTCGAGGGCACCGTCCTCACCATGAACACGCGCGGCGCGGCGCTCTCGGAGGGCCTCGCCAACAACGCCATGATGATGGCGCTCGGCGTCACCGAGGTGGAGCAGCTGCCCGACCCCGACCTGCAGATCGGGAAGCTCCTGGTGCTCCTGCAGGACGACGCGAAGAACCAGGCGTCCTGGCTCACCTGGGCCGAGGGCCGGCCGCAGGACGAGGTCGCCACGGCGCTGCGGCGCGAGTACCTGCTCTCCGAGGAGCGCGCCGCCAAGATCTCCGGCGCCTGGGCGCGCCACCCGCTGAACGGCCGCATGTACCTGCCGTGCTACCGGGCCGGCACCGAGAAGGTCGCCGAGCTGCTCCGGCGCCACGCGCCGGAGCAGGTCATCCCGGCGCTCTACCAGGTGCGCGGCCTGGTGGACGTCGTGACCATCGACCAGGTGCTGGAGGGCGTGGCGGCCGCCGGCGGCGCCGCCGGTCAGGCCGGGTAGAGGCCGCGCACGCGCGCGTGCAGCCGGGCCAGCCCGAGCAGCGTGTCGATGCGCGGCGTCGGCTCGCCGACCCGCGCGCCGATCTCCCGCACCGCCGACACGAGCGCGTCCAGCTCCACCGCCCGGCCCGCCTCCACGTCCTGCAGCATCGACGTCTTGAACGCGCCCAGCTTGCGCGTGACCGCCATGCGGTCCTCGCCGCTCTCGGAGATGGGGCACCCGATGGCCGCGCCGATGCGCGCCGCCTCGCCCATGACGTCCAGGCAGAAGCGGTACACCTGCGGATCGTCGAGGATCCGGTCGCAGGTGGCGCCGGTGATCGCCGAGACCGGGTTCATGGTCATGTTGCCCCAGAGCTTGTACCAGACGTCCGCCTGGATCCGCCGCGAGACGTCCACGTCGAACCCGGCGCCGCGGAGCGTCGCGGCGAGGCGCGCGAGGCGCTGCGACGCCTCGCCGCCGGGCTCGCCCACGATGAGGCGGTTGCCGGCCGTGTGGCACACGAACCCCGGCTCCGGCACCGCGCAGGCGAGGTGGACCACGCAGCCGACCACGTGCCGCGACGGGATGCCCGCCGCGATGGCGCCGCCGGGGTCCACCGAGTCGAGCCGGGTGCCGGCCCAGCGGCCGCCGAACCGGTCGAAGAACCACCAGGGCACGCCGTTCATGGCGGTGAGCACGACCGTGTCCGGCCCGAGCAGCGGGCCGATGTCCCGGGCCACGTGGACGAGCGCGGGCGCCTTCACCGCCACGACCACCAGCTCCTGCGGCCCGAGCTCGGCGGGATCGTCCGACGCCGGGAGCCGGACGCGCGCCTCCCCGCCGGCCGAGACGAGCCGCAGCCCGCGCGACCGCAGCGCGTCGAGCGTCGCGCCGCGCGCCACCGCGCTCACCTCGTGCCCGGCGCACGCCAGGCGGGCGGCCACGAGCCCGCCCACCGCGCCGGCGCCGTAGATCGCGATCCTCACCGCCACCACCTCCCCGCGGAGCCTCCGCGGAGGGGAGAGTACCGCAGGCGGGGCGGGCGCGGGGCGCGCCGCGCGACGCGGCCGGGCCGGGTTCACTCGTCGTGAGCGGGCAGGCGGGCGTGGCCGGCCCTCAGTCGCCGTGGGTGTGGCAGGCCCGGCAGAGCGGCATCGGGCTCACGTCGGCGCCGTCGTCGTCGTCCGGCGCCGCGCGCGCGTGGCTCCCGTACGTCGCCGGGTCACCGGGGACGACGCGCGGTCCCGCCGTCGCGTCGTCGGGGATGAGCAGGTGGTACCGCCAGCGCGAGCCCAGCGCGTGGCAGCTCCAGCAGTGCACCTTGCCCTCCGGCAGCGCCACGCCCCGGCGCTCGACCTCTGCGCGGGGCCGCAGCGAGGACCTCGGGCCCGGCTGGTAGGTCATGCCGACCGGGTGGTTGCCCTGCGGCATCAGCGCCTCCTCGTGGCAGGAGAGGCACGCGTCGACCGGTGCGTCGGCGAACGCTGCGTGGAGCTCCTCGAAGCGCGAGGGCGCGTCCCACTGCGCGGCCGCCGGGGGCGCGAGCGCGGCGAGGAGCAGGAGCACGGGACCGGCGGCGCGGTCGAGCGCGGCGATCGACCGCGCGGCGGCGGCGCGCCTCGCCTGCGAGCGTGATGGAATCATTCACCCTCCGTTGAGTGTCGGTGTCGGGGAAGGCGACTGCACCCGATGTGCCGCGGGCCCGGACGGCGCCGAGGCCTGGGCCCCGCGCGCGGGCGCGGGTCGGCGCGCGGGGTCGGGAGCCACCCCGAGGCGCCGGCGCGGCTCCGCGCTCGCGTGGCGTCAGGCGGCCGGCGTCGTGGGGATCGCGGACACCGGCGGCCCGCGCGCGCTACGCCCGGGTGATCACCGCCTCGAGGTACGTGGCCGGCACCGCGAGCGTGCCGTCGGTGGCGGTGTCGGCCTCCTCGAGCAGCGCGAGCAGGTCGCGCTCGAGCGCCGGCCGCGCTTCGGCGGCGAGCGCCGCGAACGCGCGGTGGATGGGGCCGTACCAGGTGCGGAACACCTCCACCCAGTGCGCCGCCGAGCGGTAGCGGAACACGAACTCGCGGCGCTGCGCGCGGATCTCGCGGGCGCCGGGGACGAACAGCTCGTGGAGGCGCGCCTCGGTGCCCCAGGCGGCCGGCGGTCGGAGGCCGGCGGGCGGCGGCACGTGGCGGCCCACCGCCTGGAACACCTTGCCGATGAAGCCGTCCGGCGTCCACGAGGCGAGCGCGATGCGGCCGCCCGGGCGGCACACCCGGAGCAGCTCGCCCGCGGCGCGCGCCTGGTCGGGCGTGAACATCACGCCGAACGTCGAGAGCACCACGTCGAACGCGCCGTCGTCGAACGGCAGCGCCTCGGCGTCGCCGCCGCGGAGCTCCACCGCGAGGCCGTCGGCCGCCGCGCGGGCGCTCGCCCGCTCGAGCAGCGCGGGGACGTAGTCGACCCCGGTCACGCGCGCGAAGCGGCGGGCCGCCGCGAGCGCGGCGTTGCCGTTGCCGCAGGCCACGTCGAGGACGCGCTCGCCGGCCGAGACCGCGGCCGCCTCGCAGAGCGTCTCGCCGACGATCTGCAGCGTGGTGCCGATCACCGCGTAGTCCCCCGAGCTCCAGGTGGACTGCTGCCGTGCCTTCACGGCGTCGAGGTCGAGGCCCGGGGGCGGCGCGGCGGGCGGGGTCATGGGGGTGGGGGAGCGGGAAGCGATGCCGTTCATCTGCGGTCTCCTTGCCTGCAGGTCAGGTGGCGTGGACGCCGGGCGGGATCTAGGAAACCCGGGCCGGTCCGGACCTGCTCGCCCCGCCGCGTTCGTTGCCCGTCCGTCCGCGACCTGAGCGGGGCCCACGGGCCCACGGAGCGTCACGGGGGAGGGCGAATGGGCGCGGATCCGCTGGCCGACGTGCTGACCTCGGTTCGCCTGACCGGCTCGGTGTTCTTCCGCGTCGCGGGCGCTCCGCCCTGGGCCGCCGAGGCGCCGCCCTCCCGCGCCATCGCGGCGCAGGTGATGCCCGGCGCCGACCACGTCATCGAGTTCCACGCGGTGGCGCGCGGGCGCTGCCTCGCAGGCATCGTGGGAGAGCCGCCGGTCGTGCTCGAGGCGGGGGACGTCGTCTGCTTCCCGCACGGCGACGCGCACGTCCTGTCGAGCGCGGCCGGCCTCCGCGGCGCCGCGCCGGACCTCGCGCCGTACGCGCTGGCGCGGGACGCGCCGCGGCCGTTCCTGGTGCGGGTCGGCGCCGGGCCCCCCGACACCGAGGTGCTGTGCGGCTTCTTCGGATGCGACGCGCGCCCGTTCAACCCGCTGCTCGCCTCGCTGCCGCGCCTGCTCCGCGCCAGCGATCGGGAGGGACCGCGCCGCGGGTGGCTGTCGCGGTTCCTCGAGGTGGCGGAGGCCGAGGCGAGCGCGCCGGGACCGGGAGGCGAGGGCGTGCTGAGCCGGCTCGCGGAGCTGATGTTCCTCGAGATGGTGCGTCGGCACCTCGAGGCCCTCCCGGCGGGCCGCGGCGGCTGGCTGGCGGGCCTCTCGGATCCGCACGTGGGCCGCGCGCTCGCGGCGCTCCACGCGCGCCCGGCGGATCCGTGGTCGCTGGAGCGGCTCGCCCGCGCCGCCGGCCTGGCCCGCTCGTCCCTGGCGGAGCGGTTCGCGACGCTCATCGGCGAGCCGCCCATGCAGTACCTCGCGCGCTGGCGCATGCAGGTCGCGGCCGGGCTGCTCGCCACCACGCGCGAGGGCGTGGCGTCGATCGCGGGCCAGGTGGGCTACGCCTCGGAGGCGGCGTTCAACCGGGCGTTCAAGAAGTGCGTGGGGGAGCCGCCCGCCACCTGGCGCCGCCGCCGCGCCGACAGGAGGCCCGAACGACGCGCTGGGCCGGCCGCGTAGCCGCCGCTCCGTCCGCGCTGCGTCCGTCCCCGCCCGTGCCACGCGCGAGATTCCGCGCGTACCGGCGCGGCACGCCCGTGGCATCTGCGCCCGTCCCCACCACGGAGGGTGCACATGCTCGTCGGAACCGCGTCCGCCTCGCAGCTCCCGATCTCCCGTCTCGCGCCGGAGGACGCAGCGCCGGGACCCGGCGCCTCCGGGCGTCCGCGCACCCGCGGCGCCGCGGGCGCTGCCGCCACCGCGCCCGTCCACGCGGCCGCGGCGGCGGCGCCCGATCCGGTCGCGCTCGCCGGCCTGCCCGCGGCCATCGAGGACGCGCGCGCCGCCGCCCTGTCCGGCGCCGGCGGCCCGCCCGATCCGGCCACCTTCGCGGCGCTGCGCGCGCGGCTCGCGAAGGCGTCGCCGGCCCTCCCGGCAGCGTACCGGCGCGCCGTGGCCGAGCCGCTCCTCCGGACCCTGGACCAGCTCGGCCCTGGGGGCTTCGCGCGCGTCCTCCGCGAGGACCCGGATCGCCAGGCCGGCGCGCGCCTGCTGCTCGACGTGGCCCAGGCGGTGTTGCAGCGCGGGGAGGGCCACCAGGCCCGCGCCACCGCCGCGTTCCAGGAGGTCGTGACCGATCTGTACGAGGGCTTCCTCTCCGCCGAGGACCGCCGCGGCGTGAAGCCGCCGGATCACGGCGTGGTCCCGCCGCTGGTCCGGTGGGGAAGCGCGGAGACGGGGCCGTACACCTGGCCCGCGACCGCCACCCGGGCGGTGGGCGTGAAGGCGGCGGTGGTGAGCCTGCCGGCCGCCAACGCCTCGGGCGGCCTGCTCGCCTGGCCCGCGCTCGCGCACGAGACCGCCGGGCACGACATCCTCGAGGCCGACGTCGGGCTCCGCGCCCAGCTCGCGGGGGCGGTGCGCGAGCGGCTGCTCGGCGCCGGCATGGTCCCGGAGGTCGCCGCCTACTGGGCCGAGCGGATCGACGAGACCGCGGCCGACGTCCTCGGCGTCCTGAACATGGGCCCGGCTGCGGCGGTGGGGCTGGTCGGCTACTTCCGCGCGATGAACGCGGCGGCGCACGGACGGCCGGCGCTCCGGAACGTGGGGCGGGCCGAGGATCCGCACCCGGCCGACATGGCGCGCGCGTACCTGGCTGCGGAGACCGTCCGGCTCCTGTCGTTCGAGGGCGCGGGCAAGTGGGCCGACCGCCTGGTGGCGGAGGCCGACCGGGATCTCGGGCGCGTGTGGCTGGGGAAGACCGAGGTGCCGCCCGCCGCGGTGAAGGCGTCCGCCGCGCTCGTCGCGCAGGCGATCGCGCGCACGCGGCTGCCGGCGCTGGAGGGGCGGGCGCTGCAGCAGATCCAGGACTGGCGCGACCGGGACGAGGCGGTGGTGGCGGACCTGCGCGAGGCGGTGTCGGGCCGCGCCGGGCGATCCGGCCCGGCCCGCGCCGGCCGGGCCTACGGCGAGGGCGCCTACGCCGCGCACGTGGTCGCGGCCGCGGTCTACGAGGCGGCGGGCGGTGGCTCCGACCCGGAGGCGGTCATGGACCGGATGATGGGAGTGCTCGCGGCGATGCACGCCCGGAACGCCGGGTGGCGGGACGCGGCCGCGGACGCCACGGCGCCGCCGCGGGTGGCCTGACGGGCGGCGCGGCGCCCGTGCGGGATGCCGGTGCGGGCGGCGGGAGCGACGCGCTCACGCTACGAGAAGGCCGCGCGGTGCGACCGCGGCCGGGCGCGCATCGCGTCCGCGAGGGGGAACGGCATGGCGTTCGAGGTGGAGACCCGTAGCCTGCAGGGGTGCGTCACGGCCGTCGGAAGCGCGGGCGGGCACACGGTCGTGATCGACCGGCCGGAGGCGGCAGGCGGGGGCGGGCTCGGATTCAACGGGGGGGAGCTGCTGCACCTCGCGGTGGCGGGGTGCGTCTCAAACGATCTGTTCCGCGAGGCGCTCGCGGCCGGGATCCGCCTGGAGTCGGTGCGGGTCCGGGTCCGGGGCGATTTCGCCGGCGAGCCGGCGGTGTCCACCGGCATCCGCTACGACGTCGAGATCGCGGGGGACGCGAGCGAGGAGCGGCTCGCGGAGCTGGTCGCGCGGGTGGATCGCATCGCGGAGATCCCGGGCACGCTGCGGCGCGGCGCCGCGGTCCAGCTCGGCGAGGCGAACGTGCGGCGCTCGACGCGCGCCTGAAGGCGCGGCGGAACGCGCGTGCGGCGGCGCGCGAGCCTCCTCGCGCCGCCGCTCCGGATCAGGCCGCCGTGTTGCCGCTGCGCGCCATCGGGCCGCGCGCGTCCACCGTGGACCAGGGGGTCGGCGAGGTGCGCACGAGCGCGACCAGCGCGGCGCCGGCCAGCGCGATCCCGCGGCAGATCGCCGCGGCGGCGAGGATGGGGATGAGGACGATGCCGAACAGCGGGACCAGCGTGGCGAGGACCGCCCACGCGAAGGTGCCCTTGACGGCCTGGGATGCGGTGAGGTGGTGCATGTGGCCTCCTTGGTGGTCGGCAACATGCCCGCGAACCCGGGACCGCGGAACGCGCAAGAACGGATGTGCCATCAGCGGAGATTATGGACTGGATCGTGCGGCGCGAAGCGAGCTGATGGTCACGGCGCGTGCCCGTACCCACCGTCCGGCCGGAACAGCCCGTTCAGCGCGGCGTACCCCGCCGCCTCGCCCAGCCGCTCGAACGTGCCGCGCTCGGCGATCTCGCGCGAGGCCTCGAGGAACGCGCCCCACGCCGCGCGCGCCAGCGCGGAGCCGAGGCTGACGCGGCGGACGCCGAGCGCGGCCAGCTCGGCGACGGTGAACGCCGGGCCGCCGGCGAGGACGTTCACCGGTCGTGGCGCCACCGCCTTCACCACCGCTGCGACCTGCTCGCGCGTGGTGAGGCCCGGCGCGTAGAGGCAGTCGGCACCCGCCTCCGCGTACGCCACCAGCCGCCGGATGGTCTCGGCGAGGTCGGGCCGCCCCACCACGAACCCCTCGGTCCGGCAGGTGAGCACCACCCCGCCGCCCGCCGCGTCGATGGCGCCTCGCGCCGCGCGCAGGCGCGCCGCGGCCTCGTCGGCCGGGTACAGCGGCGCCGCCGGATCGCCGGTGGCGTCCTCGATCGAGAGCCCGGCCACCCTGGCGTCCACGCACGCCCGCACGTTCGCCGCGACCTCGGCCGCGGTGGCGCCGTATCCGTCCTCCAGGTCGGCGTTCACGGGCAGCGAGGTGGCGCCGACGAGCTCGCGGACGTGCGCGAGCATGTCCGCGCCGGCCACCGCGCCGTCGGGCAGGCCGCGCGAGAACGCGAAGCCGGCGCTGGTGGTGGCGAGCGCCCGGAAGCCGGCGCGCTCGAGCGCGCGGGCGGTGCCGGCGTCCCACGGGTTGGGCAGCACGAAGCAGCCCTGCTGGTGGAGCGCGCGGAAGGCGGTGCGCCGCTCGTCGATCGAGGTCATGCCGCCAGCGTAGCGGGCGTCGCGGGCGGCGGCCCGGCCCCGGCGGAGCCTTGCGCGGCCCTCCCGCGCTTCGCTACTGCGAGACCGACTCGGAGGGAGCGCGGATGGACGGCAGCCCTGCACGCCCGGTCCCCCTCGCGCCGGGCGCGGCGCCCGCCGCCCCCGGCGGCGCGCGCCTCGCCGCGCTCACGGTCCTCACGCTCGCCTTCTTCGCGGCGAACTCGCTCCTGGCGCGTGCCGCGCTGCGCCCGGGGCTCGCCGACGCCGCGGCGTTCACCGCGATCCGGCTCGTCTCCGGCGCGGCCGCGCTCGGTGCCCTCGCGCTCGCGTCGCGCCGCGGGCGGCCGAGGGGCGGGAGCGCCGGGTCGGCGCTGGCGCTCTTCGCCTACGCCGCCGCGTTCTCGCTCGCCTACCGGCGGATCGACGCGGGCCCGGGCGCGTTCCTGCTGTTCTTCGCGGTGCAGGCCACCATGATCGGCTGGAGCGTGCTCCGCGGCGCCCGCCCGACCCGGCGGCAGTGGACGGGCCTGGCGGTGGCGCTCGCCGGCCTGGCCTGGCTCACGCTGCCGGGCGCGCACGCGCCGGACGCGCGCGGCGCGGCGCTCATGCTGGCGGCCGGCGTCGCCTGGGGCGCCTACACCTTGCGCGGGCGCGGCGTCCGGGATCCCGCCGGTGCCACCGCGGCGAACTTCGCGCTGGCGGTCCCGCTGGCGCTCGGCCTCGTGATTGCCTCGGCGGGGACCCTGCACCTGACCGCCCGGGGGGCCGCGCTCGCCGCCGCCTCCGGGGCCGTGGCCTCCGGCGTCGGCTACGTGCTCTGGTACACGGTCGTGCCGGCGCTCGGTGCCGCGCGCGCGGCGGCGGTGCAGCTCGCGGTCCCGGCGATGGTGCCGCTGGCCGCGGCCGCCCTGCTCGGCGAGGCGATCACCCCGCGGCTGCTGGCGGCCGGGACAGCCATCCTCGCCGGCGTGGCGCTGGCGATGGCGCCGGCGACGCCCCGCGGCGCGTGAGCCCGCCGGCGCGGCGCGCTCCGGCCGGACGCCGGGGCGGCCCCGGTCTCGCACGCGGCCCGCGACCCGTTCGGCGAGAACGGGCCCGCGTGCGCACTTTCCTCGCGCCCCGGGGCGGGTTAGAACCCGCGCCCCATGTCCCCGCGGCCCACCCACTACGCGATCGACTTCGGCACCAGCAACTCGCTGCTGGCCGCGGCCTGCGCCGATCGCACGTTCGATCCCGCGCCGCTCGACCCGGACGCGCCGGATCCGACCGTCCTGCGCAGCATCGTCTGCTTTCCGGACGAGGGGGGCGTCCACGTGGGGGTGGAGGCGATCCGGCAGTTCGTGGAGCACGGGGGCGAGGCCCGGCTCCTCCGCTCGATCAAGCACCACCTCGGCACGCGCTCGTTCCGCGGCACGGTCATCCGCGGCCGGATGCTCACCGCAGAGGAGCTGGTCGCGGCGGTGCTGCGCCGGATGCGCGAGCGCGCCGACGCGCACTACGGCGTCGAGGTACGGCGGGCGCTGCTGGGCCGCCCGGTGCACTTCGACGGCGAGGACGACGCGTTCGCGGAGGCGCGGCTGCGCCGGGCCGCGGAGCTGGCCGGCTTCGAGCACGTGAGCTTCCTGCCGGAGCCGGTGGCGGCGGCGCGCGCGTTCGGCGCGGCGGCGGAGCGCGAGGAGCTGGCGCTCATCGGCGACTTCGGCGGCGGCACCTCGGACTTCACCGTGCTCCGCGTGGGGCCGCGCGCCCTCGCCCGGGAGGACGTGCTCGCCGTGGGCGGGGTGGCGGTGGCCGGCGACGCGCTCGACGCGTCGATCATGCGCGAGAGCGTGGCGCGGCACTTCGGGGCGGAGGTCCTGTACCGGGTCCCGTTCGGCAAGAACGTGCTCCGCATGCCGCAGGGGATCGTGCAGCACCTCTGCTCGCCGGCGCACCTCTCGATCCTGCAGCGGCGCGACGTGGCGAGCTTCCTCGCCGACGTGCGCCGCTGGTCGCTCTCCGACGAGGACCGGCGGCGCATGGACCAGCTCACGGTCATGGTCGAGGAGACGCTCGGCTTCCAGGTGTTCGAGGCCATCGAGCGCGCCAAGCGCGAGCTGTCGGGCGCGACCCGCGCGCGGGTGGAGGTCTCGCACCCCGGCATCGAGGTGCGCGAGCCGGTGACCCGCGCCGGGTTCGAGAAGGCCTGCCGGCGCGAGGTGGACGCGATCCTGGCGTGCCTGGACGAGACGGTGCGCCGTGCCGGCGTCGCGCCCGAGGAGGTCGGCGTGGTCTGCTGCACGGGCGGCACCGCCCGCGTCCCGCGCCTCGCCGACGAGATCCGCCGCCGCTTCCCCGCCGCGCGCATGGAGCAGTTCAAGGGGTTCCACTCGGTGGTGGAGGGGCTCGCCCGCGAGGCGCAGGCGGTGGCGCGGGGCTGACCGGTCGGCGCCTCGACACCGCGAGCGGCCTCAGGCGTCCACGAGCTCCTTCGGCGCGCGCTTCCCCGCGGCCGCCTTCACCGCCGCGAGGAAGCGCGAGCGGAGCGCGTCGCCCATGAGCGCCTGCTTCACCGGCGGCAGCCGCAGGAACCCGCCCACCAGCGCCCGCAGGAACGCCTGGGACTTGCTGCCGGGGTCGTCGAAGAGCTGGTTCTGCAGCGTGCCGCGCTCCAGGCACTGCAGGATGAGCCGCTCGAACAGGTCCTCGGGGTGCAGCACGCGCTGGGTCCGGTGGTGGAGCTTCATCGCGCCCGGGTTGCACGTCAGCGTGCACACGCCGCACCCCAGGCAGCGCGCCTCGTCCACCTGCGGCCGGCCGTGCTTGCGGAACCTCGGGTCGGGATCCGGCACGCGCGGGATGGCGCCGACCGGGCAGCGCTTCGAGCACTTGCCGCAGCCCAGGCAGCGTTCCCGGTCCGAGGCGGCGACGTAGCTCGACGTCACCACCGCGTTCGGATACCCGTGGCGCGTGACGCCGAGCAGCATGTTGCAGCAGCAGCCGCAGCAGTGGCACATGAACGTCGCGCCGCGGCGCACGTTGTCGGCGTTGAGGACCAGGCCGAGCGCGCGGGAGCGGGCCAGGTTGTCCAGCATCTCGGCGCGCGACACCTCGCGGGCGAAGCCGTGGGCGATGAGGTAGTCGGCGCCGTGGTCGAACGAGGAGCAGGTGTCGAGCGGCGCGGCGCACCGCTGCTCGCCGAGGTGGGACTTCTCGTGCCGGCAGGAGCAGATGCCGATGGCGAGGCGGCGGGCCGACTCCACCATCGCGACCGCCTTCTCGTGGTCCAGCACCTCGACGTACTCCTCGGGCCGCACCGCGCCCTCGTGCGGGACCGCGCGCATGAGGGACACGCGCTGCCCGCCGGCGAAGTTGGCCCGGTAGAAGGCGCCGTCCTCCAGGTAGTCGTGGAACAGCCGCGCCCAGCGCGCGTGGTCGCCCTCGGTCGCGCCGGCGGTGCGCATCATCGTGTACTCGAAGATGCCGATGGCCATCGGCGACGGCGCGTACCAGGCGCGTCCCCGCACCTCGACGTCCATCACGAGGCCCCGCGGGCAGAGCGTGTCCAGCCGGCGCCGCACGTCGTCGGGGGCGAGGCCGGTCACCCGCGCGATCCGCTCCAGCGGCGCGAGGCCGTACGGCATCTTCACCACCAGCTCGGCCTCGGCCTCGGAGTAGAGCTCCTTCAGGATCGCGAACAGCGCCGCGTTCCAGGGCGCGCGGACGGTGAGCCCGTCCACCTTCGCGCCCAGGTGGCGGTACAGGTCCTTGCCGACGAGGTGTCCCATGGCGCGTTCCCCTGCGGCAGCATCGCACGGCGGCGCGGCCGGCAGCAGGGCCGACGGGGTCGCCCGAGGGGAGGGCCGGGTCGCCCGCCTCGCCTACGGCGCCGCCTCGAGCACCAGCCGGGCGAGCTTCGGGTAGTCGCGGTCGAAGTGGTGCGCGCCGGGCAGCACCACCCGGCGGACCTCCGGCCGGCCCTCGATCAGCGGGCAGGCGCTGTCCTTCTCCTCGACGCCCTGGACGCAGAGGATCCGCACCGAGCCGTCCAGCGCCTCGACCGCCTTCTGCGTGGAGGTGGCGGCGCCGCGGCGCACCGAGGTGAACAGGTCCACCACGTGGACCTCGAACTCGGCGAAGGACTCCGGGCCGAGCATCGCCACCAGCTTCACGGCGGCGCGCTCGGCGGGCGGCATGCGCGGCGGCAGGAACGGGACGATGTCCGCGCCGCGCGAGTAGCCGATGAGCAGCACCTCGTCGCGGCCCCACTTCGCGCGGTAGTGCGCGATGATGCGGGCCACGTCCGCGGCGGTCTGCTCCGGCGTCCTGGCGGTCCAGAAGTACTTGAGCGAGTCGAGGCCGGCCACCGGCACCCCGGCCGCGACCATCGCCTTGGCCAGCCCCTTGTCGAGCCCCACCCAGCCGCCGTCGCCGGTGAGCATGACGGCCATCCGGCGGCCCGATCCGGCGACCGGGTTCTCCACCACCGGCAGGTCCGAGACCGGCGGCGCGTTCGCCGGCGGAGGGGTGGGCGGGGGCGGGGCGGCGGCCGCGGCGGTGAGCTCGTGCGCGCGCGCCCGGGCGGTCACCGCCTCGGCCCGCGCCTCCGCGGTCGCGCCCGCGGGGACGGTCTCGAGCGTCGCGCCCGGGATCTGGCGCGCGAACTCCTGCACCTCGCCCGCCGGGCAGCCGGGACGCGCGGCCTCCTCCAGGATCGCGAGCGGCTGGTCGAGGTGCGGCGCGGGCGGGACGACCTCGCCGCCGCGCGTCGCCTCGGGCAGCGGGCCGGAGCCGTGGCACAGGTGGAGCGGCAGCGGGCGGGACGGGCAGAACCCGACGAGCGCCGCGCCGGAGAACGTCCCCGCGGGCGCCTCGGCGAGCGCGGCCCACGCGAGCGACGCGCCCATGCCGACGCCGACCGGCATGGGCCGCAGGTACGCGCCGAGGCCGGCGCGCTTCTGGAGCCGCTGGGCCAGCGTCTCGAGATCCGCCGCGGGGTAGGCGCAGCGCGCCTCCCGCACCGAGCGCAGGTACGCGCGGAGGTCGACCGTCGCCACCAGCGCGCCGCGCGCGGCGAGCGCGCGCGCCAGGTCGTCGAGCGCGGCGTCGCGACCGCCCGCGTCGGAGACCAGCAGGATCGCCCGCTGCGGCGCCCCGGGCGGCGCGGAGACGGGCACGGCCCCGAGGCCGGGGACGTCGAGGGTGGCGGGGACGGCGGCGAGGGCCAGCGCCAGCGCGGCAGGGATCATTTGGTCACCACGCCCTTCAGGCCGCGCGAGACGAGCGCGGCCAGGTTCGCGAGGATGGCGGGGAGGCGGAGCCCGCCGGGCGCGGCCAGCCAGCGCGGCCGCCACTCCGGCGCGAACTTCTCCTTGTACGCGCGGAGCCCCTGGAAGTTGTAGAAGTTCTCGCCGTGCCGGTAGAGCCGGGCGCCCATCCGCGTCCACAGGGGCGCGAGCTGGCGCGGCTCGAACCCGGAGAACGGGGCCATGCCGAGGTTGAACGCGCGGTAGCCCTCGGCCCTTCCCCAGAGCATGAGCGAGGTGAACAGGTAGTCCATGGTCGAGCGCGGCGCGGAGGGGTGGTAGCGCATGAGGTCCACCGACAGCTCCACGCGGGCCGCGCTGGCCCACACGTTCGCGAAGCCCACGATCTTGCCGTCGAGGCGCACCAGCGCGACCGGCCCCTCCGCCAGGTAGCGCGCGTCGAACGACCCGAGGGAGAAGCCCTTCTCGCGCACGCCCTTCTCGATCAGCCACGCGTCCGAGACGGCGGCGAGATCCGGGAGGAGCCCGGGCACGGCCGGGGCGGGCGCGACCTCGAAGGAGAGGCCGTCGCGCTCCGCACGGGCGTGCGCCTGGCGCAGCGCCCGGCGGGCGCTCCCGTCGAGCGAGAACCCGTCCAGCGGCACCACCGCCTCCTCGCCCAGCTTCAGCAGGGAGAGGCCCAGGTCGAGGTAGCGCGGCAGCGCGGCCGGCCCGACCTGGTAGAAGCAGGCCCAGCCGTCGTGCCGGTCCGACAGCTCCCGGAAGCGCCAGGCCAGCTCGGTCGCGGCCGGGTCCGGGCCGACCGGATCGCCCATGGCGATCCAGCTCCGGCCCTCGACCGCGTACATCAGGAACGCGGCGTCGGCCTCCGCGAACAGCAGGCACTTGTCGCCGGTGAGCGCGAGGTGCGCGTAGGACTCCGGCGCGCGGTCCACCAGCGGGCGCACCCGGTCCAGCTCCGCCTGGCCCGTGCGCGGGGGCTCGGGCGGCGCAGGCCGGAGCAGCGTCGCCACCCCGAACAGCACCAGGAGCGACACGCCGGCCACCGAGGCGCGCAGGAACCGCGGCGCGTCCCCGTGGAACGCGAACGTGAACCACAGGTCCCGCGACCACTCCACGTGCCGGTACGAGAGCACGCCGATCACGATCGAGCCGGCCACCAGCAGCGCCACCCCGAGCGCCCAGCCGGCGGAGGGGACGCCCTCGAGCATCGAGCTGCGCCGGTAGAACTGGCGGTGGAACGGCGCGATGGCCGCGAGCAGCGCGACGAGCAGCGTCGCCTCCTCCCAGTCGAGCCCCTTCGCGAGCGAGGCCACCGCGCCCGCCGCGAGCAGCCCGATGGCGACCGCCCAGGCCGCGTCGATGCGGCGGACCAGCGCGCGGGCGAGGAGGAGCAGCGCCGTCCCGACCAGGCTCCCGACCAGGTGCGACGCCTCCAGCACCGGCAGCGGCACGGCGCGGCGCAGCAGGTGGAGCCGCTCGGCCTCCGCCGGCGTGGCGCCCGAGACGAGCAGCACCGCGCCGGCGAGCAGCGCGGCGCCGCCGGCCAGCCACGGCACCACCGGGGCGAAGGAGGCGTGCGCGCCGCGCAGGACCCGCCCCAGCCAGGCGCGCCGCAGCAGCAGCTCGTGCGTCGCGAGCAGGGCGAACGCGGCCAGGAACGGGGCCACGTAGTAGACGAGCCGGAACGCCACCAGGCTCGACACCACCGCCGGCGCCGGCACCGCGGGCGTCAGCGCCGCGAGCACGATCGACTCGAACACGCCCAGGCCGCCCGGCACCTGCGAGGCCAGGCCCACCACCTGCGCGGCCACGAACAGCCCGAGCAGCTGCACGAAGCCGAGGGGCGAGGCGGGCGGGAGCAGCACGTGGAGCACCAGCGCCGCCAGCGCCCAGTCTGCGGCGGACACGACGATCTGCGCGAGCGTCAGCGGCAGCGAGGGCAGCGAGAAGCGGACGCCCTTCACCGAGAGCGTCGTGCCGCGGGCGGCGGCGACCACGTAGGCCGCGGTCACCGCCAGCGCGGCGGCGCCCAGCGCCCGGGCCGCCCAGCCCGGGAGCGGCACCGGCAGCCCGGACAGCAGCGCCACCCCGGCGATGGGCAGGAGGCCGGCCCAGAGCTGCGCGGCGGTGAACGCGACCACCCGCGTGATCTCGAGCGCGGAGAGGCCCCACTGCGAGTAGAGGCGGAACCGCACCGAGCCGGAGGACAGCAGCGCGAACCCGACGTTGTTCCCGAACGCGTAGGAGACGAACGAGGTGAAGACCACCCGCGAGTACGGGAGGCGGCGCCCGGCGTAGCGGAGCGCCAGCACGTCGTAGGCGGAGAGCAGCAGGTAGTCGAGCGCGGTGAGCCCGGCGGCGAGCGCGAGCAGGGCCGCCGGCAGCGCCGACAGCTCGCGCTCCACCTGGTGCAGGTGGAGGCCGCGCAGCTCCACGTGGAGCGTCCAGGCGGCCGCGCCGAGCAGGGCGACGGGGAGGAGCACCAGCGCGGCGCGGCGGAGCCATGTCACCCTCGAATGAGAGTCCCGAACCCGGGCCGCGGTCCACTTCCGCGACGGGGCGTGCGGCGCGGCACCGTTGCCGGAGGTTCACGCACCGTCGACCCCGGGCCGGCGCAGGTCGGGCGCGGCGGCGCCCGGTCTCAGCTCCCGGAGCAGGTCGCGTCGCAACCGGCGCCCGGCGCGCCCAGGACGTGCAGCGACGTCCGCGGAGCTCCTTCGGGCGGGCAACACTCCTCCTGCACCACCGGGAGCCGGCCGGCGATGTGGAGCGCCAGCGCGTCCGCCACCCGGCCCGAGGGCGTCCGGAGCACCGCGATGCGGCGGCGGGCGCGGATCCGCTCCAGCGCGTGCGTGCCGATCCCGCCGACCAGGAACACGTCGATGTCCTCGTTCGCCAGCGCGCGGCAGGCATCGCACGGTCGCTCGGTGGGCGCGTTCGGGAGGATCCGGTACGCCAGCGTGGCGGCGTTCACGAGCATGAACGCCGGCGCGCGCCCGAAGTGGCGCGACACCGGGCTGAGGAGGCCGCGGTTCTCTTCGATGGGGATGCAGAGCGTGGCGGACATGCGTTCTCCCTGCGTGCGGCGCGCCACCTCCCATCGGTCGGCCGCCCGATGCTGGCCGCCACCCGCGAGTCCGGCGCGCCGCGCGGACCGACGGGACCCTGAGGCATATGAGCGCGTCCAGCCCCTGGCGGGTTCGTCGGAATGTGCTTCGCGACAACGTGCCGCGGGCGGACGCCGGCGAATCGTGCGTGGACCGATCCGGTCCACCATCCCGGCACGGCCGGCGTCCGGGCCCGGTTACGGCTCGTCCAGGAACGCCTCGATCATCGGGCCGAGCCACTCCACGCGGCGTTGCACCACGCCGTCGTGGTCGGTGGCGGGGAGCACCGCCAGCCGTGCGTCCGGGAGCATGCGGGTCAGCGCCACCGCGTGCTCGGGCAGCACGGCGTCGCGGTCCCCGGCCACGACGAGCACCGGGACCGTGATCGACCGCACCTCGGCGTCCGGCCAGTCGCGGAACTCGAGCATGCGGCGCGCCGACTTCGCGTGGAAGGACGCGAGCTGGTCGGGGTGCGGCGCGACCGCGAGGTACGCCTGCCGCAGCTCGACCGGCATGTCCTCCAGGCGCCCGCGCCGGATCGCCTCCCACGCCTGCGGCGCCAGGCCGTCGCGGCGCACCATCGCCGACGCCACCACCAGCCGCCGCACCAGCGCGGGGTGACGGACGGCGACCTGCAGGGCGATGGTCCCGCCGTTGCTGAAGCCGAGGAGGTCGGCGCGCGCTACGCCCAGGTGCCGGAGCAGGGCCGCGGTGTCGTCGGCCGACTGCTCGAACGTGAACGGGCGGTCGGGGAGGTCGGCGGTGCGGCCGTGGCCCTGCTGGTCGAACGCGATCACGCGGCGGTGGCGCGCGAGCGCGGGGAGCAGGCTCGCGAAGGAGGTGTCGATGCTCGAGCCGCCGCCGTGGAGCAGCACGAGCGGCGGCCCCTTCGCGCCGGCGGGGCCGTGGAGCTCGTAGTAGATGCGAAGGCCGTTCACCGGCGCGTAGCCGCGCTGCACCGGGTCGGCGGGCGCGCGCGCCGGGGCGTTCGGCGCGGCGGGGCTGGCCGCGAGCAGCGCGGCGGCGAGGGCGGCGGGGAGGAGCGCGGTCATGGGCGGGATCCCTCTCACCAGTAGCGGTAGCCGTTGATGCGGTAGGGGAGGCCGAGCTCGCCGCACACCTCGGCGATGACGCCCGGCGTGTAGAAGTAGTTGCGCACACGCGAGAGCCGGTCGCCCGAGGTCTCGAGCCGGGTGAGCGCGCGGACCGCCTCGCCGTCGGCGTGCGCGTACCAGTGCACGATGACCGGCTCGCCCCGGTGCAGCCGCACCTCGCAGCGGGGGCGGTCGGGGAGGGCGCCGAGGCGGTAGCGCGGGTCGATGCCGGTGGTCTGGCCGTCCACGCCGGCCAGCCGCCGGCTGCCGTACATCATGCCCTGGAACACGCCCTTGCGCGCGGCGTCGCGGCCGTACTCGGCGTGCACGCGCACCACCTCCACGCTGGCGGTGTCGAGCAGGAGCGCCACCAGCCGCTCGAGGTCCCCGGCGTTGAACGCCGCGCAGAACGCGTCGAGCACCGGCGCGCTCGGGGACGCCGTGACCGCCTCGTCCGGCCCGGCCAGCTTCCCGCGGCCGCGGTGGAGCGCCGCCTTCACCGCCCCGACGCTGGTGGCGAGCGCCTCGGCGATCTCCTCGAGCGAGAGGTCGAACGCCTCCTTCAGCACCACCGCGGCGCGCTCCTGTGGCGACAGCCGGCCGATGAGCGTGCCGGCCGCCTCGCGCGACGCCCTCGGCTCGGGCGCGGTCGCGCCCTCCGGCACGTCCCCGGCGTCCTCGCGCGTCCGCCGGAGCCGGTCGATCCACAGGTTCGACGCCACCCGGAACAGCCAGGCCCGCGGGTTCTCCGGCGGGCCGTCCATGCAGCCGAGCGTCACGAACGCCCGCGCCATCGCGTCCTGCACCAGGTCGTCCGCGTCCCAGGGGCTGCGCGCCAGGCTGCGGCAGTACCGGTACAGCTCCGGGCGCAGCGGCTCGTAGGTGTCGAGGAAGCGGTGCCAGGACGCCTGGACGGCGCCGGCGAGGGAAGGGGTCGGCTCTGGAGGCGTGGTCATGCGGTGGAGACGGATGGATGCCGCCGCGGGATACGGGCGGCACGCTCCTGCGTCACGGGCGCTCCAACCGGGTGCCGAAACGCGCCCAGGCGGACGGGTGGCGGGGCGTCCGGGCACCGCCCGCGCCGGAAGGGCGCGCGGGCGGTGCCGCGGTGCGGCTCACTTCGCGGCGCCGGTGGCCTTCAGCACCTTGTTCCAGCGCGCCACCTCGCTCTCGACCAGCTTCTGCAGCCCCTCCGGCGTGCGCGCGGCGGTGTTGGAGAGGTCGCCGCCGAGGTCGAGCAGCCGCTTGCGCGTGGCCGCGTCGTCGAGCGACGCGAGCAGCGCCTGGGAGAGCCGCTTCACCACCGCCGGCGGCGTCCCCTTGGGCGCGAACACCGCGTTCCAGGCCGTCACCTGGAACTCCGGCAGCCCGCCTTCCTTGGTGGTGGGCACGTCGGGCAGCGCCGGCGAGCGCTCGGGCAGCGCCACCGCGTACGCCTTGATGGTGCCGGCCTGGATCTGCGGCACCAGGTTCACGATCTGGTCGCACATGTAGTCCACCTGGCCGGCCACCAGGTCGTTCAGCGCGGGCCCGGTGCCGCGGTACACCACGCGCGTCGGCTTCGCGCCGAGCAGCGAGTTGAACAGCGAGCAGGTGGTGAACGAGACCGAGCCGACGCCGGCGTGCGCCTCGTTCAGCTTCTCCGAGTCCGCCTTCACCTTCGCGACGAACTCCTTGAAGTCCTTGGCCGGGAAGTCCTTGCGCGCGACCACCACGATGGGCGTGCCGGCGGCGAGCCCGATGGGCGCGAAGTCCGTGCGCGGATCGTACTTCAGGTCCGGGTACACGGCCGGCGCGGCGCCGTGCGTGCCCATGTGGCCCATCATGATGGTGTAGCCGTCCGGCGCTGCCTGGGAGGCGCGCAGGATGCCGGTGGTGCCGCCGGCGCCGGCCACGTTCTCGATCACCACCTGCTGGCCGAGCGTGCGCGACATGTGCTCGGCCACGATCCGCGCCACCACGTCGGTGGGGCCGCCCGCGGCGAACGGGACGATCATGGTGATGGGGCGCTCCGGGTAGGCGGCGCGGGCCGGGGTCGCCGCGAGCGCGGCGGCCGCGAGGAGCGGGACGGCGAGCCGGGCGGCGGCTCGGTGCATGCGATTCGGGCTCATTCGACGAACACCTCCTTGCGGCGCGTGCGCACCGCGGGCAGCACTGCGAGGACCAGCACGACGAGGGCGAGCGCGAGGAAGGCCGCGCTGATGGGACGCTGCACGAACGCGGCGGCGCTGCCGCGCGAGATGGCGAGCGCGCGCCGCAGGTTCTCCTCCATGAGGCGGCCGAGCACGAAGCCGAGCAGCAGCGGCGCGGTCTCGAGGTCGAGCCGCACGAACGCGTAGCCGGCGAGCGCGAACGCGGCGGTGAGGAGCACGTCGGCGGCGGAGTTGTTCACCGAGTAGATCCCGATGCAGGAGAAGACCAGGATCGCGGGGAACATGAGCCGGTAGGGCACCTTCAGGAACCGGACCCACACGCCCACCAGCGGCAGGTTGATGACGAGCAGCATCAGGTTCCCGATCCACATGCTGGCGATGACGCCCCAGAAAAGCTGCGGGCTGCGCGTCATCACCAGCGGGCCGGGCACGATGCCGTGGATGGTCATGGCGCCGACCATGAGCGCCATCACCGCGTTGGGCGGGATGCCCAGCGAGAGCAGCGGGATGAAGGACGTCTGCGCCCCGGCGTTGTTGGCCGACTCCGGGCCGGCGACGCCCTCGATGGCGCCGCGGCCGAAGCGGCGCGGGTCGCGGGCGAGCCGCTTCTCCACCGCGTAGGACGCGAACGGCCCGAGCACCGCGCCGTTGCCGGGAAGGATCCCGAGGATCGCGCCGAGGAGGCTGCCGCGGACGATCGGCAGCGCCGAGCGCCGGAGGTCCTCGCCGCTCGGCAGCAGCCGGCCGATGGGCCGCCGCACCACGTCGCGCTGCTCGGTGAGGTCGAGGTTGCGCAGCACCTCGGCGAACCCGAACACGCCCATGGCCAGCACCGCGAAGTCGATGCCGTCGGCGAGCGGCGACCAGCCGAACGTCATGCGCTCGGCGCCGGTCTCGAGATCGGTGCCCACCGTGGAGAGCAGCAGGCCGAGCAGGATCATCACCAGCGCGCGCGGCACCGAGCCGCGCGCGAGCACCACGGCGAACGCCAGGCCCGCCAGCATGAGCGAGAAGTACTCGGCCGGCCCGAACAGGAGCGCCACGCGCGTGAGCGGCGCGGCGAGCGCGGCCACCACCAGCGTGGCGACGCACCCGGCGAAGAACGAGCCGATGGCGGCGATGCCGAGCGCGGCCCCGGCGCGCCCCTGCTTCGCCATCTCGTGCCCGTCGAGCGTGGTGACCACCGCGGTGACCTCGCCCGGGATGTTCACCAGGATGGCGGTGGTCGAGCCGCCGTACTGCGCGCCGTAGTAGATGCCGGCGAGCAGGATGATCGCGCCGGTGGGCTCCACGCCGTAGGTGATGGGCAGGAGCATGGTGATGGTGGCGATGGGGCCGACGCCGGGGAGCACGCCCACCAGCGTGCCGATGAGGCAGCCCACCAGCGCCAGCCCGAGGTTCTGGAGCGTGAACGCGACCGAGAAGCCGAGCGCGAGGTGCGAGAGCAGGTCGCCCATGCCGGCCCTAGAGGCGGAACCCTGGGAGGATGAGCACCGGGATGGGCAGCCCGAGCGCGAAGCGGAACAGCCCGGCGCAGGCGACGGTGGTCACCACCGCGAAGATGGCCAGCTCCTTCCAGCGCACCTCCGGCGAGGCCGCGCCGCCGAGCAGCATCACCAGCGGCCCCGCCAGCGCGAGCCCGACCGTGCGGATGGTGAGCGCGAACGCGATCACCGCGAGCGAGATGAACACCGGGCCGCGCAGCGACCAGCGGCCGATCGGCTCCCCGTCCTTCAGGAACGCGGCGGCGATCAGCGCCAGGCCGGCGAGGCCCAGGATGGCCGCGACGGCGCGGGGGAGCATGCCGGGGCCCATGGCGCGCAGCCGGCCCGGGTCCAGGTCGCCGGTCGCGAGCAGGGCCACCGCCGCGATGCCGGCGACGAGCACGCCGGCCGCGAGATCGCGCGGCGCGCGCACGTGCGGGCCTCGGCGGGCGGGAGCGGGGTGCTCCGTGTCCTCTTCCAAGCGGCCTCCGGTGCCGCGGCCCGAGGCGAGCGAAGGGCCGGACGGCGAGCAGGGGGTAAACGGATGGTTCGATGATGCTGAACGGCGCGGCCGGGCGCGCCGTCCCGCGTGGGGCCCGCGAACGCACGACGCCTGCGACGCAGCGGGTCATGGCGCGGCCGCGCCGGTCGTGCAGGCCGGGGGCGGCGAGCGGGCCACTTCGAAGGCGACCCGCAGGACGCCGCTCACCCGGTTCAGCACCCGGGGCCCCCAGGCTCACCGGGCTGCGCCCGCGGCGCGAGCGCGGCCCACACCGCCCCGATCCGGGGGCTCGGATCACGGAGCGTGGAAGCGGCGCGCGGCGCGGGCGCGCGCCTTCTCGCGCTCGCCCTCGCGCGTGCGGACGGCGGTGCGCGCGCGCAGGGCGCCGAGCAGCCGGCGCGTGGACGCGGCCACCTCGTCCACCGCCCGGCCGAACGCCTCCGCGTCCGCGGCCGCGGGCTCCCGCACCCCGCTCACCTTGCGCACGTACTGCAGCGCGGCGTCGCGGATCTCGCCGTCGGTGGTGGGCGGGTCGAAGTTGTGGAGGACGCGGATGTTGCGGCACATGCCGCGGTCATAGGGCGCGGCCGCCGGCGCGGCCACCCCTGCGCGGGCGCGCGGGGAGGGTAGGGGTCGTGGCCTGCGCCCTGGCCCGGGCAGCCTCCGCGGCGGCGCTCGCCGCCTCGGCTTCGGCCCGGGCCGCCTGCATGGCGCGCTGCGCCCGCTCCACCTCCTGCGCCGCGCGGCGCAGGCGCTCGGCCGCCCGCTTCCGCGCACGCTCCAGCCGCTCCGCCTCGGCCCAGGCGCGCCGACGCTCGCGCTCGCGGCGCGCCGCCTCGGCCCGCGCGCGCTGCCCGGCGCGGTCCTGCTCGCGCGCATCCCGGGACCGCCCGCGAGGCGGCGGCTCCGGCGCGGCGCCCGCCTGCGGCGCGAGCCCGCCCAGCAGCGCCAGGCCACCCGCCTCGGGCAGCCGCTCCAGCACGCCGGCCCGCAGCGCGGCCCGCTCGGCCGGCGCGGCGGTCGCTGCCGCCCGCAGCCCGCGCTCCACCGGCCCGAGCTGCGCCGCCGCGGCCCCGCGTCCCGCGGCGTCCGCGATGGCCCGGACCGCCCCGAGCGCCTCGGCGATCGCGTCGTGCAGCGCCGCCGCCGCCTCCCGCAGCGCGCCGCCGTCGCCGCGCACCGCGCGCGCCTGCGCCTGCCGGAGCCCGTCGCCCGCCTCGAGCACCGCCGCGAGCGCCTCGGGCCGCTCGCGGGCGAGCGCGTTCAGGAGCCAGGCCGCGAGCGGCGGGCGCCGCAGCCGGCGGACCCGGGCGGCCTCCGGGCTGCGCTCGCCGTCGAGCTCGCGCGCCAGCGCGTCGCGGCGGGCCACGAAGTCGGCGGGCGGTGCGGCGAACAGGGCGCGGACGCGCGCGTCGGGGCCCGCGGCAGCTTCGATCGGTCGGGATCTGGTGCGTCGGGAGGCCACGGCCGGCGCCGGGGCGCCTGCGCCAAACGTGGGGCCGACGACGTCGCGCCGGCACGGCCGCGGGGCTCGGCGCCCCATCCGGCGGGCGGGGCCGGGACGACGTCGAGCGCGGGAGCGGGCATCATTACCGCGTGGCATGCGGCCCCACTCGCCGCCCTCGGAGGGACCTCCCGTGACCGCTCCCCTGCTCGACCTCTGGATCGCCGGCCGGCGCACCGCCCCCCGCAGCGCCCGCACCGGCGAGGTGTTCGACCCTGCCACGGGCGAGGTGGTCCGGCGCGTGCCGCTCGCCGGCGCCGACGACGTCGCCGCCGCGGTCGCGGCGGCGAAGGCCGCGTTCCCGGCGTGGCGCGACACGCCCCCGCTCCGGCGCGCCCGCGTGCTGGCGCGCTTCCGCGAGCTGCTGGAGGCGAACCGCGACGCGCTCGCGGCGCTGGTGTCGGAGGAGCACGGCAAGACGCTGGCGGACGCGGGCGGCTCGGTGCAGCGCGGCATCGAGGTGGTGGAGTTCGTGTGCGGGGCGCCCCACCTGCTGAAGGGCGAGCGCGCCGAGGACGCGGGGCGCGGCATCGACGTGCACTCCACGCTGCAGCCGCTCGGCGTCTGCGCCGGCATCACCCCGTTCAACTTCCCGGCGATGGTCCCGCTGTGGATGTTCCCGGTGGCGATCGCGTGCGGGAACGCGTTCGTGCTGAAGCCCTCGGAGAAGGTCCCCTCCACCAGCCTGCGGATGGCGGAGCTGTTCCACGAGGCGGGGCTGCCGGAGGGCGTGCTGAACGTGGTGCCCGGGGACGCCGAGGCGGTGGACGCGCTCCTTGCCCACCCGGACGTGGCGGCGGTCTCGTTCGTGGGCTCGACGCCGGTGGCGCGCCACGTCTACGAGACCGCGGCGAGGCACGGCAAGCGGGTGCAGGCGCTCGGCGGCGCGAAGAACCACGCGGTGGTGCTGCCCGACGCCGACCTCGGCTTCGCCGCCGACGCGCTCGCGGGCGCGGCGTACGGCTCCGCGGGCGAGCGGTGCATGGCCATCTCGGCGGTGGTCGCCGTGGGGGAGGCGGCCGATCCGCTGGTGGAGGCGCTGGCGGAGCGCGCGCGGCGGTTGCCGGTCGGGCCCGGGACGGCGCCGGGCGTCGAGATGGGGCCGGTGATCACCGCGGCGCACCGCGACCGGATCCGCGGGTTCATCGACGCCGGCGTGCGGGAGGGCGCGCGGCTGGTGGTGGACGGGCGCGCGCGGGAGGTGCCGGGCGGCGGGCGCGGCTTCTTCGTGGGCCCGACGCTGTTCGACCGCGTCACCCCGGAGATGTCGATCCACCGCGAGGAGATCTTCGGGCCGGTGCTGGTGGTGCTGCGCGCCGCGAGCCTCGACGAGGCGCTCGCGCTGGTGAACCGCAACCCGTACGGCAACGGCACGGCCATCTTCACCCGCTCCGGCGCCGCCGCGCAGCGCTACGCGCGCGACGTGGAGGTCGGGATGGTGGGGGTGAACGTGCCCATCCCCGTGCCCATGGCGTTCTTCTCCTTCGGCGGCTGGAAGGCGTCCCTGTTCGGCGACCTCCACGTGCACGGGCCGGAGGGGATCGCGTTCTACACGCGGAGCAAGGTCGTCACGAGCCGCTGGCCCGCCGGCGCCGGCGAGGCGCGCGGGCACTTCGCCATGCCGACGCACGCGTAGCCGCGGCCGCGTGCACCTCAGGGCGCGTCCTTCCCGCGCAGCCCGTCCAGGCTGAAGCGGCCCGGCCCGGCGGCGGCGAGGTAGAGGAACACGAACGCGAACAGCGCCGCGGGCGTGCCCTGGTTCAGCACCGGCCAGAAGCCCTGCGGCGCGTGCCCGTAGAAGTAGGCGACCGCCATCTCGCCGGAGAGCAGGAACGCGACCGGCCGGCTGAACAGCCCCACCAGCAGGAGCGCGCCCCCGAACGCCTCGATGGCGCCGGCGATCCCGGCGAGCGACGCGAGCGGCGCGGTGCCGCCGCCGGGCATGACGGGGCCGGGGGAACGCGAACAGCTTCGCGGTCCCGAACTGCAGGAACAGGAACGCGGCGACGATCCTGAGCACGCCGAGCAGGTGCGGGGCCCAGGAGCGAGCCCGGGGCGCGAGGTCGGGGTAGTCCATGGCTGCCTCCTTCGCCGGGAGAGGTAGCCGCGGCGCGCGCGCCGTTCCGTGGAATCCGCCGGGCGCGGTCAGGCCCCGGGCGCCGGCACCGCGATCTCGGCCGTCTGCCCGCGCGCCAGCGGCACGAGACGCGCCTGCTGCCCCAGCGCCGCGAACGAGCGCTCCAGGTCGGAGGCGGACTCGGTGAAGTGCGCCCAGCCCTCGTTGTGCACCGCCACCAGCGCCGCGCCGGGGAACGCGCGCGCGGTCTCGAGCGCGTCGTTGACGCTCATGGTGAGGTGGAAGGGGCCGCGGGTGCGGGCCGCGCCGGTGAACATGAGCACCACCGCCGGCCGGAAGCGGCGCGCCACCTCCGCCACGCCCTCGTAGAACACCGTGTCGCCGGTCACGTAGACGAGGTCGCGCCCCTCCGGCTCGCTCACCACGAAGCCGGTCACCTCGCCCGAGAGCGGCTCGATGCCGGGCGGCCCGTGGCGCGCCGGCGTGGCGGTCACGAGCAGCGCGCCGGGGCCGGCGGCGAGGAGGCGCCGCTCCCACGGCGCCAGCCCCTCGGTGCCCGGCAGCCGGCCCGCGGCCTCGCGGGTGGTGAGGACCCGCCGGGCGCCGCGCAGGAAGGCCCGCCCGGCCGGGTCGAGGTTGTCGGCGTGCTGGTCGTGGCTGAGCAGCACCGCGTCCACCGCGCCCACGGCGTCGGCGGCGAGCGCGGGGCCGGTGCGCTTGGTGAGCGTGACGGCGCCGCCCGACGACGGATAGCTGCCGGGCGCGTCGAACGTGGGATCCGTGACGAGGCGCAGGCCGCCCACCTCGAGGAGCACGGTGGGACCGCCCACCAGCGTGATGCGAACCGTCCGGGACATGAGGACCTCCGGGGCGGGCTCCGGGGATCGGAGGGGCCGCGCCGCACGCCGGAACCTGCCCCGCCGGCGCCTGTGCGACAATGCGCAGATGCGCACCATCGCTGATCGACATCGCACAGCCACGCTCGACTGGGAGGACGTCCGCTGCTTCGCGGCGCTGGCGCGGACGGGGAGCCTCTCCGGCGCGGGCCGCGCGCTCGGCGTGAACCACGCCACGGTGGCACGGCGGGTGGCCGCGCTGGAGCGGGCCCTCGGGCGGCGGCTGCTGGAGCGGCGCCCGGACGGCGTCCGCCTGACCGCCGCCGGCGCGGCCGCGCTGGAGCGCGCCCGGGACATGGAGCGCGCGGCCACGTCGCTGGCGGCGGACCGCGGGGCGGCGGAGGCGGCCGCGGTGGTCCGCGTCACCGCCACCCGGCCCGTGATCGACGCGTTCCTCCTGCCCCGGCTCGCCCGCGTCCAGGAGCGCCTGCGCGGCTGCGAGCTGGAGCTCATCGGCGAGTCGCGCGCGCTCAGCCTCGCGCGGCACGAGGCCGACCTCGCCGTCCGGCTCGGCTCGCCGCGCGGCGAGGACCTGGTGGGCCGCCGCATCGCGACGTTCGCGTACGGCCTCTACGCCGCGCCGGCCGTGGCCCGCGCCATCGCCGGCGGCGCGCGGCCGCGCTGGATCGGCTTCGACGAGGGGAGCGCGCACCTGCCGGAGGCGGTGTGGCTCGCCGAGGCGCACCCGGAGGAGCGGCCGTCCTTTCGCACCAACGGCTTCGGCTCGCAGCAGCTGGCCGCCCGCGCGGGCCTGGGGCTCGCGCTGCTGCCCTGCTACATGGGGGATCCCGATCCCGCGCTGCGCCGCGTCGAGGGGCCGGTCCCGCCGCCGCGGCCGGTGTGGCTGCTGCGCCGCGCCACGTCGCGCGGCGATCCGGCCATCGGGGCGGTGGCGGCGGCGCTGACGCGGCTGTTCACCGGGGCCCGGGCGCTGTTCGCCGGTGACGCCACCGGGTGAGGCGGCGCCCGCCGCGCCGGCCGGCGTACAATCCCCGCATGCGCGAGCGCCCCGGCGCCCGGGAGCTGGAGGCGGCCGCCGCGGCCCGGCCCCCGCGGGCGGGCCGCGCGCGCGCCCCCGCATCGGAGCCGCTCGCGATGCTGGTCCGCCGCGGCCTCGACCCGCGGCTGTCCCGCCCCGACCTGCCGTTCGACCCCGCCCTGCCGGCGCCCGCGCTCGACGCCATCGCCGCGCGCCTCGGGCACTACGCGTTCCGGCTGTTCCTGCGCGGCGCCATCCTCGCGCCGGCCGGCTTCCTGCCGTCGGAGGCCACCCGCTACGTGGACGCGGCGCGCGCCCGCGCCATGGCCGAGGACTGCGTGGCGCTCGGCCTGGCCGAGCGGCGCCCGCGGGGACGCTACCGCCTCCTGCGGCGGGCGCGGTCGTTCGGCGGGACGCTGGAGTGGTGGGTGGCGCGCGAGCTGTCCTCGCGGCTGGGCCTCCAGGTGGCGACCGGCGTGCGGAGCGGCGCGCCGGGCGTCGGCGGGGACCTCGACGTCGTCGCCGCCGCGGAGGGCAGGCTCGTCTACCTCGAGCTGAAGTCCGGGCCGCCCAAGCACCTCATGCCCGCCGAGGCCGACGCGTTCGTGCGGCGGCTGCGCGCGCTCCGGCCCGACGTCGCCCTGTTCGCGATCGACACCGCGCTCCGCCTCGGCGACAAGGTCCTGCCGCTGCTCGGCCGCGCGCTGGTGGGCCCCGGCGGCGCGGCGCCCGAGCCTCGGCGGGTGGTGCGCGACACCTGGGCCCTCGGACCGCATCTGTACGTCGCCAGCGCGAAGGAGGATCTCATCGAGAACCTCTCTCGCGCGCTCGCGGAGGGGCTGCGCGCGCTCGCGCCGGATCCGCCGTGAGCCCGCCGGAGCGCGCGGGGTCGGGAGGCGGCGAGCGATCGTGCGGGCGGCCCGCCGGGCGTCGCCGGGGCGACGGGACCTGCTCAAGGCTTGAGCAGGTTGTTGGAGTTCTGCGCGGCGAGGCGGAAACGGCCGTTGGTCACGTTCCGGGGCGAGCGCGTGCGTTCAGGGCCGGGTTAATCGAGCTGGGCCATGGTCAGAGTCCTCTCCGCCGGCCCGGATCTTGCCTTTCGCTCCGGGGACGTGGTCGCCCCTCCGCGCACACACCCGCTGGTCGCCTCCGCGCCGCCCTGCCCGATGACGGCGGCCGCGCCGTCGCGGGAGCGCGCCGACCGGTGGCCGCGCCGGGAGGACCTGTTCGCGATCGCCTACTACCTCGCGGCGGCGGGGGTGCTCGCGTGGGCGGGCTACGCGCCCTGGAGGATCGGCGTGGTGCTGGCGGGCGGCGCCGTGCAGCAGGTGGGCGTGCGCGGCTGCCGGCGGGGCGACGCCAGCCGGTGCGTGAACGCGACCTTCGACCGGATCGCCCTCTACGTCGTCCTGGGACAGGCGTCGTTCTTCCTGACGACCGCGCTCGCGGCGGCGGTGACCGGCGGCGAGCAGAGCCCGCTCATCCTCCCGTTCCTCGGGTCGTACTTCGTGGCGGTCTCGGTGGTGGGGGACCGCGTCGCCACGCGCGGGCTGCTCGCCGCGACGGCGCTCGGCGGCGCCGTGCTGGCGCTCCTGCCGGACGCGGTCGCCGGTCCGGAGCTGCCCGCGCTCCAGCGCGGCGTGCTCACGGTGGTGAGCGTGCTCGGCGTCGGCGCGCTGCTCGCGCCGGCGCACGCGGAGACGCGGCGCAAGCGCGACCAGGTGGCCCGCGCCCGCGCCGAGATGGTGTCCGACGCGCTCAGCCGGGCGCAGGGGCTGGAGCAGGTCGGCGCCAAGGTGGCGCACGAGCTGAAGAACCCGCTCACCGGCGTGAAGGCGCTCGTCCAGCTCGGGCTGCGCAGCCCGGCGGAGGCGGCCTCGCACGAGCGGCTCGAGGTGGTGGACCGCGAGGTCACGCGGATGCAGGAGATCATCCAGAACTACCTCTCGTTCAACCGGCCGCTCCAGTCGGTCAACCCGCGGCAGGTGGCGCTCGGGCCGCTCGTCTCCGACACGCTGCTGGTCCTCTCCGCCCGCGCCGACGAGGCGCGGGTGCGGCTCTACGCGCGCGGCGACGCGTCGCTCGAGGCGGACCCGCGCCGCCTGAAGGAGGCGCTGCTGAACCTGGTGGCGAACGCGATCGAGGCGACGCCGGCCGGCGGCGAGGTGGTGGTGGAGGCGCGCGAGCTGTCCGGGGACGACATCGAGCTGGTGGTGCGGGACACCGGGCGCGGGATGCCGCCGGAGACGCTCCGGCGCATCGGCACCCCGTTCTTCACCACCCGCGACGACGGCACCGGGCTGGGCGTGGTGCTGGCGCGGGCGGTGATCGTGCAGCACGGTGGTACCCTGCGCTACGAGAGCGAGCCGGGGAGCGGGACGAAGGTGCTCGTCACGTTGCCGCGCGCCGCGAAGAGGAGCGGGGATGTCGCGCGTGCTGCTGGTGGATGACGAGCCGTCGGTCCGCGCCGCGCTCAAGGAGCTGGTGCAGGGCCGCGGCTGGGAGCCGGTGCTCGCGTGCTCGGCCTCGGAGGCGCTGGAGCAGCTCGAGCGCGCCGACGTGCTGGTGACCGACTTCTCCATGCCGGAGATGGACGGTCTCGCGCTGCTCCAGGCGGTGCGCGAGCGCGACGAGTGGCTGCCGGTCATCCTGCTCACCGCGCACGGCTCGGAGCGCCTGGCGGTGCGCGCCATGAAGGCGGGCGCGTACGAGTACGTGCCGAAGCCGTTCGACGTGGACGAGCTGGCGCTGGCCATCGGCCGCGCGCTGGAGGCGCGGCTCCTGCGCCAGCGCAACCGCCAGCTCACGGTGGAGCACGCCATCGGCCGGCGGCTGGTGTTCGAGTCCGCGAACATGCGCCAGGTGCTGGCCGCCACCGCCCGGGTGGCGGCGCGCGAGATCACCGTGCTGGTGTGCGGCGAGACCGGCACCGGCAAGGAGCTCATCGGGACGCTGCTCCACGCGCTCAGCAAGCGGGCCGCCGGGCCGCTCGTCCGGTTCAACTGCAGCGCCATCCCGGCCGAGCTGGCGGAGGCGGAGCTGTTCGGCCACGTGCGCGGCGCGTTCACCGGCGCCGTGCAGGCGCGGCCCGGGTTCTTCGCGCAGGCCGACGGCGGGACGCTGGTGCTCGACGAGGTCGGCGAGCTGCCGCTCGGGATCCAGGCGAAGCTGCTCCGGGCGCTGCAGGAGGGCGAGATCCAGCCGGTCGGCTCGGGCCGGGTGGAGCGGGTGGACGTGCGGATCGTCGCGTGCACGCACCGCGACCTGCGCGCCGACGTGCAGGCGGGGAGGTTCCGCGAGGACCTGTACTACCGGCTGGCGGTGGTGGAGCTGACCGTCCCGCCGCTCCGGGATCGCCGCGAGGACATCCCGGCGCTGGCCCACGAGTTCGCGCTGCGCTACGCCGAGCGCTTCGGGTCGGAGGACGTGCGGCTCGCGCCGGCCCTGATCGAGCGGCTGGTCGAGGCGGACTGGCCCGGCAACGTGCGGCAGCTCGAGAACGTGGTGGCGCGGATGGTGGCCCTGAGCGGCGGGGGCGAGATCGGCCCCGACGCGTTCGAGGCGACCAGCGTCCCGGCGGACCGGCCGGCCGCCGTCGCGCGCGGCGGCGAGGAGACGCGCACGCTCCGCGAGCAGCTCGACGAGCTGGAGCGGGCCGTCATCGCGCGGACCATGGCCGCCGTCCGCGGGAACCAGTCCGAGGCGGCGCGGCGGCTCGGCATCAGCCGGAACACGCTCACCGAGCGGCTGCGGCGCTACGAGCTCGTCACCGACGCCGTCGAGGGCGCGGCGGCGACCGCCGGCGCCGTCCGCTGAGCGCCGGATCGCGCCCGCATACCCGAACGCGGTGCTCAAGGGTTGAGCGGCCCCGTCGGACCTCGGTACGGCGGCGGCGCGGGGGCGCCGCGCCGGGGCACGCGCCGTCCAGCGGAGTCCTTGCGTTTCGCGCGTGGCGTGAGCGCTGGCGCGACCGGTGCAAGGTCGCCGGCGAACCATGTCGAGCCTCCATCTTCGAATCCTCAAGTTCGGTCTCGCGGCGGCGGTCCTCACGCTCGCCGGACGGGCGAGCGCGCTGCAGCCGCTCGAGTCCTTCCTGCGCGGCGCGCGCGACGCCAGCCCCGACAACGCCGAGGCGCGCGCGGCCCGCGCGCAGGCGTCGGCCGGTACGCAGGCGGCCCTGGGCCGGGCGCTGCCCGGCGTGTCGCTGCTCGGGACCTACACCCGCAACCAGTACGAGACCCGCATCCCGAGCGCGACCGGGCCGGTGGTCCTCACGCCGCGCGACCAGCTCGACGGCTACGCGACCATCCACGTGCCGCTGGTCGACCTCGCCACCTTCGCGCGCATCGGCGCGGCGCGCGCCGCCTCCGGCGCCGCCGCCGAGCAGCAGGACGCCACCGAGCTGCGCGTGCAGTCGCTCGTGTCGCGCGAGTACCACCAGCTCGTGGCCAGCCAGGCGCTGGTCCAGGCCTCGCGGCGCGCGCTGGACGTCTCGCGGGCCGGCCTGCGGATCGCGGAGGCGCGGCACGGGGCGGGCTCCACCGCGCTGCTCGACGTGGACCGGGCCCGCGCCGAGGTGGAGCGCAACGTCCAGCAGGTCGCGACCGCCGAGCTGCAGGTGTCGCTCGCCGCGCGCGCGCTCCGGTCGCTGAGCGGGATGGAGCCCGAGCTGGAGGGGGAGGTCGCGCTCGGCGACGACCTGCACGAGGAGGCGCCCATCGAGTCGTTCCAGGCGCGCGACGAGGACGTCCCGGCCATCGCGGCGGCGGTGCGCGCGCGCGTGGCCGAGGAGCGGGAGGCCTGGGCGCGGCGGCTGGTGCTGGTGCCGAGCCTCTCGGCGAGCGCCACCGAGCACGCGACGGACTACACCGGCCTGGCGGGCCACGAGCGGACCTGGCAGGCGGTCGTGTCGCTGAGCTGGTCGTTCGACCTCACCACGCTCGCGAACATGCGCGCGCAGGACGCCGTCGCGGACGGCGCCCGGGCGCGCGAGGAGCGGGCGCGGCTCGCGGCGCACGACGACGTCCACAGCGCGTGGATGACCGTCCGCACCGACATCGCGCGCAGCCGGTCGGCGCGCGTGCAGGCCGAGGTGAGCCAGCGCGCCGCCGGCCTGGCGCTGGAGCGCTACCAGGCGGGCGCGGCCGACCAGCTCGACCTGCTCCAGGCGCAGCGCGACGCGTTCAACGCCGACGCCGCCCGCATCCAGGCGGACGCCGAGGTGTCCGACGCGCGGGCGCAGCTCCGGCTCGCGGCCGGCCGGAACCTCCTCGACGCGCGGGAGCCCCCGCCGGCCTCCCCGCAGGCTTCCCCATGACGGGGCGTCACGCCCTGACCTTCACACTCGTCTTCCAGCAGGAGCGCACATGAAGAGCAAGAAGCAGTGGGCAGTGTTCGCGGTGGGCCTGGTGGTGGTGCTCGCCATCCTGGTCGGGGTCAAGGCCGGGCAGATCGTCACCATGGTGCGCGCCGGCGAGGCGTTCGTGCCGCCCCCGGAGTCGGTCACGTCGGCGAAGGTCGAGGCGACCGAGTGGGAGGCCTCCCGGGCCGCGGTCGGCTCGCTGGTGGCGGTGCAGGGCGTGACGCTCGCGGCCGAGCTGCCCGGCACCGTGCGGCAGATCGCGTTCGAGTCCGGGAGCAACGTGCGCCGCGGCCAGGTGCTGGTCCGGTTCGACACCTCCGCCGAGGAGGCGCAGCTCGCCGCGGCCACCGCCGACGCGGCGCTCGCGAAGGTCAACCTGGAGCGCGCCCAGCGGCTGCGGCAGGGCGAGGCGAACGCGCAGGCCGACCTCGACGCGGCCGACGCCAAGGCGAAGCAGGCCGACGCGACCGTCCGCAACCTCCAGGCGATCATCGCCAAGAAGACCATCCGCGCGCCGTTCGACGGCCGCATCTCCATCCGCCAGGTGGAGCTCGGCCAGGTGGTGTCGCCGGGCAGCCCCATCGCGTCGCTGCAGTCGGTGACGCCCATCCACGCGGACTTCTGGCTGCCGCAGCAGGCGCTGGTGGACCTCGCGGCGGGGCAGAAGGTGCGGCTGCGGACGGACACGTTCCCGCGCGCCGACTGGACCGGCGAGATCACCACCGTGAACCCCGAGGTGGACCCGGTCACCCGCAACGTGCGGGTGCGCGCCACCTTCCCGAACAAGGACGGGCGGCTCCGCCCCGGCATGTTCGTGAACGTGGCGGTGCTGTCGGCGGACAAGCACAAGGTCCTCGCCATCCCCGCCACCGCGGTGATGTTCGCCCCCTACGGCGACTCGGTCTACGTGATCGAGCAGAAGAAGGACGCGAACGGCAAGCCGACGCTGGTGGCCCGCCAGCAGTTCGTCCGCACCGGCGAGCGGCGCGGCGACCTGGTGGCGGTGCTGGACGGTCTCAAGGGCGGGGAGACCGTGGTCAGCAGCGGCGTCTTCAAGCTGCGCAACGGCGCCGCGGTGGCGGTGAACGACTCGCTGGCGCCGCGCGCGCAGCTCGCGCCGAAGCCGACGGAGAACTGAGATGAAGCTCACCGACCTGTTCGTCCGGCGCCCGGTCATCGCGGTCGTCGTCAACCTCGTCATCGTCATCGCGGGCCTGCAGGCCATCCGCACGCTGAACGTGCGGCAGTACCCGCGCAGCGAGAACGCGCAGATCACCGTCACCACCACCTACGTGGGCGCGAACGCCGAGCTGGTGCGCGGCTTCATCACCACGCCGCTCGAGCGCGTCATCGCCTCCGCGGACGGCATCGACTACCTGGAGTCGGAGAGCAAGCAGAACGTCTCGATCATCCGGGCGCGCCTGCGGCTGAACTACGACTCGAACCGCGCCCTGGCGGAGATCGGCTCCAAGATCGACCAGGTGCGCGGCGACCTGCCGCCCGAGGCGGAGGTCCCGGTGGTCGGCATCGAGACCGCCGACAGCCAGTTCGCCTCCGCGTACCTGAGCTTCTCGTCCAGGTTCCTGAAGCAGAACGAGATCACCGACTACCTGGTCCGCGTGGTGCAGCCGCGCCTCTCGTCCATCGAGGGCGTGCAGCGGGCCGACATCCTCGGCGCCCGCACCTTCGCGATGCGCGTCTGGCTGCGGCCGGACCGCATGGCCGCGCTCAACGTCAGCCCGGCGCAGGTGCGGGAGGCGCTCGCCCGCAACAACTACCAGGCGGCGGTCGGGCAGACGAAGGGCTCGCTGGTCCAGGTGAATCTCACCGCCAACACCGACCTCCGCTCGGTGCGCGAGTTCCAGCAGATGGTGGTGCGCGAGCGCGACGGCGCCACCGTCCGGCTGGGCGACGTGGCCGACGTGGCGCTCGGGGCGGAGGACTACGACGCCGAGGTGAACTTCACCGGCGAGACCGCGGTGTTCGTCGGCATCTGGGCGCTGCCCGACGCGAACTCGCTCGACGTGATCAAGCGCGTGCGCACCGAGATGGGCGCGATGCAGACGCAGATCCCCGAGCAGATCAGGGCGGTGGTGGCGTACGACGCGACCGCCTACATCCAGGACGCCATCAAGGACGTCGAGCACACGCTGGCCGAGACGCTGGTCATCGTGGTGATCGTCATCTTCCTGTTCCTCGGCTCGCTCCGCTCGGTGCTGGTGCCGGTGGTGGCCATCCCGGTGTCGCTCGTCGGCGCGGTGTTCCTGATGCAGGCGTTCGGGTTCACCCTGAACCTGCTCACGCTGCTCGCGATCGTGCTCTCGGTCGGCCTGGTGGTGGACGACGCCATCGTGGTGGTCGAGAACGTGGAGCGCCACCTGCGCGAGGGGAAGACGCGGATGGAGGCGGCGCTGGCCGGCGTCCGGGAGCTGGTCGGCCCGGTGATCGCCATGACCATCACGCTCGCGGCGGTGTACACGCCCATCGCGTTCCAGGGCGGCCTGACCGGCTCGCTGTTCCGCGAGTTCGCGCTCACGCTGGCCGGCGCGGTGACCATCTCCGGCGTGGTCGCGCTCACGCTCTCGCCCATGATGTCCGCGCACCTGCTGCGCGAGGGCGGCGAGGCGAAGGGCCTGGCCCGCCTGCTGGAGCGCGGCTTCGAGCGGGTGCGCGACGTCTACGCGCGCCACCTGGAGAAGTCGCTGCAGGCGCGCGGCGCCATCTACGCCGCCTGGGTCGCCATCATCCTGCTGGTCGGGGCCATGTTCACCATGGCGCCCCGCGAGCTCGCGCCCACCGAGGACCAGGGCGTGGTGATGGGGATCGTGAACACCCCGTCGAACTCCACGCTCGAGCAGCTCGTGCCGAACACCAAGGCCGTGAACCGCTCGCTCATGGAGATGCCGGAGGCCGGGTTCACGTTCCAGATCACCCAGCCCACCGGCGGCTTCTGGGGCGTCGGGCTGAAGCCCTGGACCGAGCGCAGCCGGACGGCGGCCGAGGTGCTGCACGAGGTGCAGGGGCGCCTCGCGGTCATTCCCGGCATCCAGACGTTCGCGATCCTCCCCCCGGCGCTGCCCGGCGGCGGGAACTTCCCGGTGGAGATCGTCCTCGCCTCCACCGCCGACACCCAGGAGATCCTCGGGTTCGCGCAGCAGCTCCAGGAGAAGGCGGCGAAGAGCGGCATCTTCGCGTTCCCGCCGCTCATCGACGTCAAGATCGACCAGCCGTCCTCGGAGATCGAGCTCGATCGCGAGAAGGTGGCGGAGCTCGGCCTCGACCTGCGCACCGTCGGCCAGGACCTGGGCTCCGCGGTGGGCGGGAACTACGTGAACCGCTTCAACGTGGGCGGCCGCAGCTACAAGGTGATCCCGCAGCTGCTGCGCTCGGAGCGGCTCAACCCCGAGCAGCTCGAGGACATCCACGTCACCGGGCCGGACGGGCGGCTCATCCCGCTCGCGTCCATCGCGCGGATCCGCGACCAGGTGACGCCGCGCTCGCTGAACCGCTTCCAGCAGCTCAACGCGGTGAAGCTGAGCGGCGTCGCCATCCGCCCGCTCGACGAGGCGCTCACGTACCTGGAGGACGAGGCCGGGAAGATCCTGCCCGCCGGGTACGTGATCGACTACACCGGCGAGTCGCGCCAGCTCCGCACCGAGGGGAACAAGTTCCTCCCCGCGTTCCTGCTGGCCATCGTGCTCATCTTCCTGGTGCTGGCCGCCCAGTTCAACAGCTTCCGGGACCCGCTGGTGATCCTGGCCGGCTCGGTGCCGCTCGGCATGTTCGGCGCGCTCGCGCTGGTGTTCCTGAAGATGCCCAACCCGCAGATGCCGTTCTTCACCGACGGCTGGACCACCACGCTCAACGTCTACTCGCAGGTGGGCCTGGTGACGCTGGTGGGCCTGGTCGCGAAGAACGGCATCCTCATCGTCGAGTTCGCGAACAAGCTCCAGGAGCAGGGGCTCTCGAAGGTGGAGGCGGTCCGGCAGGCGGCGGTCACGCGCCTGCGGCCCATCCTCATGACCACGTTCGCCACCGTGTTCGGGCACCTCCCGCTCACCTACGTGACCGGCCCCGGCGCCCACGCCCGCAACAGCATCGGCCTGGTGCTGGTCGCGGGCATGACGGTCGGCACCGCGTTCACGCTGCTCTTCCTCCCGTCGATCTACGTGCTGATCGCGCGCGACCACCGGAAGGAGGCGCTCGCGGCGCGCCCGGTCGAGCTGGAGGCGCCGGTGAACGTGCCGCTCCACCCGCAGCTCCCCTCGGGCACCGAGCCCTGAGGGGCGGAGAGGAGATCATCATCATGGACTGGATCTATCCCATCTCGGTGTTCGCCCACGTCGCCGGCGCGGTGCTGCTCGGCGTCGCCGGCGGGATCGAGGCGGTGGCGCTCGCGAGGCTCCGGCGCGCCGTCACGGTGGACGAGGCGAGGACCTGGCTCGGGCAGCTCGCGCTGCCGGGGCGGCTCGGCCAGCTCGCCATGCTCGCCATCCTCGCCTCGGGCATCTGGATGACGGTGTCGGTCTGGGGCCACGCGCCCTGGATCGCGAGCGGCTTCGCCGGCATGGTGCTGATGGGCGCGCTCGGCGGCGCGGTGACGGGGCGGTGGCTGAAGCGGGTCGGCCCGGCGGTGCGGCAGGAGCGCGGGCCGGAGCTGACGCCGGAGCTGCGCGCACGGCTCGCGAGCCCCGTGCTCGACGCCTCGCTCCGGCTCCGCGCCGCGCTCGGCGTGGGCGTGCTCGCGCTCATGGCGATGAAGCCGACCGGCGGCCCGGCCGCGACGGTCCTCCTGGCGGCCTCGGCGGCGCTCGGGCTCGCCTGGGCGGCGGGGCCGCTCGCCGCCGCGCGGGGCAAGGGCGCGCAGGCGGGCGGCGCCTGACGATCCGCCGGACCACATCGGCGCCGCCCGGCGCCGGTGTGGGGCCGGGGCGCGGAGAAACTCGGGGATCGCGCGGCGGGGCATGAATCCCCGGGTTCGCCGGTTCGTCCCTCCATCGGTGCTCGTCTGGCCCGCTGGAGGGCCGCGGCTCCGACAGGAGGTCGAGATGCGCTGGTTGCCCGTCGCGTTCGCGCTGCTGCTCGCCCCGCTGGCCCCCGCCCGCGCCCAGGTCAGCGTGGGCATCGGGATCACGGCGCCCGGCGTCTCCATCGGCATCAACGTGCCTGCGTACCCGGAGCTCGTCGCGGTGCCGGGCTACCCGGTCTATTACGCCCCGCGCCTCCCGGCGAACTACTTCTTCTACGACGGGCTGTACTGGGTGTACGCGGACGACACCTGGTACGCGAGCAGCTGGTACGACGGCCCGTGGGACGCGGTGGACCCGTACTACGTGCCTGCCTACGTGCTCCGCGTTCCGGTGCGATACTACCGGGCGCCGCCGCCGTACTTCCGCGGCTGGCACGCCGCCGCGCCGCCGCGCTGGGGCCACCACTACGGCCACGACTGGGAGCACCGCCGCGCGGGCTGGGATCGGTGGGATCGCCGCGCCGTCCCGCGCCCGGCCCCGCTGCCGAGGTATCAGCGCGGCTACGCGGGCGATCGCTACCCGCGCGCCCTCGAGCAGCAGCGCTCGATCCGGAGCACGAGCTACGGGTACCGGCCGCGGGAGGACTTCTCGCAGCGTCACGACCCGGGCCCGGGCCCGGGCCACCGCGGCGGTCCCGCCGCGCGTCCGCACGACGCGCAGGGCTGGAGCCGCGGCGAGCCGCAGCCGGCGCGCGGCCCCGGCGGTCCCGGCGGCCGCGCCGACGGGTGGCAGCGGCAGCAGCCGGAGCAGCGGTACGATCGTGGCGGCGGGCCGGATCGCGCCGGCCAGGGCGGTCGCCCGCAGGAGCGCGGCGGCGCCGCGGCCCCGCGGTACGACCGCGGCGGGCCGGGGCGCGACGCCGGTCCCGCGCCGCAGCGCGGCGGCGATCGCGGACCCGACCGCGGCGATCGGGGCGGTGACCGCGGCGGCGATCGCGGCGGGCGCGGGCACGACCGCGGCGGGCCGGAGCGCGGATAGGGCGGCTCACCGGCGCGCGCGCACCGCGGGCGGCGGCTCCAGCGCCGCCGCCAGCCGGCGGACGCCCTCGTCGATCCGGGCCGCGGGGATGATCCCGTAGCCGAGCGCGAAGCCGGGCCGTCCCGGCCGCGCGTGGTACGGCGCGAGCGGCTGGACGGCCACGCCCAGCGCCTGCGCGCGCCGGACCACCCCCGCCTCGTCCGCGCCTGCGTCGGCGAGGAGGAAGCTCCAGTGCAGGCCAGCCGAGGCCGGGAGCGCGATCACGCGGCCGGCGAGGTGGCGCTCGACGGCGGCGGCGAGCCGGTCGCGGCGCTCCCGGTACACCCGGAGCACGCGGCGGACGTGGCGGGCCAGGAGCCCGTCGTCCACCAGCTCGGCGAGGGCGCGCTGCAGCTCGAGCGGCCCGTGGGAGTCCGCCAGGGCCTTCGCGGCGCGCAGCGCCGGGACGAGCGAGGCGGGGGCGACCAGGAACCCGAGCCGCAGCGTCGGCAGCAGCACCTTCGAGAGCGAGCCCACGTAGACGACGCGCCCCTGGCGATCCAGCGCCTGCAGAGGCTCGAGCGGCCGGCCGTCGAAGCGGAACTCGCTGTCGTAGTCGTCCTCGACGATCGCCGCGCCGGTCCGCTCGCTCCAGGCGAGCAGCGCCTGCCGCCGGCGCAGCGACATGGGCATGCCCAGCGGGAACTGGTGCGACGGCGTGACGTAGACGAGCCGCACGTCCGCGGGCAGCGCCTCCACCACCAGGCCCTCCGCGTCCACCCGCACCGGCACCGCGCGCGCGCCGAGCGCCTCGAACGCGCCGCGGGCGGGCGGATACCCCGGATCCTCGAGCGCGACGCGATCGCCGGGCGCGAGCAGCACCCGCCCCACCAGGTCGAGCGCCTGCTGCGCGCCGGAGGTGAGGATCACGTCCTCCGCGCCGGCGCGCACCGAGCGGGCCACGCCCAGGTGGCGCGCCACCGCCGCGCGCGCGCCGGGATCGCCCTCGGGCGGCGGGTAGCCCGCGCGCGCCCGCCGGCCGCGGAGCTGGCGCGACACCCGCCAGCGCCAGGCGTCCCACGGGAACAGCGCCGGGTCCGGCGCGCCGACCTGGAAGTCGTAGGGCGCGGGACGCGGGGGAGGAGCCGGCGGCGGGGGCATCGACGCCCAGGCCGCGCGCGGCTGCAGCGCCGCGCCGACCGGCGCGCGCCGGCCGGCGGCGCCGGCGCGGACCCCTTCCGCCACGTAGGTCCCCGCGCCCGCGCGGCCGACCAGGTAGCCTTCCGCCGCGAGCCGCTGGTACGCGTGCAGCACGGTGTTGCGCGAGACGTCCAGGCGCCGGGCCAGGTCGCGGGTGGCGGGCAGCCGGTCGCCGGCGCGCAGGCGGCCGTCCAGGATGGCCTCCCGGAGCTGGCGGTAGGCGTCGGCGGCGAGCCGGCCGCGGCGGTGAAGGGAGACGTGCAGGTCCACGCTCCCGGACGGTAATGGATCCATTGGATTTCGCCAGTGTGGACCTGTGAGGGAGCCACTGCGGCCGCTACCTGGAGGGCATGACCCACGAACCGAACCACCCGGACGGAACCGATCACCTGCCCTGGGCCGAGGTGTCGCCCGGCTTCTCCCTGAAGCTCCTGCGCGGCTCGGCGGACGGCGACACGCGCGCGCTGCTGCTCCGCCTGGAGCCCGGCACCCTGGTCCCGCGGCACCGGCACGAGGACGAGGTCCACGCGCTCAACCTGGCAGGCCACCGGAAGCTGCTCGACACCGGCGAGGTGGTCGGCCCCGGCGGCTACGTGTACGAGCCGCCCGGGAACGTGGACAGCTGGATGGCGGTGGGCGACGAGCCGGTGGTCGTCTTCGTGACCGTGCGCGGCGCCATGGAGACGCTCGACCCGCAGGGCGGGGTGGCCGAGCGGAGCACCACGGCCGGCATCGCGGCCTTCTACCGCGGCGTGCTCGCCGGGCGCGGAGCCGACCGATGACCGGCCGCGCGGCCCGCTGGGCCATCGTGTACGCGCGCCTGGCCCTGGCGGCGGCGTTCCTGTCGGCGGTCGGCAGCCGGCTCGGGCTGTGGGGGCACAACGACTTCGACGCGTTCGTGCGCTACACCGCCGAGGTGAACGCGTTCCTGCCCGCGGCGCTCGCGCCGTTCCTGGCGCGCGCGGCGACCGTGGCCGAGACCACGCTCGGCCTCGCGCTCCTCGCCGGCGTGCGGCTGCGCTGGGTGGCGCTCGCCAGCGCCGGCCTGCTGGCGGTGTTCGGCGCCGCCATGGGGATCTCGTTCGGCCCGAAGTCGCCGCTCGACTACTCGGTGTTCTCCGCGTCCGCCGCCGCGCTCCTGCTGGCGCTGGCCGCGCCGGCCCCGGTCCCGGCCCGCGGCGAGGCTCGGCGAGCCGGGACCCCCGGGGTGGAGCCCGCCGCCGGCCGGTGAGGCCGGAGCGGGCCCCGCCCGCCGGGCCGCTACCGGTGGTCCTCCTCGACCATCGCCTCCGGATCGTGCCACCACCGCGCCGGCGTCACCGCCACCCCGGGCGCGGCCGGCAGCCGCCGGTGCGCGACGGCGGACGCCGCGGCACCGCCGGTGAACGGCGCCATCAGCTCCGCGACCGTGTGGAGGCGGCCGTTCTTCATCACCAGCTCCACGTTGGCCGCGTCGGCGACGTCGGCCAGCGGATCGCCGCGCACGAACACCACGTCGGCGAGCTTGCCCGCCTCGAGCGTCCCGAGGTCCGCGTCCACCCCGAACGCGCGGGCGGGCAGGGCGGTGGCGGTGCGCAGCGCCTCCCAGGGCGCCAGGCCGCCGAGCTTCACCTGCGCCCGCAGGTTGAGGTGCAGCGCGGTCGCGACGTTGTCGATGGGCGAGTCGGTCCCGGCGAGCATGGTGCCGCCGGCGCGCAGCACCGCCGCGAGCGTCTCCTCCTCCCGGCGCAGGCTCTCCAGGCTGACGGTCTGGTCGGTGGTGAGCGCGCGGTCGCGCTTCCCGCGCAGCAGCACCTGGTCCCACGGCGTGTTGAGCGCGAGCAGGCGCGGGTCGTCCACCATGGCCGGGTCCTCGGCGTAGAGCGAGGAGTTGAAGGTGGTGGAGATGTCGAACATGCCGGAGCGCGCGAACAGCGTGCGCACGTCGCCGTAGCTCACCCCGCCCGACGAGCGGGTGTAGGCGAAGCCGAGGCGGGTGGTGGCGCTCACGTGCGTCTGGCCGTCCATCCCGTACGACATGCCGGGCAGCATGTAGTGCGAGCCGACCCACACGCCCATCTCCTCGTGCGCGAAGCGCACGGCCTTCGCCTGCCACTCGTGCTTCATCCGGACGTAGGTCTTCACCATGTCGTAGTCGAGCGCCTTGGCGCGCGCGAGCTCGAGGTCGAGCTGCGCGTCCGTCGTGGTCGGGCGCATGAAGTTGTAGTAGACGCGCTCGCCGTCGATCGCCTCGCCGCTCGCGAAGAACCGCGGGCCGACGCGGGCACCCGAGGCGTAGGCCTCGCGCGTCTCCACCGCGCGGTAGTCCGGATCGCCGAGCGAGTGGGCCGAGGTCACGCCGTAGGACAGCCACAGCCGGCCGAGCCGTGCGCCGTAGAACTTGCCGCTGATCCACTCGTGCGTGTGCGACTCCCACAGGCCCGGGATGGCGGTGAGCCCCGACGCGTCCACCACGCGCTGCCCCTGCGCGGCGGCGCGCGCGTGGGCGTCGGCGCGGTGCGGGAGGATGGCGCGGATCCGGTTGCCGGCGACGAGCAGATCCACGTCGTGCTGGACCTCGGGCCCCCGGCCGTCCCACAGCCGCCCGGCGTGCACCAGCACGGTGCCCTCCGGACGCTCCGGGCGCCAGCGCAGCTCGACCGGCACGGTCGCCGGCGCGCCGCCCTCGCGGGCCACCATCCGCAGCGTGCCGCTCGACAGGTAGAGCAGGCGGCGGGAGTCGCCGCTCCAGGTGGGCGCGTCGGTGGGCTCGGAGGTGATGCGCACCGCCGGCCCGGCGGCGCGGCCGGACGCGTCCACCGGCATGACCCACAGCGTGCTCTGCATCACGAACGCGAGCGCGGTCCCGTCCGGCGACCACACCGGGCCGTCGTCGCCGCGGGTGCTCAGCGACTCGAACGGCGCCGCCTCCTGGTAGCGCGTCGCGCCGGACTCCACGTCCACGGTGAGGATCTGGCTGGTGCCCTCGCGGAAGCGGCGCGTGTATGGCTTCAGCGCGGCGAGCGCCAGCGTGCGCCCGTCCGCGGACCAGGTCGGGCGCCCCGGTGCGAACAGCGGCGCCACCACCTGGCGCACCGCGCCGGTGGCGAGATCGAGCACGTGCGTGGCGCCCGCCTGGTCCTGGAACGCGAGCCGCCCGCCGTCCGGCGACCACGCCGGCGCCACCTCCGCGCCGGGCAGCGAGGTCACGCGCTGCTCCGCGCCGGTGACCACGTCGAGCACGTACAGGTCGGCGGTGCCGCCCTTGTCCGAGGCGTACGCGATGCGGGTGCCGTCGCGCGACCAGGCCGGATCCTGCGCGTAGTACGGGCCCTCGGTGAGCGGGCGGGGCGCCCCGCCCACGTCCATCAGCCACAGGCGGTTCAGCGCCTGGAACACCACCCGCGTGCCGTCGGGCGACAGCGCCGGCGCGACGATGCCGAGCGCCCGGCGCGGCGCGGTGCGGTCGAAGTCGAAGCGCTTGCGCTCCCAGGCCGGGCGCACCAGCCGGAACGTCGCCTGGAACGCGACCTGCTCGCTGGTGCCGGCGTCGAGATCGGTCACGCGGATGCCGCCGTCGGCGGTGTAGAGGAGCGTCCGCGGGGACAGCCAGTGGGCCGGGAAGGGGAACACGTCCTCGAACGGCGAGGCGGGCGCGCCGTCCACCACGAGCCGGCTGCGGTTCGCGGCGAACTGGATCCAGGCGAGGTGCGCGCCATCGGGGGAGATCGACGGAGAGCTCAGGCGCGCGCCGGCGGGCGCGGTCGCGAGCGTGCGGCGGGTGCCGGCCGCGTCCACCGCCTCGATGGCGGTGCCGGTCGAGCCGGCGCCGCTCACGAACGCGATCTCGCCGCCGTCCGGCGTCCAGGCCGGCTCGAACTCGTCGGCGGGCGCCTCGGTCCAGCGCGTCAGCGCGCCGGTCGCCACGTCGGCCACCCACACGTCGTAGCTGCCCTGGAAGGCGCGGTCGGAGGAGAACGCGATGCGCGTCCCGTCCGGCGAGAAGCGCGGCTCGCGGTCGTCGCCGTGGCCCGAGGTGAGCTGGCGCACGTCGGTGCCGTCGGGCCGCATGGTCCAGATGTGGAACGTCCCGCCCGCGTACGCCTGGAACGCCACCAGGTCGCCGCGCGGCGAGTAGTCGGGGCGGGCGGGCTCGAGCAGCCCGTCGGTGAGGCGCCGCGCCTCCCCGCCGCCGCGCGGCAGCGACCAGAGCACGCCCTGGAGATCCAGGACCAGGTCGCGCCCGTCGGGGGAGGCGGTGACCGCGACGTTGGTCCCTTCGTGGACGGTGATGTCGCGCACCGCGGCCCGGCTGCCGCCCTGGAGCGAGGCGGCGCCGAGCGAGGCGGCGGCGACGGTGGCGAGTGTGACTGCGGCGATCCGGGAACGGCGGGTGAGCGGCATGCATCCTCCGGGGGGAACGGGACGGCGGGAAGGGGCTCTCCTGTTCGTCCTGCGGCGGAGGTGGCAACGGGCCGGCGGGGGCGTACCATGCACGGAGCGCCCGAGGTGCGGCGTGACGCCAAGCGTTGCTACGCAAACGATCGATGACGCCCCGGCCGCCTCCCGAGAGGCGGCGCCGCGACGCGGGCGAGGAGCTCCGATGGCCAAGGACGACCTGCTGCCGCCCGCCGTGTCGCACCGCTTCGTCGAGCTGCTCGGCTACGCCGAGCACGGCATCGCCAGCCGCGTGCTCGCCAAGAAGGGGACGAGCAACGTCACGCTGTTCGCGTTCGACGCGGGGCAGGGGCTCACCGAGCACACCTCGCCGTTCGACGCCCTGGTGGTCGTGCTGGAGGGCGCCCTGACCCTCACGATCGGCGGGGAGCCGGTCGAGGCGCCGGCGGGCAGCCTCACGCGCATGCCGGCGAACGTGCCGCACGCGGTGGACGCCGTCTCGCGCACGCGGATGCTGCTGGTGATGCTGCGCGATCCGAAGTGAGCCCTCCGACGGCGGATCCCACCTGTCCTTCATCGCGGGGGTCAGCGGCCGTTCACGGCGCGCGCCCCGCGACGACGCCCTACCTCAGGACCGCCTCCCCCGTCGACGATCTCCGGGGAGGTGAAAGGACGAACCATGGCCGTGGACATCAAGCAGTCTCACCGGCGGCTGTTCGAGGAGGCGTGGGGGAAGGGGAACCTCGAGGTGTTCGACGAGCTCTGCGATGCAGGGTACCGGAGCCACGACCCGGTGAACGGCGACGCCGATCTGGCCAAGTCCAAGGAGACGTGCCGCGCGTACCGCGACGCGTTCCCGGACCTGAAGCCCACGCTCCTCGCGTCGTTCACGGAAGGTGACTCGGTCACGACGCACTGGCGCATGACCGGCACCCACCGCGCGGCGCTGCTCGGCATCGCGCCCACCGGAGCGCGCTGCACGGTCGAGGGGATCACCATCGCCCGGTTCCGCTCGGGCAAGGTGGCGGAGGAGTGGACGCAGTGGGACGCGCTCGGGCTGATGCGCCAGCTGGGCGTGTCGCCCACCGCGCAGCCGGGCGCGGAGGCGCGCGGGCCGGAGGCTCGCCCACACGCCTGATCGGCTCGGGGGCGAACCGCGGGTGCGCCTGGCATCCGCGGGGCGCCCCTCCGCCGCGGCGCCCCCGCCGGCGCCCCTCGCCCGGCCACTCGCTCGAGTATGCTGCCCCCCATGGACCCGGCCCGGGTCGCCGCGGCGATGTTCGACTCCGAGTCCCGCACGTTCGCGGTCCGGCTCTGGGACGGCACGCTGCTCCCGCCGGCGCGCGACGCGGGCGTCCGCGGTGTGGTGCTCCTGCGCGATCCCGCCGCGCTCGACGCGCTCGTGCCCCCGGCCGCGGAGCGGCGCCTCGCGGAGGCGATCCTCGACGGCCGCATCGAGCTGGAGGGCGACGCCATCGCGCTCGTGGAGGCGGCGGCGCGGTGGACCGGCCCCCGGCCGCACCCGGCGCTCGCCGCGGCCATCGCGGGCGCCCTGGCCCGCCGCGCGCTCCACGCGCTCGGTCCGGCGCCGCTCGAGGCCCGGCTGCACGGGGGACGGCACAGCGTGCGCCGCGACCGCGACGCGGTGCGCCACCACTACGACGTCTCCGACGCGTTCTACCGGCTGTTCCTGGGCGAGGACCTCGTCTACTCGTGCGCGTACTTTCCGACCGGCGGGGAGGGGCTGGAGGAGGCGCAGCGCGCCAAGCTGGAGCTGGTGTGCCGCAAGCTCGCGCTCGCGCCCGGCGAGCGGTTCCTCGACGTGGGCTGCGGGTGGGGGGCGCTGATCGAGCACGCGGCCGTCCGCCACGGCGCGCGCGCCACCGGGATCACGCTCAGCCAGCACCAGCTCCGCACCGCCGAGGCGCGCGCGGAGCGCCTGCGCGGGCGGGCGGACCTCGCGGTGCGGTCGGAGGACTACCGGACGCTCCGCCCCGAGGCGCCCTTCGACAAGGTGGCGAGCGTCGGCATGATGGAGCACGTCGGGCGGGCCCGGCTCGACGCGTACTTCGCGGCGGTGCACCGGCTGCTCCGGCCGGGGGGGCTGTTCCTCAACCACGCCATCGCGTCGGTGGACGGGCGGGGGCCGACGCTGCCCTGGGCCGGGCAGCGCGGCGGCGGGTTCATCTGGCGCTACGTGTTCCCGGACGGCGAGCTGGTCCCGATCGCCGAGGTGATCGCCCGGGCGGCGCTGGCCGGGTTCGAGGTGCGCGACCTGGAGTGCCTCCGGGAGCACTACGCGGAGACGCTCGCCGCCTGGCTGGGGCGGCTGGAGGAGCGGTACGGGGAGGCGGTCGGCCTGGTGGGCGAGCGGCGGGCCCGCCTGTACCGGCTCTACCTCGCCGCCTCCGCCGCCGGGTTCCGGCTCGGGCGCATCAGCGTGTTCCAGCTCCTGCTCGCCCGGCCGGACGCCGAGGGGCGGGCCGTCGGGACGCCGCGCAGCCGGTCCGGGTGGTATGCAGAGCGGGCCAAAGGGCGCCCCGAGCGCGCGCGCGGCTGAGCGCCCGAACGGGCCGCGACGGACGGCGCACCGGCGCCGCCGGAGCCCCGCGGAATCCATGGCGCGGCGGGGCTGTTCGTAGACGTTGGCAGTCCACTTTCCGGCCAAAGATCCGTGACTTCCATCATTGATCTCGCGTGAGGAATCGTGGCATGTCGGGCACCTCACTCGGGACGGGGCCGGCGCTGCCGTGGTGGTCGCCGACGACGAGGATCACGCAAGCCAAGGACGAGGGAAAATGACGACGAAGACCTCCACGATCATCTGGACCGAAATCGACGAAGCGCCGGCGCTCGCCACCTACTCGCTGCTGCCCATCGTCCAGGCCTTCACCAAGGGCACCGGCGTCGACGTCCAGACGCGTGACATCTCGCTCTCCGGCCGCATCATCGCGGCGTTCCCGGAGAAGCTCACCGAGGCGCAGCGGATCCCGGACTACCTGGCGCAGCTCGGCGAGCTCACCCAGAGCCCCGACGCGAACATCATCAAGCTCCCGAACATCAGCGCCTCGCTCCCGCAGCTCAAGGACGCGATCAAGGAGCTGCAGGGCAAGGGCTACGCGGTCCCGGACTACCCGGAGGCCCCCAAGGACGAGGCCGAGAAGGCCGTCCAGGCGCGCTACGCCAAGGTGCTGGGCAGCGCGGTGAACCCGGTGCTCCGCGAGGGCAACTCGGACCGCCGCTCGCCGCTCTCGGTGAAGGCGTTCTCGAAGAAGCACCCGCACAAGCTGGGCGCGTGGAACCCGGAGTCGAAGGCCCACGTCGCGCACATGACCGCGGACGACTTCTACGGGCACGAGACCTCCACCACGGTCGCGAAGGCCACCACCTTCCGCATCGAGCACGTGGCGCCGGACGGCGCGGTGACGGTGCTGAAGAAGGACGCGCCGCTCCTCGACGGCGAGGTCATCGACTCGACCATCATGGACGTCCGCGCGCTCCGGAAGTTCTACGCGGAGCAGATCGAGGACGCGAAGCGCCAGGGGGTGCTGTTCTCGCTGCACCTCAAGGCCACCATGATGAAGGTCTCCGACCCCGTCATGTTCGGGCACGCGGTGACGGTGTTCTTCGAGGACGTGTTCGCGAAGCACGCCGAGACGTTCAAGCAGCTCGGCGTGAACCCGAACCTCGGCCTGGGCGACCTGTACAAGCGGCTCGAGGGCCTGCCGGCCGCGAAGAAGGCCGAGATCGAGGCCGACATCAAGGCGACCTACGCGAAGCGCCCGGCGCTCGCGATGGTGGACTCGGACAAGGGCATCACCAACCTGCACGCGCCGAACGACATCATCATCGACGCGTCCATGCCGGTGGTGGTCCGCGAGTCCGGCAAGATGTGGAACGCCGAGGGCAAGCTGCAGGACGCCAAGGCGGTGATCCCGGATCGCTGCTACGCCACGATCTACAAGGAGATCGTCGAGGACTGCCGCAAGCACGGCGCCTTCGACCCGGCCACCATGGGCAACGTGCCGAACGTCGGCCTGATGGCGCAGAAGGCCGAGGAGTACGGCTCGCACGACAAGACGTTCATCGCGGGCGCCAAGGGCAAGATCCGGGTGGTGGACGGCGCCGGCGCGACGCTGCTCGAGCAGGCGGTCGAGGCGGGCGACATCTTCCGCATGTGCCAGGCGAAGGACATCCCGATCCGCGACTGGGTGAAGCTGGCGGTGAACCGCGCCCGCGCCACCGGCACGCCGGCGGTGTTCTGGCTGGACAAGAACCGCGCCCACGACGCGCAGATGATCGCGAAGGTCCAGAAGTACCTGAACGACCACGACACCCGCGGCCTGGAGATCAAGATCCTCGCGCCGGTCGAGGCGATGCGCTACTCGCTGGAGCGGATCCGCAAGGGCCAGGACACCATCTCGGTGACCGGCAACGCGCTCCGCGACTACCTCACCGACCTGTTCCCCATCCTCGAGATCGGCACCAGCGCGAAGATGCTGTCGATCGTCCCGCTGCTCGCCGGCGGCGGGCTGTTCGAGACGGGCGCCGGCGGCTCGGCCCCCAAGCACGTCCAGCAGTTCGTGAAGGAGGGCTACCTGCGCTGGGACTCGCTGGGTGAGTTCTCCGCGCTGGGCGCGTCGCTCGAGCACATCGGCCGCGCCGGCGGCAACGCCAAGGCGGCGGTGCTCGCCGAGACGCTCGACCAGGCCATCGGCAAGTTCCTCGACAACAACAAGTCCCCGGCCCGCAAGGTCGGCCAGATCGACAACCGCGGCAGCCACTTCTACCTGGCGCTGTACTGGGCCGAGGCGCTCGCCGCGCAGTCGAAGGACAAGGAGCTGCAGGCCCGCTTCGCGAAGCTCGCGAAGCAGCTGGCGGACAACGCCGCGAAGATCGACCAGGAGCTGCTCGCGGCCCAGGGCAAGCCGGTGGACATGGGCGGTTACTACCGGCCGGATCCGGTGAAGACCGGGAAGGCGATGCGTCCCAGCGCGACGCTGAACGCAATCATCGACGCGATGGCGTAACTGCAGGAATCCAACCAGTCAGGCGAGGGAGACGAACATGGCCAGGTCCAAGATTGCACTGATCGGCGGTGGGCAGATCGGCGGCGTGCTGGCGCAGCTCGCGGCGCTCCGCGAGCTGGGCGACGTGGTCCTCTTCGACATCGTCGAGGGGCTGCCGCAGGGGAAGACGCTGGACATCGCCGAGGCCGCGCCGGTCGACGGCTTCGACGTCAGCCTCAAGGGCACGAACACCTACGAGGACATCAAGGGCGCGGACGTCGTGATCGTCACCGCCGGCCTGCCCCGCAAGCCGGGCATGAGCCGTGACGACCTCATCGCGGTGAACTCGAAGATCATGACGACCGTGGCCGAGGGCATCAAGCAGTACGCCCCGAACGCCTTCGTCATCGTGATCTCGAACCCGCTCGACGCGATGGTGACGCTCTGCCAGCGCATCACGGGGTTCCCGCACAGCCGCGTGGTCGGCCAGGCCGGCGTGCTCGACTCGGCCCGCTTCGCCGCGTTCATCGCGTGGGAGCTGGGCGTCTCCGTCAAGGACGTCACCGCGGTCACCCTGGGCGGCCACGGCGACGACATGGTGCCGCTGGTCCGCTACACCAGCGTCTGCGGCGTCCCGGTGATGGAGCTGCTCGAGCAGAAGTACGGCGCCGCCAAGGCCGCCGAGGTGATGGCCGCGATGGTGAAGCGGACCCGCGGCGCGGGCGGCGAGGTGGTCGCGCTCCTCAAGACCGGCAGCGCGTTCTACTCGCCGGCCTCCAGCGCCATCGCGATGGCAGAGTCGTTCCTGAAGGACCAGAAGCGCGTGCTCCCGACCTGCGCCTTCCTGAAGGGCGAGTTCGGCGTGGACGGCCTCTACGTCGGCGTGCCGGTGGTGATCGGCGCGGGCGGCGCGGAGCGCGTCCTCCAGCTCAAGCTGAACGCCGAGGAGCAGGCCATGATGGACAAGTCCGTCAAGGCCGTGAAGGACCTGGTCGCCACGCTGAAGTAGCGACCGCCGCGGCCTCGCCGCGGAGCAGGACCCGGGCCCCGATCGCCGCCAGGCGGTCGGGGCCGCTTCGTTCAGGGGGGGGCGCTACGCCAGCCCGAGCTGCGCCTGCGGCTCCGGCTCGTCGAGCAGCGCCGCGATCGCCGCCGCGTCGCACGGGCCGAACGGCCCCAGCCCCACCGGATCCGGCAGGGCGGGATCGCCGGCGAGCAGGCGCGGCAGCACCCGCGCGCGCCGCGCCGCCGCCTCGGGCCCGGGCGTCCAGACCAGCCGGTCCATGGCGTCGAGGATGCGCCGGAGCGCGCCCGCGTACGCGTCGTGCTCGCCGGCCCAGCGCTCGAGCGCCTCGGCGTCGGAGCCGCCCGCGCCGAGCGCGGCCGCGAGCCGCTCCGCGTCCACCAGCGTGAGCGCGAGGCCGCAGCCCCAGCTCGGATCCGAGGACGCGGCCGCATCTCCGATCAGCGCCACGCCGTCACGGCACGGGTGGTCCACCCAGCGCTCGGCCCCGGAGAACTGCGCCAGCGGCCCCGCCTGCCGGACGCGCGCCAGCCACGCCGCGGGCACGCCGGTCGCGCGGCAGGCCTCGACGAACGCCCCGAAGCGGCGGTCGCCGGTCAGGCCCGGGCGGCCCGCCGCGGCCGGGGAGACGAAGTACAGGCGGGCACGGCCGCCGCCGAGCGGGCCGAGCAGCATCGCGATCCCGTCGCCGAACGCGAGGTGGATCGAGTCCTCGGGCGCGGCCGACGCCTCCACGAGCACGCCGGCGATCTCGAGCAGCTCGGGCTCGCGCCGGACGTCGAAGCCGGCCCAGGCCCGCGCGCGCGAGTCGCGCCCGTCCGCCGCGACCAGCACCGGGGCCACCTCCGTCCGGCGCACGCCGCCCTCGGTCCAGGTGACCGCGGGCGGCCGATCGTCGGCGCACGCCAGGGCCACCACCGTCGCGCCGCGCCGGACCGTGGCGCCGCGCGCCGCGGCGCGCGCCAGCAGCGCCTCCTGCATGGCCGGGTGGTAGGCGTCCAGCGCCGGGTCCGCGCCGGGCGTGGTGGACGGCAGGTGCCGCCGCCGGACCACCTGCCCGCCCGCGTAGTTCGTGAACCAGGGGACGAGGATCCCGCCCGCGCCGACGAGGTCGCGATCGATCCCCAGGCGGCGCGCCGCCGCGACACCCCAGGGCAGCAGGTTCTCCCCGCGGACCCGATCCCGGAACCGGGTCTCGCGCTCGAGCACCAGCACCTCACGCCCGCCGCGGGGGAGCGCGCCCGCGAGCGCCGCGCCGCCGATCCCGCCGCCGACCACGATCACGTCGAACGCCATGGCTGCCTCCCCCGGCCGCGCGGCGCACTGGTGCGCCCGGCCGGCGTCGCGCCGGTGCATGCGCGAGACGGCGCCGCGTCGAAACGGCCGCGAGGGGCGAAAGCGTCGCGCTGCGCGCGGCGGCCAGGCGGGCGCTCGCAGCGCAGGCCGGCGCGCCAAAGGCGCAGGTGCAGCCCCGCCCTCGCGTGGCGCGTGGACTCGGGGAAGAACTGCCCGCAAGGCGCCTGTCGGCCGGGCTCGCCGCGAGGGCCGTCCGACCGGGGCGACCTCGCGAAGGCGACCTACCCGAGGGCGACCTGCCCGAAGGCGACCTGATAGATGGGCGGCAGCCTCGCGGGGTGCTGCACCCAGCGATCGCCGCCGTCCTCGGAGATCCATAGCCCGCCGGTGGTCGAGCCCATCGCCAGCCGGTCGCCGCCCGCGTCCACCGCCAGCCCGTGGCGGTACACGAGGTCGTACGCGTGGTCCTGCGGGAGCCCGTCGCGCAGCACCTCGAACGTGTCGCCTCCATCGCGCGTGCGCGCCACCACCAGCTTCCCGTCCACCGGCACGCGCCGCTCGTCCTTCACCGCCGGCACGAACCAGGCGGTGCGCGGATCCCGCGGGTGCACCGCCAGCGCGAAGCCGAACTTGGAGGGCCGGATGGCGGTGATCTCCGTCCACCGCTCGCCGCCGTCGGCGCTGCGGAACACGCCGTTGTGGTGCTGCGCGTACAGGCGCTCCGGCGCGGTGGGGGCCTGGACCAGGCGGTGGACGTCCTGCGCGTTGGGATCCTCGCGGCGCTCGGGCGGCATGTACTCTGCGTACATGCCGGTGGCGCGCAGCGCCCAGGTCTCGCCGTCGTCGGCGGTGCCCCAGACGCCGCCGGTGGAGATCGCGCACAGGAGCCGCCGCGGGTCGCGCGGATCCACCGCGATCGAGTGCAGGCCGGGCTGGTCGTAGCCGCCGCCGCCCCAGTCCTTGCGCTCGGGGCGGTCGGACAGGCCGCGGACCAGCGTCCAGGACGCGCCGCGATCGCCGGAGCGGAACAGCGCCGCGGGGATGGTCCCGGCCCACAGTGCGCCGGGCCGGTCCGGGCCGGCGGGCTCGAGCGCCCAGATCTGCTGCACGCTGGGCGCGTCGCTCGCGCCCCCGGGCTCGGGCGGGAACGCGGGGGCGGGGAGCTCGGTCCAGGTCCGGCCGCGGTCGTCGGAGCGGTGCAGCTTCACGCCGAAGTGGCCGAGCGCCAGCGCGGCGTAGAGCGTCCCGTCGCGCGGATCGTCGAGCACCAGGCTGACCGGATCCCCGAGGAACGCGCAGCGCTCGATCTCCCAGCCGCGCGCGCCCCGCTCCAGCAGGAACAGCCCCTTGCGCGTGGCGACGCTCAGCCGATCGCTCGTGCCCATGCCTCACCCTCCCGAGAGCGCCTGCATGACGTGGATGCCGCTCCCGGGGCGCACCGGGTCGGCGAGGCCGTCGCGGTCGATCACCAGCGCGCCGTCCACGAACACGGCCACGTGCTTGCGCAGGCGGCCCTGGTCGTCGAGCACGTAGCCGCGCAGGCGCGGGTTGCCGCGGAACGCCGCCTCGAGCGCCTCGCGGACGGTCCCGCCCGGCACCTCGGCGGGCGGCGCGTCGAGGTGGCGCCGGAGCGTCGCGGTGAAGGTCACGAGCGGCATGCGGGCCTCGGGGAAGCGAGGCTCACGCATGGTGGACGTGACCCGGCGCCGCAACGCGCCGGTCGGGGCGCCCCGCGCAGGGGCGGGCGTCAGGCGCCGAGGAGCGCCTTCAGCGCCACGTGGTCCCGCGCGGCGAGCGCCTTCACCCGCGCCCGGTCCACGTCGGCGACGATGATCGCACCGACCTCCTGCGCCACCGAGCGGAACAGCCCGAGCGCCTTCATGCCCTCCGCCTGCCGCTGGTTGTCCTCGGTGGGCGTGACGTAGTGCGCCGAGTCCACCCGGTAGCGGTGGAACAGGAACAGCTGCGCGAGCGTCATGAGCCGCTTGCGCCGCAGCGCCAGGTCGTGCGTGTTCTGGTCGCGGACCGACAGGATGCTGCGCCCGCGCCGGTCGGTGATGCTCGCGAAGGTGACGTCGAGCTTCCGCTCGCCGTCGGCCGAGGTGACCACCAGCTCGAGCAGGTCGGAGCCCGCGGTGACCGGCCGGAGCGCCGCGCGCAGCTTGCCCTGGACGCCGTGCCGCTCGCGCCAAAGGTCGAGCCAGTCCTCCAGCAGCCGCGGCGGCACCTCGGTCTGGACCAGGTGCTGGTGCTGGGTCGAGCCCTGGCCCATGGCCTTGGTGGTGGCGGTGCGGCCGGAGACGGCCATGAGCGCCGCGTCGAGGCGCGGTCCGCCCACCAGCGTCTGCGGCGTCCGGTAGCCCGACTCGAGCAGGCGGAACTTCCGCTGCAGCCGCGCCAGCGCCAGCATGCCGTCCTCGCGCAGCGCCGTCGCGAACTCCTCCGCCGCCAGCCCGTCGATCTGGTGGCCGCCGTAGGTGATGAAGTCGAAGACGTACCCGAGCTTGCCGAGCTCCTCGGGGAAGCGGCGCATCTGCTCGTCGTCCATGCCGGTCGTGTCCCAGTTGAACGACGGGGACAGGTTGTAGGCGAGCATCTTGTCCGGGTGGACCGCGTGGATGGCGTCGGCGAAGCGCCGCGCGTCGGCGAGGTCGGCCGTCTTGGTCTCCATCCAGAGCAGGTCGGCGAACGGCGCCGCCGCGAGCGACTTCTGGATGGCATAGTCGATGCCGCCGCGCACCTGGTAGTAGCCGTCCGGCGTCTTGGCGTGCTCGCAGTCCCAGGGCGTGTCGATCCCCATGGCGCGCGCCTTCTCGCGCGCCCGGTAGAACGGCGCGCGCGCTGCGAACGCCATCCACTCGTCCCGCCGCATGGTCGGGTGCTCGCCCTCGTGCTCGCGGAACGCGATCGCCTGCGCCACCGCCTCGGCGTAGGTGCAGACGCCGGCCTCCTGCTGCCACGCGTCCACGAACCGGTCGAACACCCGGTCGAGCGCGGCGTCCACCGCGAGCGCGCCGCGCTGGTGCTCGGCGGCGGCGGCGGCGATGGCCTTGTCGAAGCCGGTCCGCTCCAGCCAGGCGTCGGCGGCCGCGTACTCCTCGTCGCACACCGCGTACAGCTCGTGGCCGGAGAGCTCCTCCACGCCGGCGCGGCGGAACCGGCGCAGGATCGCCAGGAACGCCGCGCGGAACGCCGGGACCGCGAGGTTGCTCGCGCCCAGGATGAACGGCTGGTCGCGCTCGTCGCCGCGGCCGTCGAGCAGCGTGGCCGACTCCGCGTCGGTGCGCGCCACCACGATCCCGGGCACGCCCATGAGGTCGAGCTGGAACCGCGCCGCGGAGAGGCGCTTCAGCTGCTCGTCCTCGGCGACCAGCACCTTGCCGCCCTGGTGCCCGCACTTCTTCACGCCCGGCTTCTGGTCCTCGATGTGGTAGCCGGGCACCCCGACCTCGACGAAGCGGCGGACGAGGTTGCGCACCTGCGCGTCGCCGCCGTGGCCGGTGTCGGCGTCGGCGATGATGAACGGCCGGAAGTCCACCGCCGGGGTGGCGCGCCGCTGCTCCTCGGTCATGCGCGAGCGGGCGTGGTGCTGGTTCCGGTCCGCCGTGAGCAGCGCGCGCACGATGGGCGCCGCCTCGTCGGGCACCTGGCTGAGCGGGTAGCTGGCGAGGTCGGGGCCGGGGTCCTCCTGCACCGAGCCCTTGGCCGAGGTGGCCCAGCCGCCCAGGTAGATGGCCTCGATGCCCATCTTCTTCATGGCCACGGCCTGCCCGGGCGAGTAGGGGCCGAACGTGGTGATGCAGCGCCGCTGCTGGAACAGCTCGCGCAGGCGCGCGTGGAACGCCTCGGCGGCCTCCCGCGCCACCGGGTAGTCCTGGCGGATCGTGCCGCGCTGCTCCATCACCTCGCGGGCGGTGTGGATGCGCCGGATGCCCGCGAACCGTGGGCTCTCGAACCAGCGGCGCAGGGCCGCGACCTCCTGCTCGAAGTCCATGTGTCGTCTCCTGGCGCCGTCGGCGGCGCGTCCCGACAGGCTGGACCCAGACGGTCCGGGAGGCCACCGCGCATCGGGGGCGCACGCGCGGGGTGCGGGCCACGCAGGTACCAGCCAGGGCGCGGCGGCGCGCGCACGCCCCGGGCGCGGGTTCGCGGAGCGTATACTTCGCGCCATGAGGCTCCACCTGGTGGACGGCACCTACGAGCTGTTCCGCGCGCACTTCTCGGGGCGGCCGGGCCACCGGGCGCCCGACGGCCGCGAGGTGAAGGCGACGCTCGGGATGGCCGCCTCGCTCCTGGCGCTGCTGCACGAGGCCGGTGAGGCGGTGACGCACGTGGCGGTGGCGTTCGACCGGCCCATCCGCTCGTTCCGCAACGACCTGTGGGCCGGCTACAAGAGCGAGGAGGGCGTCGAGCCCGAGCTGCTCGCGCAGCTCGAGGCCGCGGAGGAGGCCGCCCGGGCGCTCGGGCTGGTGGTGTGGTCGATGGACGCGCTGGAGGCCGACGACGCGCTCGCCACCGCGGCGGCCCGCTTCCGCGACGAGGTGGAGCAGGTGCGGATCCTCACCCCGGACAAGGACCTCGGTCAGTGCCTCCGCGGGCGGCGGGTGGTCCAGGTGGATCGCATGCGCGGGCGCGAGACCGACGAGGCGGCGCTGCTCGCGCGCCGCGGCATCCAGCCGGAGAGCGTCCCCGACTGGCTGGCGCTGGTGGGGGACACCGCGGACGGGATCCCGGGGCTGCCCGGCTTCGGCGAGCGCACCGCGTCGGCGCTGCTCGCCGTGTACGGGCACCTGGAGGACGTCCCGGCCGACCCGGCGCGCTGGCCGGCGGGCGTGCGCGGCGCGGCGAAGCTGGCCCGGGCGCTGGAGGAGGGGCGCGAGGCGGCGCTGCTGTACCGGCGGCTCGCGACGCTTGTCACCGACGCGCCGCTGGCCGAGGGGCTCGAGGCGCTGCGCTGGCCCGGGCTCTCGCGCGAGCGGCTCGGCGCCTGGGCGGCGTCGCTCGGGGCCGAGCGGCTGGTGCAGGGGCTGGAGGCGCGACCGGCGCGGTGGGCGGGCCCCGGTGGCGCGCCGCCGCCGGCGGCGGGGCAGGGCGAGGCCCGCGACGTGGCGGGCCGGGAGGGGACATGACGCTCCGCCGCGACTTCATCCAGCGCATGCTGGAGCAGCTCGGCTGGGCGCTCGCCGGGGTGCTGAAGCTCCGCCGGGCCGGCGCGCACGAGCAGGCGGTGCAGCAGCTCGAGTCCACCGCCACCGGCCTCGTCGGCATCGACCTGCGGATGGTCGCCTCGGTGGAGTCGGCCACCGCGGCCGCGCTGGTGGCGGAGCCGGAGCGGCTGCTGGTCCTCGCGCGGCTGTGCCTGGAGCGCGCGGAGATCGCGCGGGAGCAGGCCGATCCGCTGGAGGCGGGGTGGCGCCGGCGCGCGGTGGAGCTGTGGCTGGAGGCCGCCGGCCGTGGCGCACCGCTCGACGCGGAGTCCCGCGCCGCGGTGGAGGCGGAGCCGGAGGAGGCGCTCTCGCCGCGCGCCCGGACGCTTCGCGCCGCGCTGCCCCCGCGGTAGCGCGCCGCGGCCCGGATGCGCGGAGGCGGGACCCGCCGTGCGACGGGCCCCGCCTCGCGTCCGTTCCCCCCGCCCCAGGTCAGTAGGCCGGGGTCGTCTTGCCGACCGCCGCGACCGCGACCGGCGCGCCGTCGTGAGACGCGGTGCCGCCGAACGCGCCGCCCGAGCGGATCTGGAACTCCGGGTAGGCGGAGTTGCCGTGCTCGCCGACGTCCAGGCCCTCCAGCTCCTCCTCGGCCGTCACGCGGATCCCGCCGGACAGGAGCTTCGTCACGTACCAGGCCGCCAGCGACAGCGTGAACACGGACACCGCCACCACCCCGACGCCCAGGAGCTGCGGGCCGAGCTGCGCCATGCCGCCACCCAGGAACAGGCCGGGCTTCGCGACCGCCGCGCACGGCGCGACGGTGGGATCCGCGAACAGGCCGAGCGCGATCGTGCCGAAGACGCCGTTCGCGAGGTGCACCGCGGTCGCGCCCACCGGGTCGTCCACGCGGATCCGGTCGAAGAACACCACCGCCGCGACCACCAGCACCCCGGCGACGAGGCCGATGACGAGCGAGCTCAGCACGCTCACGAACGCGCAGCCGGCCGTGATGGCCACCAGGCCCGCCAGGCAGCCGTTCAGCGTGATCCCGAAGTCCGGCTTCTTCAGGAAGATCCAGGCCGCGAGCATGGAGGAGACGGTGCCCGCCGCGGCGGCCACGTTGGTGGTGGTGGCGATGTGCGCGATGGACGCGCCGTCCGCCGCCATGGTCGAGCCGGGGTTGAAGCCGAACCAGCCGAACCACAGCACGAACACGCCGATGGCGGCGCTCGTCATGTTGTGGCCGGGGATGACGTTGATCTGCTTGCCGGGGCCGTACTTCCCGAGGCGCGGCCCGAGCACGAGGATGCCGGCGAGCGCCGCCCAGCCGCCGATCGAGTGCACCACCGTCGAGCCGGCGAAGTCGAGGAAGCCCTTGCTGGCGAGCCAGCCGCCGCCCCAGATCATGTGGCCGCCGACCGGGTAGACCACGCCCACCAGGAACAGCGTGAAGACGATGAAGGCCTTGAACTTGATCCGCTCGGCGACCGCGCCGGACACGATGGTGGCGGCGGTGCCGGCGAACACGAGCTGGAAGAAGAACTTCGCCCACAGCGGCACGCCGGTCCAGTTGAGCGCGTGGTAGACGCCCTGGTACGCGTCGCCGAGCGCGGGGCTGTTGTCCGCGCCGGACGCGAACAGGAGCCCGCTCGTGCCGAAGAACGGGTTGCCGTCCCCGAACATCAGGCCGTACCCGATCACCAGGAACGCGAGCGACGAGATCGCGAACACCACGAAGTTCTTGAACAGGATGTTCACGGTGTTCTTCGCGCGGCAGAAGCCGGACTCGACCAGCGCGAAGCCGAGGTTCATGAAGAAGACCAGGAACGCCGCGATCATCACCCAGATCGTGTCGAGCCCGACCTTCTGGGCGGCGATGGCGTCGGCCATGCCCTGCGTGAACGCGACCGGCGCCGCCGCGGCGGCGTCGTCGGCGCGCGCGGCCGGGGCGTGGAGGAGCAGCGCGGCCGGGGCGGCCAGCGCTGCGAGGAGGAGCAAGGCTCGGAGCTTCTTCATCGGCGGAGTTCTCCCGTGCTGTGGGCGGCCGCACGCGGTCGCGTTGGATGGGACGGGAGGCGCCTCTGCAGCGCGCGTACCGGAACCCGCCGAGGCCGGTTCCAGGCGGTTTCCGGCGCGATCGCGCCCTCCGGCCGGGGCTGCTGCCGCGAGGGCGAGCAGCCCGGTGCACGGGGAGGCGGCGCGGCGAGGCGGTCCGGGCGCGCGGGCGCGGCCCGCAGCGCGCGCAGTGCACGCACGGTGATTGCACCTGCGCTCGCGCGGAGGTGTCCATGAAGCGGATCGAGGCGATCATCCGGCCGTCGCGCGTCGAGCAGGTGCGCGCCGCGCTGGCCCACCCGTGGATCTCGGGGATGACGGTCTCCGAGGCGCGCGGCTTCGGGCGGCAGCGCGGGCACGTCGAGCTCTACCGCGGCGCCGAGTACACCGTCGAGCTCGTCCCGAAGCTGCGGATCGAGCTGGTCGTCCCGGACCCGCTCGTGCCGCGCCTCGTCGCCGAGCTCGAGGCCTGGGTGCGGACCGGCCGGATCGGCGACGGGAAGATCTTCGTCACGCCGGTGGACGACGCGGTCCGCATCCGCACCGGCGATCGCGGCGAGGACGCGCTCTAGCGGGCCCGCCGCGCCGGCGCGGAAAAGGGAAGGGCCCGGCGGGCGGCCGAAGCCGCCTCGCCGGGCCCGGGGTTCAGCCGTCGCCGGGCCTAGTGGCAGGCCTGACAGGACTCCTGCTCGTCACCGCTCCACGGGTTGGCCGGGGTCGGGTCGAGCGTCTGCAGCGCCATGTGCGCCTTGGCCGCATCGCCGTCGTGGCAGCCGCCGCAGGCGAGCCGGTTCGGGCGCGCGGCCCAGGTGCCGCTCGACGTGCCGTCGGGGTGGCACGCCTGGCAGTTCCGGACGTCCTGCGGGAACGTGATGTCCCAGTTCCGGCCCGCGACCGGGTCGCCGTTGGAGTAGGCGACGGTGGCGAGCGGGGTGAACAGGCTCGACCCGAAGTGCACGGCGTGGACGCGCTTCGAGATGGGGTGACCGCCGAGCCAGGCGCCGGTGGCGGAGCCGGGCTGGTAGTCGTGGCAGGCGCCGCACTGGTCCACGGCGTCGTCGGAGAAGATCTTGTTGTGGCGCGAGAAGTCGAGGACGAAGCCCCGGCCGTCGGCGCTCTGGTGGCAGGAGTTGCAGTTGCTCGCGATCGGCTTCTCCACCGCCGCGGTCTTCACCTGGAACGCGACCTTCGCCACCGTCGGCGTGCGGTAGTTGGTCTCGCTCACGCGCCCGAGCCGCGAGATCTCGACGCTCGCGACGTAGGTGCCGGGGGTGAGGTCGTCCACCGGATCGAGCTGGTAGGTGATCGACCCGGCGGTGCGGGTCACCTTGCGGTCGTTCGCGGCGCCGGGCGCGGCGTTGAACGCGAGCGTGTTGGACGGGTAGTAGCCGCCCGGCAGCTTCAGGGCCGTGTCGCCCGCGAACACCGCGGCCGTCACCGCGCTGGGATCGAGCTGGATCGCGTAGAGGCGGCCCAGGTTGCGGCTGCGGATCCCGAACCGGCCGGCCTCGACGTAGGCGATGGCGCGGCGGCTGAAGGCCGGGATGGCGTTCAGGCCGGCGGCCAGCTCCGCGGGCGTCGCCGCGGCGGGGTTCGCGAACGCCGACGCGGGCACGGTCACCGAGATCGTCCCGGACGCGACGAAGTCACCGCCGGTCTGGTTGTACATCGTGACGTCTCGGCCGCTGTCCACCTTGAGCGCCAGCGCGGCGCCGCCGGACAGGTCCCAGGAGGCGGGCGCGGCGACCTCGATCTTGGCGCGCGCGGTGCTGGTGAGCACCGGGTTGCGCGTGGCGCGCGGGCCGCTCACGAAGAACGCCGTGTTCGCGAACGTGGTGGCGCTGGTCGGGGCCGGGCAGCCGGTGGGGAGGCACCCGAGCGCCGCGCCGGTGACGAGGTCGTGATCGATGGGCGTCCCGGTGGCCTTGTCCTTCAGGACCAGCGTGACGACCGGCGCCTCGCCGGCCACGTAGTACTTGCCGTTCGCCGGGGCGGACAGCGACAGCGCCGCGTCGAACTCGGGGACGTTGCGCGGGTCCTTGGTGGTCCAGTCGTGGGCGGGCACGATGGGCGCCCAGCCGGTGGTGGCGCCGTGGCAGGTGGCGCAGCCGGAGTCGTCCGCCTGCGCGCCGCCGGCGTGGTTCGCGCCGGTGGCGAAGTCCACCGTGTCGTGGCAGGAGCCGCACGCCTGCCGGGTGGGGTTCGTCTTCCAGTTGTCCACCTGCGCGCCGGTGCCGGTGTGGCACTTCTGGCAGTTCGCGAGCACGGCCGGGAACTCGGCCTTCCACCATTCGTGCTTGGTGTTCCGGTAGCCCCAGATCGCGTACTCGCCGTTGTCGGCGGACTCGTCCGCCGCCGTGCTCGGGTCGTCCCAGATCTTGCCGTCCGCGCCGGGCAGGCTGGCCAGCTCGCCGCCCGCGTGGATCTTGTGGATCATGACCGCCAGGTCGAGGCTCTGGCCGCCGTTCGCGTCGGTGGTGCCGGGCACGTGGCAGGTGGCGCAGTTCTCGACCGAGAGGCGGTTGCCGCCGTGGCCGTGGAACTCCTCGCCGTGGCAGGCCTTGCACGCGGCGGTCTGGACGATGTTGCGGGTGGTGGTGATCGCGGAGCCGTCCGGCACGAAGTCGAAGGAGGCCTCGCCGGTGGGCCCGTCGTGGCCGCCGATCATCACCGAGACGCGGTGCAGCAGGTTGCGCTGGTAGCCGACCGGCGCGCCCTCGGTGGTCGCGGCCGCGAGGTTCGTGGCGAACACGTAGGTGTAGCTGCCGTCACCGTGATCGGTGAGCGCGCCGTTGCCCTCGGTGTTGCCCTGGACCGCGGTGGTGCCGGCCGGGTTCGGCCAGTCGCCGGCGGTGGCGGTCTCGATGCGCGTGATGTACGGCACGAAGCGCGAGGCGCGCTCGGTGGCGGTGCCGGGGACGAGCTTCGCCACGTCGGCCGTGATCGCCGCGATGCCCGGGACCGGCTGCCCGCCGGCGCCGGGGGTCGCGGCGGTGAAGTTCACCGTCAGGGTGCCGTCGGCCGCCGCGGTCGCGCCGGTGATGGCGACCTTCACGTCGAACTTGCCGGTGGCGTACTCGCCGCTCGACTTCAGGAACGCGGCGCCGTGGAAGTCGCTGATCGCGACGTTCCCGCCGGTCGCGCCGTTCGACACGGTCACCGACGTGCCGTCGGTGCAGGTGATGGTGTGGGTGCCGTCGTGGTTGTCGGTGACCGTGCAGGACGTGCCGTTGCTGCCGTCCTGACCGTCCTGCCCGTTCGTGCCGTCGCGCCCGGGGGCGCCGGCAGGGCCCTTCGCGCCCTCGCAGGCGACGACCGAGAGGCCGAGCGCCGCGAGCAGCAGTGTCCGTCGGATCATTGCGTCTGGCTCCTTGAGGCGCGCATTCGACCGCACCCATAGGTTGGACTATCGCCTTGATAGTCCCGTCGGGGCCAGCGTGATCTTGATTTACGTCAACGCGCGCGCGCTTTTCGCGGCGTGGTGTCGCAGTGGGTCGGCGGCGACCGCCGACTTCGCGGAGGCTCCGACCCATGGCGATCGGTCGCGCGGCAAATCGTGCGCGAGACGCCGCCCGATCGCCGCGCGTCAAAGGCCGCTTACGTGCCGGCGCCCTCGAACCCGCCCTCGAACGCGAGCGCGGAGAGCGGGAGCCGGTCGCTGGGGCGCTCACGCGCGCGCAGCGCCTCCGGGAGCGCGGCCGCGTCGCCGCGGCGGCCGATCGCCACGAACGCGTGCAGCGCGAGGCCGTCCGGCAGCGCCAGCGCCTCGCGGGCGCGGGCCGCGTCGAAGCCGCCCATGGCATGGGTGGCCCAGCCCCAGCGCTGCGCCTGGAGCGCGAGCTGCGCCCACGCCGCGCCGGCGTCGAAGGCGTGGCTGGCGTTCGGCACCGGACCCGGGCGGCCGGGCAGCTCCATGGCCTCGCGGGACGCCACCGCCACCAGCGCCGCGGCGTTGCGCGCCCAGGCCTGGTTCGCGGGCGCGAGCGCGGACAGGAAGCGGTCGAACGCGGGCGTGCCCCGGCGCGCCCAGGCGAAGCGCCAGGGCTGCGCGTTCATGGCGGAGGGCGCCCAGCGCGCCGCCTCGAGCAGGCCGAGCAGCGTGTCGCGCGGGATCGCCTCGTCGGTGAACGCCCGCGGCGACCAGCGGGCGAGGAACGGCGCGTCGATGGGGTGCTCGGGCCGGCGGGCCGTCGCGGCGGCGGTCGGGGTGGCGGTCACGGTGGTCATGGTGCGCAGGCTAGGCCGTTGCGGGAGAGTGGACTAGATAGTGAAGTCGGGAAAGACCGATGCGCGAGGAGCAACGATGGACCTGAACCGGATCGCGGTGTTCGCGCAGGTGGTGGAGGCGGGCAGCTTCACCGCCGCGGCGGCGTCGCTGGGCCTGCGCAAGTCGTCGGTGAGCCGCGCGGTGGCGGCGCTCGAGGCCGACCTGGGCATCCGCCTGCTGCAGCGGACCACCCGCCGGCTCAGCCTCACCGACGCGGGCCGCGCCTACTACGAGCGGACCCGCGACGCGCTGGCCGGGCTGCGCGAGGCGAGCGAGGAGGCGGCGGCGCTCGGCGCGGAGCCGCGGGGGACGGTGCGGGTGACCGCGCCGGTGGACCTGGCGCCCGACCTGGCGCGGCTGACGGACGCGTTCCTGCGCGCGCACCCGCAGGTGCGCGTGGAGGTGTCGCTCACGGCGCGGTACGTGGACCTCGTGAAGGAGGGCTTCGACCTGGCCATCCGCGCCGGCGTCCTCGCCGACTCCTCGCTGCTCGCGCGGAAGCTCTCGGACAGCGCCCTCGCGCTGTTCGCCGCGCCGTCCTACCTGCAGGCGCGCGGGCGGCCGCGGCGCCTCGCCGACCTGGCCGGGCACGACTGCCTGCTCTACCGCGCCGGCCCCGAGACCGCCGTGTGGCGGCTCACCGGCCGTCGCGGCGAGGAGCAGGTGACGGTGCACGGGCGCGCCGCCGCCGACGAGTTCGCCTTCGTGCGCGGCATGCTGGTCGCGGGCGCGGGGATCGCCCTGGTGCCCACCGGCATGGTGGCCGCCCCCCTGCGCGAGGGCGCGATCGAGCGGGTGTTGCCGCAGTACGTCCGGCGCGGCGGCCCGGTGAGCGTGGTCTGGCCGAGCCGGCGGTACGAGCCGGTGGCGGTGGCGCGCTTCCGCGACGCGATCGTGGCCGCGCTGGGCGAGCCCGGCGCCGGGGCGGAGGCGCGCGGCTGAGCGACGCCGTCAGGCGGCGGGGCGCCAGGCGCGGTGCGCGAGCGCGACGGTGCCGAGCTGGACGGCCACCACCATGGCCACGCACGCGCCCCAGCCGCCCGCGTGCCAGGCGAGCGCCGGCGCGACGCCGCCGGCGGCGCCGCCCAGGTAGTAGCTCGAGACGTACAGGCCGGACGCGGACGGCCGCAGCCGCGGCGGCGCGGCGGTGCGCAGGAACGCGGTCGAGGCGGACTGGCTCACGAACACGGCGGTGCAGACCGCGGTCAGGCCCGCCACCACCAGCGTCACCGAGGGCGCCAGCGTGACGAGCGCGCCCGCCGCCGCGACCGTGAGCGCGAGGGTGACCGCCCGCCGCGAGCCGACCCGATCGATCCAGCGCCCCGCGAACGGGGTCACCGCGGCGCCGATCAGGTACACGGTGAAGATCGACGAGAGCGCGGCGGTGCCGAGCCGGTAGGGCGGGGAGGCCAGGTGGAAGGTGACGTAGGTGAACACCGCCACCTGCGTGAAGAGCACGTTGAAGCCGACCGCGAACGTCGCGAGCAGGCGCGGGGCGCGGAGCAGGTCGCCGGGACGGGCGCGCGGCGCCGGGCCCGCGGGGCGCGGCCGGCGGGCCCGAGGGAGCAGGCGCGCGGCGGCCACGGCGGCGGCGGCGGTGACCAGCCCGAGCACCACGAACGCGGCGCGCCAGCCCCACCGCGCCGCGACGAGCCCCGAGAGCAGGCGGCCGGTGTACCCGCCGATCACGCTGCCGGTCACGAGCGCGGACATGGCGCTGCCGAGCGCGGCGGGCGGCCACTCCTCGGCGAGGAACGCCACGCCCACCGCGTAGATGCCGGGGAGCGCCAGCCCCTGCACGAAGCGCCAGCCCACCAGCACCGGGACGCTCGGGGACGCCGCGGCGAGCAGCGTGGGGATGGGCAGGAACAGCATCGAGCCGACGATCACCGATCGGTGGCCCCAGCGCCGGATGGCCCACCCCGCGAACGGCGAGGCCAGCGCCACCGCGATCGTCGGGGCGCTGACGGTGAGCGCCGCCCCGGCCTTGGAGACGGCGAACACCCGCTCCAGCAGCGGGAGCAGCGGCTGGGTCGCGTAGAAGCCCAGGAACGCGCACACCCCGGCCAGCCCGATCGCGAACAGCCCCGCCGCCGGCCGGGCCACCTCCGCCGCGGCCTCCGGCACCGGCGCGGCCGGGGCCGGGTCCGCGGGGGAGAGGCGGGGGATGGGGACGGAGCGCGCGGCCTCGGGCATGGGCCCGGGAACATGCGGAAGGACCGTCGAGACGTCCAATATATCTTTGCTCTCGTGTCGAGACCTCGTAGATCTCGATGGCATGGAGCTCCGGCACCTGCGGTACTTCGTGGCGGTCGCGGAGGAGCTGCACTTCGGCCGCGCCGCCGCGCGGCTCGGGATCGCGCAGCCGCCGCTCAGCCAGCAGATCCGCCAGCTCGAGCGCGAGCTCGGCGTCGAGCTGTTCCTGCGGGCCCGCCGACGCGTCGAGCTCACCGAGCCGGGGCGGGTGCTGCTCGGGCACGCGCGCGCCGTCCTGCAGCGCGCGTCGCAGGCGGCGGAGGACGTCCGGCGGGCGGCGCGGGGCGAGACCGGGGCCCTCTCGGTGGGCGTGGTGGCGTCCGCCACCTATGGCGTCGTGCCGCGCGTGTTTCGCACGTTCCGCGCTCGCCACCCCGACGTGGCGCTCGGCGTGGCGGTGATGAGCACCGGCGCGCAGGTGGCCGCGCTCCGGGCCGGGCAGCTCGACCTCGGGCTGGCGCGCACGCCGTTCGGGGACGAGACGCTGGTGGCCGAGACCGTGCTGGAGGAGCCGGTGGTGGTGGCGCTGCCGGCGGGGCACCCGCTCTCGGCGCGCCGCGCGCTGCGCCTGGCGGCGCTGGCGCCAGAGCCGTTCGTCCTGTTCCCGCGCGACCGCCGGCCGGGCTGGTACGACTTCGTGCTGGGGCTGTGCCGCGAGGCCGGCTTCCGGCCCCGGGTGGCCGAGGACGCCCCCGAGCTCGCCACCGCCATGGCGCTGGTGGCGGCGGGGATCGGGGTGACGCTGGTGCCGGCGTCGGTGAAGGACCTGCGGCGGAGCGGGGTGGACTACCGCCCCATCGCCGCGCCGCGGGCGCGCACGCGCCTGGTGGCGCTGCGCCGCCCCGGCGAGCCGTCGCCGCTGGTGGTCCGCTTCGTCGAGGTGGTGCGCGAGGTGCTCCGCCGCGGCGGGTAGCCGGCGGGCGGCGCCGCCTCAGGTCGCGTACTGCGCCTCGCCGTTCCCGAAGGACCAGTTCTCCTTCGCCACCTCGACCAGGCTGACGATGACGTCCTCGCGGCGCACGCCGACCGCCGCGTGCAGGTCGTCGGCGATGCGCCGGAAGAGCGCGCGCTTCATCTCCACGGTGCGCCCGGCGTTGGCGGTGATCTGCACCACCACCACGTCCTCGCCGTGGTCGATGCCGAGGTAGCTCGGGGCGATGCTCAGCCCCTCGTCGCCGTGGCCGGCGATCACCTGGAAGCGATCGTCGGGCGGGACCTTGAACGTGTCCACCAGGGCGCGGTGCACCGCGTCGCCGGCGGCGCGCCGCTGCCCGGGGCCGAGGCGAAGGGTGGTGTCGATCCGGACGAGCGGCATGGGAGATCCTCCGAGCCCGCCTGTCTAGCACGGCGCGCGCCGGCGCGTCGCCGGTCGCGCGGGGCGCGGCGGCCCGCCGGTGCTCGGACGGTGCGCCGTCAGCCGCCCGCGCCGGCGCGGATCCCGGCCGGCGGCGACGCGACGGCCCGCTCGACCTCGTCCGGCCGCGGCGGCTTCGCGAGGTGCCGGTCGAAGCCGGCCTCGTGGGCGGCGTGCACGTCCTCGGGCAGCGCGTAGCCGCTGATCGCCACCAGCAGCAGGCCCGGCCCGCGCTCCCGCCGGAGCGCCCGCGCCACGTCGTAGCCGCTCATGCCCGGCAGGCCGATGTCGCAGAGCACCACGTCGGGCGCGCCGGCGCGCGCCGCCGCCAGCGCGCCCGGACCGTCGTGCGCGATGGCCACCTCGTGCCCGGCGTGGCGGAGCAGCTCGGCGAGCGTCTCGGCCGCGTCCACGTTGTCGTCCACCACCAGCACGCGCCGCGGCCCCGCCGCGCCGGCCGGCGCCGCCGGCGGCGCGAGCAGCGGCTCGGCGCCGCCGGCCGCCAGGGGCAGCTCGATCACCAGCTCGCTGCCGGTGCCGGGCCCGGCGCTGCGGGCCTCCACCGCCCCGCCGTGCAGCTCCACGATCCCCTTCACCAGCGACAGCCCCAGCCCGAGCCCGCCCGCGCTCCGCGCCAGCGACCGATCCGCCTGGACGAACGGCTCGAAGATCCGCCCGAGCAGCTCCGGCGGCATGCCCACGCCGGTGTCGATCACCCGGATCACCGCGCGCCCCTCGCGCGCCGCCGCGCGCACGGTGACCCGGCCGCCGGGGGGCGTGAACTTGGCCGCGTTGCTGAGCAGGTTGCCGACCACCTGCGCCACGCGGGTGGGGTCGGCGTCCGCCCAGAGCGGGCCGGCGGACAGCTCGACCTCGAGCGCGATGCGGCGATCGTCGAGCAGGTCGCGGTAGTCCTCGGCGGTGCGGGCGATCACCTCGGAGAGGTCGATGCGCTCCCGGCGCAGCTCGATCTTCCCCCGCGCGATGCGGGTGACGTCGAGCAGGTCGTCCACGATGCGGGTGAGGTGGTCCACCTGCCGGGCGATGACCTGCAGGGCGCGCCGGCCCTGCGCCGGGCTGGCGGCGGGGTGCGAGAGCAGGTGCAGCGCGCTGCGGATGGGCGCGAGCGGGTTGCGGAGCTCGTGCGAGAGCATCCCCAGGAACTCGTCCTTGCGCCGGTCGATCTCGGTGAGGCGGGCGTTGGCGCTGACCAGCCGCCCGGTCATCCGGTTGAAGGCGCGGGAGAGCGTCCCGATCTCGTCGGGCCGCTCCGCCCCCGCCACCTCGGCGGGGAGGCTGGTCTCGGCGATCCGCTCGGCGGTGCGGGCGATGTCCTCGAGCGGCCGCACCACCGCGCGCGCCGCCAGCAGCGAGAGCGCCGCGGCGGCGAGCAGGCCCACCACCACCGTGGCCGCCGAGATCCACAGGGCCCGGGCGCGGCGCGCCTGCAGCTCGACCACGATCCGGTCGAGGAAGCGCAGGTAGTAGCCGGACACGTCCTTCAGCAGCGCCTCGCTGCGGAACGACATCAGCCCCCAGCGCTCGAGGGCGCGCTCGAGCGCCGGCCCGCCGCCCGGCGCGGCCCGGCGGATCTCGGCGCCGAGCGCGTCCTGCGCGGCCCGGACCTCCACGTACTCGCGCCACACGTCCCCGACGCGCGCCGGCAGCGGGAGCGCCTCGATCTCGCGCATCAGCCCGGCGATGCGCGCGCCGGCCTCGTCGAGGCGCGTCTCCTGCACGCCGCCGGGCGAGCGCGGCAAGGTCAGGAACCAGCGCTCCTCCTCGTGCGTGGCGTCGCCGAGCGCGAACGCCAGCGAGATGGCGGTCCGCACCGCCCGGGCGTCGCGCTCCAGCGTGCGCGCCTGCTGCGCGGACGACCACGCCGCGTAGGCCAGCGCCGCGCAGGCCACGGCGGCGAGCAGCGTGGTGGGCACGAGCAGCCGCCGGCCGACGGTCACCATCGCGCGTCCCCGGGGAGCAGCATGACCGCCTCGGGCGCCACCTGCTCGAGCAGGGCGGGCGCGACGAGCTGGTGCAGGTCGGGCGCGTCGCCGCGCAGCGCGCCCGCGGCGGTGAGCGCGTCGCGCTCGCGGCGCAGCACGTCCAGGAGCACGTTGTCGAGGCCGATCCCCCAGCGCACCCGCTCCAGCTGCGCGGCGAGCGCGGCGTCGCCGGTCTCCGGGAAGCGGCCGCGGATCAGCGCCCGCGCCCCCTCGCGGTCGGCGCGGACGCGCCGCTCGCCGCACGTCAGGCCCCGCAGCAGCGCCCGCAGCGCCGCGGGCCGGGCCGCCAGCACGTCGTCGCGGGTGACGAGGAGCGAGACCTCGACGTAGAGGTCGGTCTGGAACACCTGCGCGTCGGGTCCGAGGCGGCGCTCGGCCTCCTGCGCGGGCGGGTCGGAGAGGACCGCGGCGTCGAGCGCGCCCGCGGCGAGCGCCTCGATCGACTCGGCCGGCGCGCCGGGCACGAGCGCCACCCGATCGCGCGGGACGCCGCCCAGGCGGAGCGCCAGGCCGGCGAAGAAGTCGGCGTTCGTGCCGGGCGCGAGGCCGATCCGGCGCCCGCCCAGGTCGGAGAAGCCGCGGATCCCGCTCGCGGCGCGCACCACCAGGCGCGTGTTGCGGGTCGAGGTGTGCAGGGCGGTGAGCGCGCGGAGCCTGCCGTCGGCGTGGGCGGCCTGGAGCACCGGCGTCTCGAACGCGACCGCCACGTCGGCGCCGCCGGCGCGGAGCAGCGCGAGCGCGTCGCGCCCCAGGTCGAAGGACCGCTCCTCGACGTCCAGCCCCTCGGCGGCGAAGCAGCCGCTGGCGGCGGCCACGAGCGGGAGCGCGGTGGCGGGCTGCCGCACGGAGGCGAGGACCAGGCGCGTCCGCGGCGGCCGGCGATCCCCGCAGGCCACCAGCAGCGCCACGGCCGCGATCAGCGAGGCGAAGCGCACGCGCTCCTCCGCTCAGGTCCGCCCCGGCCTGTGTACCACGCCGGGGGTCCGGGGGAGCGGTGATCCGCCGCCCGTGGCATCGCGCCGCTGGCGCCCGCGGCCGGGCGCTGGGCGCGCGAGGGGACGTCAGCCGGGGAACAGCTCGGCGAGGAGCCGGCGCCAGGCCTCCCGCTCGCGCGCGGGCTCGACGAGCGGGCGGGCGCGCGCCGTCGAGCGACGCAGCTGGAGCAGGAACGCGGGGTCCTCCTCCGCCCGGAGGAGGAGCCCGGCCAGGGCCTGAGGATCGCCCACCGGGAAGTAGCCGGGGTGGTCGGGGCCGAGGAGCCCGACGGTGCCGTCGATGCGGGTGGAGAGCACCGGGACGCCCGCGGCCACCGCCTCGGAGAGCGCGTTCGAGCCGCCCTCCAGGCGCGAGGTGATGACGAGCACCTGGCTTCCGGCCAGGATCGAGAGCGCCTCGCGGCGCCGGTGCTCGCCCAGCCACAGGTATCTCGGGTTCGCCGCCATCTCGGCCCGCGCGGCCGGGGCCGCGTCCGGATCGAGCGCGGCGCCGAGGTGCGCGACCTGGAGGCGCGAGCGGGCGGGGAGGCGGCGCGCGGCCGCGGCGGCGACGAACGCGTCCTTGACCGCGCGCACGTGCGCGAGCAGGCAGGCGCGGAACACGCCGTCCGGCGCCGGCGTGGGTGGCGCCGCGACCGCCGACTGCTCGATCACGCGGGCCCGGGGCCGGATCTCGGGCGGCAGCGCCTCGACGCCGCGCGCCTGCAGGACCGTGACGCGGGTGGCGAGCGCGAGCGAGCGCCGCGCCTCGGGCGACGCGGGCAGGTCCTGGTACAGGTCGGTCCCGGCCATGCCCACCACCAGCGGCGCCTCGGGGCGGGCCTCGCGCCAGCGGAGCACCGAGGCGTGGCTCTTGGTCGCGTGCAGCGCCACGAGCAGGTCGCACCGCTCGCCGGCCCACGCGTCCACGAGGCCCACGTGATGGCCGAGCGCGCGCAGGTGGCCGGCCCAGCGGAGCGCGGTGACGCGGTTGCCCTTGTGCGAGCCGCGGGAAGCCGGCGTGGCGATCGCGATCCTCACGCGGCGCAGGTCCGGAACCCGGCCCAGGGATCGCGGCGATCGGGCGTGTAGAAGTTGCGGAAGGTGGGCCGCAGCAGGCGCGGCGGCGTGGCGAAGCTCCCGCCGCGGAGCACCCGGTGCGTGCCGAACCAGGGCTGCGAGTACTCCCGGTACGGATCGGCGACGAAGCCGGGGTAGGGGAGGAACTCGCTCGCGGTCCACTCCCACACCCGTTGCACGGCGCCGAGCGGGGCGCTCTCCGCGGCAGCGGCCGCCTCCCACTCCGCCTCGCTCGGCAGCCGCCGCCCGGCCCACCGGCAGAACGCGTCCGCCTCGTGGGCGCAGACGTGCGCGACCGGCCGGTCCGCCTGCAGCGGCACGCGCCGATCGAACTCCCGCCGCGTCCACCCGCCCGCCCCGGGCTCCCAGTACGCCGGGTGCTCGGCGCCTTGCGCCTCGCGCCAGCGCCAGCCGGCGGCGCTCCACAGCGCGCTCCGGCGGTAGCCGCCGTCGTCCACGAACTCGGCGAACCGGGCCTCGGTCACCGGGGCGCGGGCGATCCGGAACGGCCGGAGCTCCACCGGGTGCGCCCACTTCTCGTTGTCGAACACGAAGCCGTCCCCGGGCGCCGCGCCGAGCCGGAACGTCCCGCCCGGCAGCGCCGCGTCGCCCTCGGGCCCGGCGCCGGCCGCGGCGGCCGGGAGCCCGGGCGGCGCCGGCCAGCCCAGCGTCTGGCGCGAGAACGCCATCGCCTCCCAGTGCATGTCCTCGTGGAAGACCGAGAGGCGCACGAAGTAGGGATCGGCCTCGCCGCGCTCGAGCAGCGCGAGCACGCCCGCCTCGACCTCGCGCAGGTACCCGATCGTCTCCTCCAGCGACGGGAGCGGCAGGTCCCAGCGCACGTCGTGCGGGATCGCGGTGGAGTCGTACAGCGCGTCGGCGCCGGCCCGGAGCGGCGGCCGGCCCGTGGCGTGGCGCAGCACCCAGCGCTCCTGGAACCAGGCCACGTGCCCGAGCTCCCAGAGCGGCGGGTTGACGATCGCGAGCCGCGGGCCGAGCAGGCCGTCCGCCGGCAGCGACGCCGCGAGCCCGAGCGTCTGCGCCCGCGCGTCCCGCACCCAGGCCGAGAGGATCCGGTCCATCCGCCTCTATGTAGCGGAAGGTCCCGGCCCGGGCGAGGCGTCTTCTCGGGCGCGCGACACCTGGGAGCGGCCTGGCGCGGGCGCCCCGGCGGCGGCAGATCCGCGGGACGCCCACGCGGGCGCGGAGGTGGCGCATGGCAACGGATCTCGACGTGCTGGTCCTCGGCTCCGGCCAGGCCGGCGTGCCGCTCGCGGCGCGGCTCGCCGCCGCGGGGCGGCGGGTGGCGCTGGTCGAGCGCGGCGACCTGGGTGGCACCTGCGTGAACGCCGGCTGCACGCCGACGAAGACGCTCATCGCGAGCGCGCGCGCCGCGCACGTGGCGAGGACCGCCGGGCGGCTCGGGATCCGCGCCGGCGAGGTGCAGGTGGACCTCGGGGCGGCGATGGACCGCAAGGACGCGGTGGTGGCGCGCTGGCGCGAGGGCGTGCGCCAGCGGCTGGAGGCCGCCGCGCCGCGGCTGCGGCTGGTGCACGGCCCCGCGCGCTTCGTGGCCCCGCGCGAGGTGGAGGTCGCGGGCGAGCGGCTCGCGGCGCCGGTGGTGATCGTGAACGTGGGCGCGCGGCCGGCGGTGGCGCCCGTCCCCGGGCTGGACCGGGTCCCGTTCCTCACCAGCACGGGCGCGCTCGCGCTGCGGGCGCTCCCCGCGCACCTGGTGGTGCTCGGCGGCGGCTACGTCGGCTGCGAGCTCGCGCAGCTGTTCCGGCGGTTCGGCGCCGGCGTGACGGTGATCGACCCCTCGCCGCACCTGCTCGCCCGCGAGGACGAGGCGGTGAGCGCCGCGCTGGAGGAGGTGTTCCGGCGCGAGGGCATCCGGCTCGCGCTGGGCGCGGCGGCCGAGGCGGTCGAGGGCGGCGCGGGTGCGGTGCGGGTGCGGCTCGCGGGCGGCGCGGTGGAGGAGGGCTCGCACCTGCTCGTCGCCACCGGACGCCGCCCGAACACCGACGACCTCGGCTGCGACGCGGCCGGCGTGGCGCTGGATCGCCGCGGGTTCGTGGAGGTGGACGCGCGCTACTGCACCAGCGCCGAGGGCGTGTACGCGGTGGGCGACGCGGCCGGCGGCCCGCAGTTCACCCACAGCGCCTGGGACGACCACCGCATCCTGTTCGACCTCCTGCTCGGCCGCGGCCGGCGGACGCGCGACGACCGGCTGGTGCCGCACGTGGTGTTCACCGATCCGCAGGTCGGGGTGGTCGGGCTGACCGAGCGGGAGGCGCGGGCGCGCGGCGTCCCGTTCGAGCTCGCCACGCTGCCGTACTCGGCGGTGGCGCGCGCCGTCGAGGTGGACGAGCCGGACGGGGTCGTGCGCGTGCTGGTGGACCCGCGCGACGAGCGGATCCTGGGCGCGGCGGTGGTGGGGGCGGAGGGAGGGGAGCTCGTGCACGTCCTCGCCGCGCTGATGCAGGCGGGCGCGAGCGCGCGGGCGCTCGTGGACATGGAGATGGCCCACCCGACGTTCTGCGAGGGGCTCCAGTCCGCGGTGATGACGCTCGAGCGCTTCGCGCTGCGGCCCTGATCGGAGCCCCTCGGGCGCGGCCGTTTCGCCCCGCGCAACGATCCGGTGCGCCCCCGGACATTGCGCCGGACCGGGCCGGCCGGCACATCCCGGGGCAGGAGATCGCCATGACCGAACGCGGACTCGAGACCGTCGTCACCCCCATCGCCGCCAGCGACGGCGCCGGCGTGCGGCTGAAGCGCAGCATCGCCACCCGGACGCTCGACCACCTGGATCCGTTCTTCCTGTTCGACCACTTCGGCTCGGAGAACGCGAACGACTACATCGCGGGCTTCCCCATGCACCCGCACCGCGGCATCGAGACCATCACCTACATGCTCGACGGCAGCGTCGCGCACCGCGACAGCATCGGGAACTCGGGCGTGATCGGCGCCGGCGACGTGCAGTGGATGACCGCCGGCAGCGGCATCCTGCACGAGGAGATGCCGAAGGTCGGGCCGCGCCGGCTCGACGGCTTCCAGATCTGGGTGAACCTGCCGGCGAAGCTGAAGATGACGCGCCCGCGCTACCAGGACGTGCCGGCGGCGCGCATCCCCGAGGTGGCCCGGGCCGGCGGCGCGCGCGTGCGGGTGGTCGCCGGGGAGGTGGACGGGGTGGCCGGCGCGGTGAAGGACATCTTCGCCGGCCCGACCTACCTCGACGTCGCGCTGCCCGCGGGCGAGACCTTCGAGCAGCCGGTGCCGCGCGGCCACACCGCGCTGCTGTACGTGTTCGAGGGCGAGGTGACCGTGGGCGGCGCGCAGGCCGGCCGCGCCGCGCAGGCGGTGGGCGCACCGCGGCTCGCCGTCCTCCGGGACGGCGAGGTGGTCCGCGTGCACGCCGGCGCGGCGCCGGCGCGCTTCCTGCTGCTCTCGGCGCAGCCGCTGAACGAGCCGTACGCGCGCTACGGGCCGTTCGTGATGAACACCGAGGAGGAGATCGAGCAGGCCCTCCACGAGCTGCGCAGCGGGACGTTCATCCAGCGCTGAGAGAGCGTGAACCCATCCCCTCCCGTCGCCGCGGCGGCCGATCCGCGGCGCATCGCGTCGTTGCTCCTCCCTCACATGCCGACGGGCATGCTCGGTCGTCGCGCCTCGCGCTGCTCGCGGCTCGACCGCCTGGCTCGGTCCCGGGATGGATTCACGCGCTCCGAGCGCCGGGCCCGGGCGCGGTGGTCGGGTGTGCGCGGCGCCGGGTGCGTGTGCGGCGCGGACGCAGCCGCGGCCCGGGCCGCTGGCGTTTTGCGCACGGTGGACGGCCGGCGTTCGCCTAGCATGCACGGTCCGTGTCGGAGGTGGACCGCCGGCGCCATGACGGCGCGCGCGGCTCCGCGTTCCCCGGAGGACCCATGCACCCCGCCCGCCGCCACGTGCCCGCGGCCATCGCGCTCTGCACCCTCCTCGCCTGCAGCGGTGGCGGGAGCGATCGGCCCCCGCTGCCCGTCATCCCTGGGAACGCGCCCCCGATCGCGCAGGCAGGCTTCGATCGCGCCGTCGCGAAGGGCGCGCTCGTCCAGCTCGACGGCTCGGCCAGCCGCGACCCGGAGGGCTTCCCGCTGAGCTACGGGTGGACGTTCGTGTCGCGGCCCGTCGGCAGCGCCGCCACGCTCCAGTCCGCCACCTCCCAGCGGGCGTCGTTCGTCGCCGACGTGCCCGGCAGCTACGTGGTGCGCCTCCAGGTGTCCGACGGGCTGAACGCGCCGGTCTCGGACGACGTGGTCATCACCAGCCAGAACGTGGCGCCGACGGCGGCGGCGGGCGCCGACCGGGAGGGGAGCCGGGGGATCGCGGTCGCGCTCGACGGGCGCGCCAGCTCGGATCCGGACGGCGACGCGATCACCTACGCGTGGGCGCTGACGGCGCGCCCGCCCGGCAGCACCGCGGCGCTCACCGGGGCCGGGCTCTCCCAGGCCTCCTTCACGCCGGACGTCTACGGCAGCTACGTGGTCCGCCTCACGGTGAGCGACGGCGTGCTCGCGGCGCAGGACGACGTGACGGTCACCGTCCGCAACCACGCGCCCGTGGCGGACGCCGGCCCGGATCTCGAGTCCAACGCCGGGGCGACGCTCGCCCTGAGCGCCGCCGCCTCGAGCGATCCGGACCAGGACCCGATCACCTGCGCCTGGGCGCTGGTGACGAAGCCGGCGGGCAGCAGCGCGGTCCTGTCGGATCCGGGCGCGTGCGCCCCGTCGGTCACCTACGACGTCGCGGGCGTGTACGCGTTCTCGCTCGCGGTCCACGACGGCCAGCTCGCCAGCGCCGCGGCGGACCCCGTGCAGGTCACCGTCCACGAGAAGGTGTGGATGCTCGGCCACGCGGTGGCGGACGCGGAGTACTCGCGGGCGCTCGACCGGATCGTGGCGGTGGGCGGCTCGAGGCTGTACGTCGCCGACCCCGTCGCCGGGACGGAGACGTCGGTGGCGCTCCCGAAGGCGGCGCTCGCGGTGAGCGTCTCGCCGGACGGCCGCTACGCCGCGGTCGGCCACGACGCCCTGGTCTCGTACGTGAGCCTCGACGCGCCGCCGGCGCTGCTCGGCACGTTCACCACCAGCGTGATCCCGTCCGACGTGGTGCTGGCGGGCAACGGCTGGATCTACCTGTTCCCGACCACGTGGGACCAGATCCACGGCATCCGGATCTCGACCGGCGTGGACACGCCGAGCACCGGCTGGAGCCCGTTCGACGGCACGAAGGCGAGGCTGCACCCGGGCGGCGCCGCGCTCTACGGCGCCGACAACTTCGTGTCGCCCGCCGACATCCGGAAGTTCTCGATCGCGAGCGGGGTGGCCTCGTTCCTGTACGACTCGCCGTACCACGGCGACTACGCCATGTGCGGCGATCTCTGGATCACCGAGGACGGGCTGCGCATCGTGACGGCGTGCGGCAACACGTTCCACTCGAACACGACCCAGGGCTCCACCGCCGGCTCGGACATGACCTACGCCGGCGCGCTGGAGGGCACCGGGCAGGTGAAGTGGGCGGACCACTCGGCCGCGGCCGGCCAGATCCTGGTGGTGACCGGCCTGCCGTACTGGCCGGCGGATCCCGACGCGGACGCCGAGCTCCGGCTGTTCGGCGACGACTTCCTGGCGCTCCAGGAGACCATCCCGCTGACCCGCATCGGCGTGGGCGGCAAGGGCTACGTCTCCCACGGGCGCTTCGCGTTCTTCTCCGCCGACGGGACCCGCCGCATCGCGCTGGTCCAGGTGGACGCGAGCTCGGGCCTGCTCGCGCCCGACGCGGTGGTCGTCTACTGACGGTCGCCCCGGGCTTCGGGAGGCGCGAGAACGCCCACCCCCGGCGCGCGGATGCGCGCGCCGGGCGCTTGCCCTCGCGCGCGGCGCCGACTATTCGTGCGGCTCGCGCCGGACGTGGGCGGCGCCAAGGAGACCCGGGTGACCCGCCGAGGCTGGATCCTGTTCGTCGCGCTGGGCGTGCTGTGGGGCATCCCGTACCTGCTCATCAAGGTCGCGGTGCGCGACCTCTCGCCCGCCAGCCTCGTGTTCCTCCGGACCGCCGCCGGGGCGGTGCTGCTGCTCCCGTTCGTGCTCGTCCGCGGGAACCTGCGGCCGGTGCTGGCGCGCTGGCGCCCCATCGCCCTGTTCACGTTCGGCGAGATGGCGGTCCCGTGGCTGCTGCTCGCCGACGCCGAGCGCCACGTGACGAGCTCGCTCGCGGGGCTCGTCATCGCGGCCACGCCGCTGGTCGGCGCGGTCGCCTCGCGCCTGAGCGCGGGCCACGAGCCGCTCGGCGCGCGCCGCATGTCGGGCCTCGCCGTCGGCCTCGCGGGCGTGGTGGCGCTGCTCGGGCTCGACCTCGGCCGCGGCGACGCGCGGGCGGTGGCGGAGCTCGCGGTGGTCGTGGTCGGGTACGCGCTCGCGCCGCGGATCGTGGCGCGCCGCCTCTCGGATCTCCCCGCGCTCGACGTGGTGGCGGTGTCGCTCGCGATGTGCGCGCTCGCGTACGCGCCGTTCGGGATCGCGCAGCTGCCCGGCGCCTGGCCGCCCGCCGAGGCGGTCGGCGCGGTGGCGGGGCTCGGCGTGCTCTGCACCGCGCTCGCGTTCACGCTGTTCTTCCAGCTCATCGCCGAGGTGGGCCCGGTCCGCGCCACGGTGGTGGCGTACGTGAACCCGGCGGTGGCGGTGGCGGCGGGCGTGACGCTCCTCGGCGAGCCGTTCACCGTCGGCACCGCGGTGGGGTTCGCGCTGATCCTGGGCGGCTCCTGGCTGGCGACCTCCGGCGCCGCGCGCCGCGCGGCGTCCCCGATTCCGGCCCGGGGCTCCGCGCCGGGCGCGGTCGCGCCGGCCGCCGCCGAGCGGGCGGGGTGACGCCCTCGCGCCATGATCGCGGCTGACGCGAGCCTGGACGACCTCCGGCTGCTCGTGGAGGTGGTGGCGACCGGCGGCCTCACGGCGGCGGCGGCGCGCCTCGGCCTGCGCAAGTCCACCGTGAGCCGCCGGCTCGCCGCGCTCGAGGAGCGCCTCGGCGTCCGGCTCCTGGAGCGGAACGCGCGCCGGCTGCGGCTCACCGAGGCGGGCCGCGCGTACCACGCCCGCGCCGCGCGGCTCGTGGCCGAGGCCCGCGCGCTCGACCGGGAGACCGCCGAGGCCCGCGGCGCGCCGCAGGGCACGCTGCGGATCGCGACGCCGGCCCTGCTCGGCGAGCTGCTCGCGCCCGCGGTGGCCGAGCTGCTGCTCCGCCACCCGCGCCTGGGGGTCGAGCTCGCGCTCGCGCCGCCGCACGTGGACCTGCTCGCGGAGGAGCACGACCTGGCGCTGCGCACCGGCCCGCTCGCCGACTCCTCCCTGGTGGCGCGCCGCCTCGGGACCCTGCGCACCGGCTGCTACGCGAGCCCCGCCTACCTGGCTCGCCGCGGCACGCCGGCCACGCCGGACGCGCTGCGCGACGAGGCGGAGGCGCACGATTGCATCCTGCTCGCCGAGGCCGGCACCGACGAGATCTGGTTCTTCGGCGCGGGCGCCACGGCGCGGACGGTGCGCCCCGCCGGCCGCCTGCGCGTGCCCAGCGTGCACGCCGGGCAGCTCGCCGCCCGCGCCGGGCTCGGCGTGGTGCGCCTGCCGGCGGCGCTCGTCGCGGACGACGTGCGGTCCGGGCGGCTCGTGGCGGTGCTCGAGGCGGAGACGCCGCCGGGCATGCCGGTCCACGCGGTCTACCCGAGCGGCCGGCACCTCGCGCCCAAGGTGCGCGCCTTCCTCGAGCTGGTGTCGGGCGGCGCCGCGGCGCTGCCGTGGGATCCGCCGGGGCGCGCGCCGGCCGTGGGGCCGGGGGACGCCGCGGAACGCAGCGTTCCGGCGCGGCCGGTCGCCCCGGCGCGCCGCCGCGGGTAGATCCGGTCCGCGCGGCGGCCGGGCACTCCGCCCGGCGGCGCGGGCGGAGGCGGCCATGGCGAGCGGCGTGATGGACATCGGGGACGCGGAGTTCGAGCGCGAGGTGCTGAGCGCGGCCGAGCCGGTGCTGGTGGAGTTCACCGCGGCGTGGTGCGCGCCCTGCAGGGCGCTCGCGCCCACGCTGGAGGCGCTCGCGAGCGGCTACCGCGGCCGCGTGAAGGTCGCGGCGCTCGACGTGGAGCGGCACCCGGCCACCGCCGAGCGGTACGGGATCCGCGCGATGCCCACGCTGCTCTTCTTCAAGGGCGGCGCGGTGGCCCGGCAGCTCGTCGGCGCGGTGCCGCGCGCGCGCCTCGAGGACGTGGTGCGCGAGCTGCTGCCGCGGTAGGCGGGCGCACGGCCGGGTGGGAGCCCGAACCACCTCCCGCGCCGGGCGCGGGCCTGCGCGCGCCGGCGCAGGTCGGCGCTTCCGACGCCGGCGCCCGGAGGGTACTCTCGCTGCTCGACCGGGGGCGCGTGGCCCCCGGCGCCCCCGGAGCGCGAGCGTGAGCGGCGAAGAACAGCGGACCCCGGTCCCGGCCTGGGCGTCGTCGCGGGCGGCCCCGGCGCTGGTGGTGGCGGTCGCGATCATCGACCTGCTGGCCGTCCTGCTGGTCGGGTCCTCGGTCGAGCAGAGCCGGCTCCACCAGCACGAGCGCGCCACCGCGGCCACCCAGAACCTGGCCGCCGCGCTGGAGCAGTACCTCGGCGGCATCTTCGAGAAGGTCGAGCTGACGCTGCTCACGGTGGCCGACGAGTATGCGCGCGAGTCGGCCGCGGGCCGGCTGGACGCGCCGGTGTTCGACGACTTCCTGGCGCGCCAGCGCGGACGCATCCCGCAGGTCCACGCGCTCGAGGTCTTCGACGCGAACGGGGTGCTGGCGCACGGCCGCGACGCGCCCCCCGGGGTCATCAGCGACATCTCCGACCGCGAGTACTTCCGGCGGCTGCGGGACGACCCCGGCCTCGGCGTGCTCGTCTCGAGCCCGCTCGTGGGACGGCTCACCGCCCGCCCGCAGCTGGTCATGGCCCGCGCGCTCCGGCGCGCGGACGGCGGCTTCGCCGGCGTCGCGGTCGCGAGCGTGCTGCTGGAGGACCTGGCCCACGCGCTGGAGGGCTACGACGTGGGCGCGCGGGGCGTCATCGTGCTGCGCGATCCCGACCTGGGCGTGGTGGTGCGCCGCCAGAGCTCCGGCGCGCCCATCGCGCTCGGCGACCGCACCGTCTCGCCCGAGCTGCTGGCGCTGCTCCGCGACGGCCACCGCGCCGCCACCTACTCCGGCGTGGCGGTGGACGGCGTCGAGCGCACCTTCACGTTCCGGCGGATGGCGCGCACCGGGCACCTCGTCATCGTGGGGCTCGCGTGCGACGACTACCTCGCCGGCTGGCGCCGCTCCACGCTGCTCGCCACCGCCGTGCTCGCCGCCTTCGGCCTGCTCACCGCCGCCGCGGCCTGGCTGACGCTGCGCGCCTGGCGCCGGCACCAGGCGGCGGTGCAGGACCTCGCCGAGCAGGAGACCCGCTTCCGCCTGCTGGCCGAGAGCGCCACCGACGTGATCTGGATGGTGGACGCGGCGCGCCGCCTCACCTACGTGAGCCCGGCGGTGCAGCGCCTGGCAGGGTGGACGCCGGAGGAGGCGTGCCGCGTCCGCTGGCCGCGGCTCCTGTCGCGGCCGTCCATCGAGCGGATCCGCTCGGCGCTCGCCCGGCTCGGCGCGGTGGCGCCGCACGCGCAGCCGTTCGCCGATGCGCTCATCGAGCACGAGGTGGTGGCCAAGGACGGCCGGCGGGTCCACGCGGAGTCGCGCTTCAGCCTCCTGTGGAGCGCCGACGGGCAGGTGCTCGGCGCCATCGGCGTGACCCGCGACGTCACCGAGCGGCGGGAGATGCAGGCGCGGGTCCAGGTCGCGGAGCGCATGGCGTCGCTCGGGACGATGGCGGCCGGCGTCGCCCACGAGGTGAACAACCCGCTCACCTACGTGTACGGCAACGTGGCGTTCGCGCTGGAGCGGCTGCGGTCGGTGGACGTCGCGCGCGGCCGGCAGGGGCCGGTCGACGAGGCGCTCCAGGCGCTGCGCGAGGCGCTGGCCGGCGCCGACCGCGTCCGCCACATCGTGCGCGACCTGAAGGCGTTCTCGCGCGCCGAGGACGGCCGGCTCGAGCCGGTGGACGTGGGGCAGGTCATCGAGGGCTGCCTCAAGATGACCGCGACGCTCACCGGCGACCGGGCGCAGGTGAGCGTGCGGCTCGGGCCGGTCCCGCGGGTCCTGGCGAGCGAGGCGCGGATCGGGCAGGTGATGCTGAACCTGATCGTGAACGCCGCGCACGCCATCCCCGAGGGCGACCCCGACGCGAACCGCATCGAGGTCTCCACCGCGCTCGCCGCGGACGGGCGCGTCGAGGTGGTGGTGACCGACACCGGCACGGGCATCGCGCCCGAGGTGCTGCCCCGCATCTTCGACCCGTTCTTCACCACCAAGGGCGTGGGGGAGGGGACGGGGCTGGGCCTGTCGATCTGCCACGGGATCGTGAAGGGGCTGGACGGCGAGATCGACGTCGAGACGGCGGTGGGACGGGGGAGCCGGTTCCGCGTGCTGCTCCCGCCGGCGCCGGAAGGCGCCGTGGCCGCGCCGGCGGAGGCGCCCATCGCGCCCGCCGCGCCGCCCCGGCGGCGGGTGCTGGTGCTCGACGACGATCCGCTGGTGGCGCGCGCCATCGGCCGGACGCTCTCGCGCGACTGCGCGGTGGACGTGAGCACCGACCCGGTGCAGGCCCTCCGGCGCGTCCACTCGGGCGAGCGCTGGGACGTGATCCTCTGCGACCTGATGATGCCCGAGCTCGCCGGGATGGACGTCCACGCGTCCATCCAGGAGATCGATCCCGGCCAGGCGGCGCGCATCGTGTTCATGACCGGCGGCGCGTTCACCACCCGGGCGCGCGAGTTCCTGGAGCGCGTCCCGAACGCCCGGCTCGAGAAGCCCCTCGACCCGGCCACGCTGGCGCGGGTGCTCGAGGCGGGCGGCCGCGGAGCGCCGGGCGACGGGACGGCCGGACGCTGAGGCTCAGGCCGGGCGCAGTCGCCCGAGCAGCACCGGCGCGCACGGGGGCGGCGGGGCCCGCTGGTCCCGGCGCTCCGACTCCCGCTCCGCCAGCACGGCCTGGCAGGCGGGGCAGGACACGGTGACGGGCACGATGGTCCAGAACCGGCCGTTCTCCGCCCGGCACGCCGCGCCGCCCGCCGCCTCCTCGTAGAAGTGGATCATCGCGTCCCCCCTGGTCGGCTAGACCCTCGACCGTGCCCAGCGTCGCCCGCCGGCGCTCGCGGCGGAAGTCGCGCGAGCGCCCGACCCGCACCGCCGGGACGCGCGGACGGGGGACAGATGGGGCACGCCGCCACGCGGCGGGGGTGGGCACGCGCCCGCAGCCGGGGTATGGATGCGCCCCCATGGCGACCCCTGGCGACCGCGGCGGGCCCGACCTCGATCCGGCCGACCTCGCGGCGGCCCTCCGCGTGCTGGCGCGGGTGGCCGACGACCGCACCGTGCTCGCGCGCGTGGACGCGGACGCGCGCGTGGCGCTGCAGCGGCTCGCCGGCGAGGTGGCGCGGCCGGATCTCAAGGCCCGCAAGAAGCTGCAGAAGGCCCTGCTCAAGCAGGAGCACCGCGCGCGCCGCTCCCGGGACGCCGACCTGCGCCGGGACACCGGCATCCAGCGGCTCCGGCAGGCGCCGGTGTTCGTGGCGCCGCTCCCCGAGCTGCCGCCGCCCGGCGCCGACGCGTCCGGCTGGTGGCCGCGGCTGCCGGGCGCGGGCGACGCCGCCGCGGGCGCGGACACCGCCGCGGAGAACACCGGGCCGGAGCTGTCGGAGCCGCGCAAGTGCTACGTGTGCAAGGCGACGTTCCGCCGCCTGCACCCGTTCTACGATCAGCTGTGCCGCGCCTGCGGCGACGAGAACCAGGCGCGCCGCACCGCCGGCGTGGACCTGCGGGGCCGGGTGGCGCTCGTCACCGGCGCGCGCGTGAAGATCGGCTACCAGGCGGCGCTGCTGCTGCTCCGCGCCGGCTGCACCGTGGTGGCGCTGACCCGGTTCCCGCGCGACGCCGCGGCGCGCTACGCGCGCGAGGCGGACTTCGAGCGCTGGCGGGACCGGCTCTCCATCCACGGCGTGGACCTGCGCCACACGCCCAGCGTGGAGCTGCTCTGCCAGCGCCTCGACGCGACGCTGCCGCGGCTCGACTTCCAGCTCCACAACGCCTGCCAGACGGTGCGGCGGCCGCCCGGGTTCTACGCGCACCTGCTCGAGGCCGAGCAGGTGGCGCCCTCCGCGCTGCCGCCGGCCGAGCGCGCGCTGCTGCGCGACTGGGAGGCGCTCCGCGACGCGCTCCGCGGCCAGGGCGGCGCGGCGGGCGTGACCGGGCCGGCGCTCCTCTCGCAGGCGCGCAGCGACGCGGACCTGCTCCTGCCCGGGAAGAGCGCGTTGGAGCTGTTCCCGCGCGGCGTGCTCGACCAGGACCTGCAGCAGGTGGACCTGCGCACGCACAACTCCTGGCGCCTCCGGCTGCACGAGGTGCCCACGCTGGAGCTGCTGGAGGTGCTGCTGGTGAACGCGACGGCGCCGTTCGTGATGGCGTCGCGGCTGAAGCCGCTGATGACGCGGGCGCCCGGGGCGCCCGAGGGGACCGCCACCAGCGGCGACGCGGCCCGCCACGTGGTGATGGTGTCGGCGATGGAGGGGCAGTTCTACCGCGAGCACAAGACCGACCGGCACCCGCACACCAACATGGCCAAGGCGGCGCTCAACATGCTGGTGCGGACCAGCGCGGCGGACTACGCGAAGGACGGGATCTTCCTGAACGCGGTGGACACCGGCTGGGTCACCGACGAGGACCCGGCCCACCTCGCCGCGCGCAAGGTGGAGGAGCACGCGTTCTCGCCGCCGCTCGACGTGGTCGACGGCGCGGCGCGCATCGTGGCGCCCATCTTCGACGGCTTCCGCACCGGGCGGCATCCGGCCGGGCAGTTCTTCAAGGACTACCGGCCGGTGCCGTGGTGAGGTCGGGGCGGGGCGCAGCCCCGAGCGCGGCAAGGCCGCGCCCGCGGGGACGTCGTGCGAGCCCGCGCAGGCGGGCGCACGAGGTCACGGGACCCGCGCAGCAAGGTGGGGCGGGGCGCAGCCCCGTACGCGCGGCAAGGCCGCGCCCGCGGGGACGTCGTGCGAGCCCGCGCAGGCGGGCGCACGAGGTCACGGGACCCGCGCAGCAAGGTGGGGCGGGGCGCAGCCCCGTACGCGCGGCAAGGCCGCGCCCGCGGGGACGTCGTGCGAGCCCGCGCAGGCGGGCGCACGAGGTCACGGGACCCGCGCAGCAAGGTGGGGCCCCGCGGAGCTCCGCTCCGTGGGGCGGGGCGCAGCCCCGTACGCGCGGCAAGGCCGCGCCCGCGGGGACGTCGTGCGAGCCCGCGCAGGCGGGCGCACGAGGTCACGGGACCCGCGCAGCAAGGTGGGGCCCCGCGGAGCTCCGCTCCGTGGGGCGGGGCGCAGCCCCGTCGGATCAGTAGGCCGAGTTCGCCGCGTGGCTGAACATCGTGGTGATGGGCTCGCTCAGCTGGTGGGCGCGGCCGCCGCGGATGTAGCTCTCGAGCTGCTCGATGTCCGACTGCTTCTCCTCGACCACGAGGTCCACCAGGTCGAGCATCGAGATGACGCCGACCACCACGCCGCCCTCGCGCACCGCAAGGTGGCGGGTGCGGCGGGTGCGCATGAGCTGGGCGCACTCGGCGTCGGTGGCCTGCGGCGCGACGGCGGGGAAGTCGGGGCGCAGCACCGCGGCGAGCGGCGTCCTGGCGGGATCGACCCCGCGCGCGATGGCGGCGACCAGGTCGCGCTCGGTCACCAGGCCCGTGAGCGCCCCGCCGCGGCGCACGCCGACCGAGCCGATGCCGCGGTCGGTCATGAGGCGGGCGGCCTCGGCGCAGCTGGCGGTGTCGTCGAGGGCGACGACGGTGCGGGTGACGCGGGTCTGGATCGAGGCCATGTGCGGTTGCCCTCCGGGGCTGAGCGGCCGGGCGCGGCCCGGCGTGTTCCGGAGGCGATGATGCGCCCGCGGGCGCGCCGCGCCTCCACGCAAGATCGGATGGACCATAGGCAGAGCTGATGGCCGGCTCCCGGCCGCGCAGGGGATCTGATAGCCTGCGCGGGTGCGCCGCCTCGATCCCCGCAAGCTCGAGACCTTCCGCGTGGTCGCGCAGGCCCGGAAGATCTCCACCGCCGCCAAGCTGCTCCACCTGTCGCAGCCGGCGGTGACCGCGCAGATCCGCGCGCTCGAGGAGGAGTGCGGCCGCGCGCTGCTGGTCCGCTCGTCGAAGGGCGTCACCCCCAACGACTGGGGGCTGCGGCTGCTCGACACCGCGAAGCAGGTGCACGCCCTGCTCGGCGAGGTGGAGGGCGCGTTCCAGGACGAGCCGGGCGTGGGCGAGGAGGTGGTGCTCGGCGCGAGCATGACCACCGCCTCCTACGTCGTCCCGCCGCTCGTCGCCGGCTACCGGGCGGTGCACGGGCGCGCCCCGTTCCGGATGCAGGTCGCGAACACCGCGCGCGTGCTGGAGTGGGTGGCCGACGGGAAGGTGCCGCTCGGGATCGTGGAGGGCCGGCTGCGCTCGCCCCGCGTCCACCTGGAGCGATACCTGGAGGACGAGCTGGTGGCGGTCGCCGCCGCGTCCGCCCGCGATCTCCTGCGCATCTCCCGCGCGGCCGACCTCGCCTCGGCCCCGCTGCTGCTGCGCGAGCCCGGGTCCAACACCCGCGCGCTGGTGGAGGAGGCGCTGGCCGGCGTCCTCGGGGCTCGCTCGGTGCGGCGGTCGGAGCTCCTGTTCGGCTCCAACCAGTCGATCAAGATGGCCGCGGTGGCGGGGCTGGGCGTCGCGTTCGTCTCGCGCTGGAGCGTCCAGCTGGAGGTGGCCGCCGGCACGCTGCGCATCCTTCCGCTGCGCGACCTGCGGCTCACCCGGTCCTTCTCCTGGGCGACCGCCTCGCCCCGCCTCCAGGGGGCCGCCGGACGGTTCCAGGCCTGGGCCCGCCAGCACCCGCCGCCCAGGCCCTAGCCCGGCGCGGAGCCGGGTCCCCGCGGCGCTTTGTCGGCGCCGGCCGATGGTGTATGGCTACGGCCCCATGAAGACCCTGACCGAGCTGAGCGGCACCCTCATCCGGACGGCGGCGGCGGCGATCGCGGCCGCGCGGCGCAACCTCCCGGCCGAGCCCGAGCCCGTCGCGGCGGCGCCTGCCCCCGCGGCCACGACCGAGGCGGCGCCCGATGCCGCTCCCGAGGCGGCACCGGCCGAGGCGGCACCGGCCGAGGCGGCACCGGCCGAGGCGGCACCGGCCGAGGCGGCACCGGCCACCGACGCGCAGCCCGAGGCGGCCGCGGCGGCCGCTGCGCCCGCTGCGCCGGCGCCCCAGGGCGAGAGCGAGGCCGTGAAGGCCGCGCTCGACGCGGCGGTGTCCGGGGCGACCGGGGTGTCCGGCGATCGCCTGGCGCTCCTCCGCGCCGCGGTCGAGGTGGTGGGACGCCGCGCCGAGGACGTCCGGCTGGTCCGGGTCTTCGGGGTCGAGGAGCCCGTCGCCGGCGCCAAGACGCTCGGCGACCACCAGTTCCTGGTGGACCTGTTCCCCGCGAGCATGAAGCAGACGGCCGGTGGCGACCGCGACGATCGCGGCGGGCGCCGGGGTGGTCGCGGCGGCCGGGGCGGGGGAGGCGGCGGCCGCGGCGGTGGCGGCGGCGGCAAGGGGGCCGGGGCGGCGACCGGCGGCTTCTCCATGGACTCGCTGCGCGAGGACCGCCGCAACGAGCGCGGCGGCGGGCGCGGGCGGCCGGGCGGCGGCGGCCGGCGGCCGGGTGGCCCGGGCGGCGGGCGCGGTCCCGGCGGCCCCGGCGGCGGCGCGCCGAAGAAGTAGCGCCTCTCGCGCATGCACGACCCCCTCGCACCGCTCCTCGCCGACGGCGTGGTCGAAGCCGTCGGCGCGCGCCTGAAGACCGGCAAGGAGGCCGAGGTCTGGCTCGTCCAGTCCGGCGGCGAGGTGGTCGCGGCCAAGGTCTACAAGGCCCGCCAGACCCGCACCTTCCGCAACGACGCGGCCTACCGCGAGGGCCGCCGCGTCCGCGACAGCCGCACGCAGCGCGCCATGGACCGCGGGAGCCGCTTCGGCCAGGCGGCCGCGGAGGAGGCGTGGAAGGCGCGCGAGGCCGACGCGCTGCACGCGCTCCACGCCGCGGGCGTGCGGGTCCCGCGCCCGGTGCTGTTCTACGAGGGCGTGCTGCTCATGGAGCTGGTGGTCGGGCCCGACGGCCACCCCGCGCCGCGCCTGGTGGACGCGCGCGTGCCGCGCGAGCGCGCCGCCGCGCTCTACGCCGACCTGCGCGCGCAGGCGGTGCGCATGCTCTGCTGCGACCTCATCCACGGTGACCTGTCACCGTACAACGTGCTGCTCGGGCACGACGGCCCGGTGGTGATCGACTTCCCGCAGGTGGTCGGCGCCGCGCACAACGGGCAGGCGGAGGCGTTCTTCCGCCGCGACCTCGAGAACCTGCGCCGCTTCTTCGCCGCCCTCGATCCCGCGCTCCACGCCGCCGCCGGGGACGCACGGGAGATCTGGCGCGCGTATGTCCGGCGCGAGCTGACCCCCGACTTCGTCCCGTCCGGCCGCGCCCCGGAGCCCGCGCCCCGCGCGCCCGCGCACCCGTCCGCCCGCGCCGGGGGTCATGGACAGCCGCCGCGGCCGCACGCCGCGGCCCCGCGCGCCGCACCCGCGCACCCGGCGCCTGGCCCCGCGCACCCGACGCCCGCGCCCACGCACCCGGCGCCCCCGCGCGCTGCGCCCGCGCATGGCGACGCGCCGCAGCGGCGCGGGCCCGGGAACCGGCAGCGCGGACCGGGCGCCGGCGACCGCGGCGGCCGCCCGAGCGACCGCGGCGCCCGCCCTGCAGACCGCGGGGGCCGCCCAGCCGATCGCCGCGAGCACGGAGGGGATCGCGGCGGCGAACGGCGCCGCGCCGGCGCCGCCGCCGGACCCGAGGTGATCCGCGTCGAGCGCCTGCCGCTCGCCGCCCCCCGCGACCGGCCGGGCCACGCGCAGCCGCGCCCCGGGTCAGGGGCGCCCTCCCAGCACGGTCGCGGGCCCGGGCCCCGGCCCGGGGCCCCGCGGCGCGGTCCGCGGCGCTGACGGGCCCCTGCGTGCGGCGCGATGTCGCGCCCCGCCCACGCCCGCCAGAAGAGCCCTCGCCTCCGCCACTTACCCCTGCGCCGCGCCGGCCGTCGGCGGCGGGTTCGGTGCGCGTCCGGGACGCCCCTGGTGGTACCATGCCGCCGCTTTCCCCCGAAAGCGCCGCGCCGGCACACACCCCGGCCCGGAGCCCTTCCGCTGCAGAGGTCGTTCGATGCCGAAGCTCCTCGCCCTGCTGTCCTCCCTCAAGCTCGCCGTGATCCTGCTCGTGCTGCTGCTGCTCGGGCTGTCGGCGGGCACGATCATCGAGTCGCGGTCCGGCGTCGAGGTGGCGGGTCGGCTCGTCTACTACGCGCCCTGGTTCCTGGCGCTCCAGGCGCTGTTCACGGTGAACGTGGTCGCGTCGCTGGTCGCGCTGTTCCCGTACGGGAAGATGCGGATCGGCTACCTGCTCACCCATGGCTCGCTGGTGCTGATCCTGGTCGGCGCGCTCGTCACCTACTTCTTCAAGGTGGAGGGGACGCTCGGCCTGTGGGAGGGCCAGACCGGCAACGAGATCGACCAGGTGGAGAACGGCCAGCTGGTGGCGCGACACACGCTGCCGTTCTCGGTCCGGCTGATGGACTTCCAGATCGACCACTACCCGGGGACGATGCGCCCGGCGCAGTTCCGCAGCTACGTGGTCATCCTCGATGCGCAGACCGGGGCCGGCACGCCCGGCGCGCTCTGGATGAACCACCCGCTGGAGGTGGCGGGGTACACCATCTTCCAGTCGAGCTACCAGCAGGAGAACGGGCGCGAGGCGTCGGTCTTCTCGGTGTCGAAGGACCCGGGCCAGCCCATCGTCTTCGCCGGCTACGTGCTGCTGGTGCTGGGCATGTGCGTGGTGTTCGGCACGCGCATCGTGCAGCGCCGCCGCGCCGCCGCGCTGCTCGCGAGCCTGGCCGTGCTCGCGCTGGCGCGCCCCGCCGCCGCCGAGGATCAGGTGACGAAGGCCGATCTGGAGGCGCTGCGGCGCCTGCCGGTGCAGGCCGACGGGCGCCTCATGCCGCTCGACACGTGGGCGCGCGAGAACGTCTGGAAGATCACCGGCCGGCGGCAGTGGCAGGGCCGCGACTCGGTGGTGGTCGCGGCGGGCTGGCTGGCGAACCCGCAGGCCGCCGCGAACGAGCCGGTGATCGCGCTCGACGACGCGAAGCTCGCCGAGGCGATCGGGCTCCCCGGCGCCACGCACGCGGCGCTGGTGCAGGTGGCGCGCAGCCCGCAGTTCGGGCAGCTCATGCGGCAGGCCTCCGAGCAGGAGGCGCACAACGAGCCGCGCCGCGGCGTCCTCGCCGACGTCGAGAAGCTCTACGAGCGCGCCCAGCGCATGGGCGACCTCATCTCCGGCGGCGTGCGACCGGTGCCGGTGGGCGGGCCCGCCGAGGCGCGCTGGAACCCGGCGCCGCAGCCGGGGCTTCCGGGCCTGCTCGAGGTGGCCCGCGGGCCGCGCCTGGAGGGCTGGCCGTCGGCCGCCGCAATGGATCGCGAGGTCTCGTACAACGCCACGCGCCCGAGCCGCATCGCCTGGATCGTGCTGGTGGGTGCGCTGGTGGCCGCGATCGCCGGCTGGCGCACGCGGAACCGCACGCTCGACGCGGCCGCGGCGGTGCTGCTGGTGATCGGGTTCGGGGTGATGACCTGGGGCCTCGGCACCCGGTGGGCCGTCGGTGGCCGCGTGCCCGCGTCCAACATGTACGAGTCGATGCTGTTCCTGGCGTGGGGCGTGGGCCTGTTCGCGCTCGTCGCGCTCGTGTTCATCCGCAACCGGCTGGTGCTGGTGAACGCGAGCGCCGGCGCCACGCTCACCATGCTGCTGGTGGACCTGCTGCCCATGGACGGCTTCATCCACCCGATGCCGCCGGTGCTCACCGGCACGCCCTGGCTCGCCATCCACGTGCCCATCATCATGGTGAGCTACGCGGTGCTGGCGCTGGGGGTGATCATCGCGCACATGCAGATCGCGTTCGGCGCGCTGGCGCCCAGGCGCGAGGACCTCATCGAGAAGATGGCCGACCTGAACTACTGGTACACGATGGTCGGGTCGATCCTGCTCATCGCCGGCATCCTCACCGGCTCGATCTGGGCGGCGTCGTCGTGGGGCCGGTACTGGGGCTGGGATCCGAAGGAGGTCTGGTCGCTGGTCGCCTTCCTCGCCTACATGGCCATCCTGCACGGCCGCTCCGACCGGCTCCTCGGCCGGTTCGGCGTGGCGGCCTGGAGCATCATCGCGTTCCAGACCATCCTCATGACGTACCTCGGCGTGAACTACGTCCTCGGGACCGGGCTCCACGCGTACGGCTTCGGCGACTCGCCCATCGTGATCTGGATGGTGCTCATCGCGCTGGCCGAGATCGCGTTCCTGGCCTGGGGCGGGTTCGCCCAGCGCCGCGGCCAGGCGCGCACGCCGGCGGCCGGGTAGCGCGGGCCGCCGGGCAGCGTCCCCGGTCCCGACGCGCGATCGTCCACCCACACGCAGGAGGAGACAGCCGATGCCCACCACCGCGGAGAACCTCAAGGTCGCGTTCGCCGGCGAGAGCCAGGCCAACCGGAAGTACCTCGCGTTCGCGAGGAAGGCGGAGAAGGAGGGCTACCCGCAGATCGCCCGCCTGTTCCGCGCCGCGGCCGACGCCGAGACCCTCCACGCGCTGGCGCACCTGCAGAACATGGGCGGCGTCGGCTCCACGCTCGAGAACCTGCGCGAGGCGGTCGCCGGCGAGACCTACGAGTACACCGAGATGTACCCGCCCATGGTCGAGCAGGCCATCGCCGAGCAGCACAAGGCGAAGACCATGCTCGACTGGGCGAACCGGGTGGAGAAGGTGCACGCCACCCTGTTCAAGCAGGCGCTGGCGGCGCTCGAGTCCGGGCAGGACCTGTCGAAGATGGACGTGTACCTGTGCCCGGTCTGCGGCGACGTCGAGTTCGGCGTCCCCACCGACAAGTGCCCGGTGTGCGGCACGCCCGCGTCGCGGTTCGAGAAGATCGCGTGAGGGATCACCCGGGGTGGCGGCGCCGGGCGCCGCGGCCCCGGCGCCGCGCCGGCCGCGCACGGCGCGGTTCCAGAAGCGCCTAGTGCCGACGGGCGCCCCCCCGGAAGCTTCGCGCCGCGACGCGCGGAGCCCACCCGGCGGAGGCAGGACCCAGGGTTCGGCCCCCAGGGTCCTGCGGCGCGTCGCCACGCTGAGCAGATCGCAGGCATGCCCCGCCGCGAGGCAGAGCCGCCCGCCGGCAGCGAGCCCTCGCGCGAGGAGGCGACGGGCCCGACCCCGGCCGATCCGCAGGTGTCGCTGCGCGAGCAGTTCGCGAGGCTGGCCGAGAGCGTGCCGGGCGTGATCTGCTCGTTCCGGCTCCGGCCGGACGGCACCGCCTCGATGCCGTTCGCGACGCCCGCCGCGGAGGAGCTGTACGGCGTGTCGCGCGAGGAGCTCGCGCGAGACATGTCGGCCTGGGCGCGCAACGTCCACCCCGACGACCTGCCCGGCGTGGTCCGGCGGATCGCGGCGTCCGCCCGGACGCTCTCGCGCTGGCACGACGTGTTCCGATACCAGCACCCGACGCGCGGGCTGCGCTGGATCGAGGGCTGGTCGTCGCCGCAGCCTGAATCCGGCGAGGGGGTGATCTGGCACGGCTACGTGACCGACGTCACCGCGCACAAGCAGCTCCAGGAGCACCTGCGGGAGAGCGAGCGCAAGCTGAGGGAGGTCATCCGCGCCTCCGGGGCCGCCTACTTCGAGCACTCCGCCGATCTCTCCAGCGGCTTCGCCACGCCGCGGATGGCGGAGATCCTGGGCTTCGCGCCGGAGGCGCTGCCGGTCTGCCCGGCGCTCGTCCCCTGGCTGATGGAGCGGCTGCACCCCGAGGACGCGCCCGGCTTCGTGTCCGCGATGGCCGAGTACGCCACGGGCAAGGCCGCCGAGCTCGAGCGCGAGCTGCGGGTGCGCGGCCGAGAGGGCTGGCGCTGGGTGCGGCTGGTGATCACCGCGGTCACCCGGAGCGGGCACCGCCCGGACCGGAGCGCCGGGCTGGTGTTCGACATCACCGAGCGCATGGACGCGGAGGCGCGGCTCCTGGCCGATCGCTCCGCGCTGGAGCGGCTGCACGAGGTGTCCGCCCGCCTGGTGAGCGAGGACGCGCTCCCCACGCTGCTCGAGGCCGTGATGGACGCGGCGCTGGCGGTGGCGGGCGCGCGCATGGGGACGCTCCACATCCTGGAGGAAGGCTCCGCCGCGCTCCGGCTCGTGGCGCACCGCGGGTTCCCGCCGGACGTGGTGCGGTCGCTCGCGGACGTGCCCGACGATCCCATCGCTTGCCCGGAGCGGCTGCGCGGGAAGGAGCGGCACGTGGTGGAGGACGCGCGCGCCTGCGCGCACCTCGCCGGGACGCAGGCGCGGCGCCTGCTCGAGGACGCCGGCGTGCGGGCGCTGCAGTCCACGCCGCTCATCGCCCGCGACGGGCGGCCGCTCGGGATGATCTCCACGCACTGGCGCGAGCCGCACCGGCCCGACGACGTGACGCTGCGGATGCTCGACCTGCTGGCCAGGCAGGCCGCGGATCTCATCGAGCACCGCCAGCGCGAGCAGGCGCTGCGCGACGCGGATCGGCGGAAGACGGACTTCCTGGCGGTGCTCTCGCACGAGCTGCGCAACCCGCTCGCGCCGATCCGCAACGCGGTCTACCTGCTGCACCACGCGCCGCCCGGCGGACCGCAGGCGGAGCGGGCGCGCGCGGTCATCGAGCGGCAGGCGGATCACCTGGCCAAGCTGGTGGACGACCTGCTCGACCTCAGCCGCGTGAACTTCGGGAAGATCGCGCTGCAGCGCACGGTGCTCGACGCCCGCGAGGTGGTGCGCCGCACCTGCGACGACCTCCGGCCGCTGTTCGACGAGCGCGGGCCGGCGCTGCACCTCGACCTCGACGACCAGCCGGTGTGGGTGGACGCCGATCCGACGCGCCTCGGCCAGATCGCGGGCAACCTGCTCACCAACGCGGTGAAGTTCACGCCGCCCGGCGGGCGGGTCGGCGTGACCGTGCGCGCGGAGGGTGGGGCCTGCGTGCTGCGGGTCCGAGACACCGGCGTCGGGATCGATCCGGGCCTTCTCGAGGCGATCTTCGAGCCGTTCGCCCAGGCGGAGCGCACCCGCTGGACCGCGCGCGGGGGGATGGGGATCGGCCTCTCGCTGGTGCGCAGCCTGGTGGGCATGCACGGCGGGACGGTGGTCGCCCGGAGCGAGGGGGCCGGCCGCGGCGCGGAGCTGGTGGTGACGCTCCCGCTGGCGCCGCAGCGCGCCGGGGTCGCCGGGCGCGCCGCGGCGCCCGCCGTCCCGCGCCTCGACCTGGTGCTCGTGGAGGACGAGGCCGACGGGCGTGAGACGCTGGGCGAGATCCTGCGGATGCAGGGGCACGAGGTCCGCCTCGCCGCGGACGGACGCCAGGGGATCGAGGCCGTCCGGGAGCGGCTGCCGGACGCGCTCATCTGCGACGTGGGGCTGCCCGACCTGAACGGCTACGAGGTGGTGGCGCGCGTCCGCGCCGTGCCCGGAGGCGCCGCGACGTACGCGGTGGCGCTCACCGGGTATGCGCAGCCCGACGACGTGCAGCGTGCGCGCGACGCCGGGTTCGACGCCCACCTCGCGAAGCCGCCCGACCTCGATCAGCTCGAGCGACTGCTCGCGGAGGCCGCCGTGCGTCGGGCGCGCCGCGCGCCGGCGGCGGAGCCGGGACCGCCTCCCTGAGTCCCCGGGCCCCGGCAGCGCCGCGGGCGCGGCCGCGTCGATCGGCGGACCGCGCGGACGCGCCGGCTCGACGGGCGCGCGGCCCGGCTCACCCCAGGGTCGCGGCGTCGCGCGCCGCTGCCGCGTCGCCGCGCTGGCCGCGCACCGGCGGCGCGAGCTGCGCCCGGAGCGCGGCCACGTCGAACCACAGCTCCTCCCGCGAGATCCGGTCGCCGCGCAGCTCGAACACGTGCAGCATCCGGAACGTGGCGCGCCCGGACCATCCGGCCAGCCCGCAGAAGCTCGCGTCGGCGATCGTCCCGGTCCACTCGGTCTCGTCCACCAGGAACCCCTCGCCGTACCGGCGCGCGATGGGGCGCACGCCCTCGCCGCGCAGATCCTCGAACAGCTGGCGGTAGAAGCCCCGGACGGCCTCCTTCCCGGAGAGCGGCCCGCAGGTCGATCCCACGCAGCGGTGCTGCAGGTCCTCGGTGAACGTGGACAGCACGCCGTCGAGGTCGTCGTGCGCCTCCTGCTCGAAGTGCCGGTCCACCAGCCGATCCATCTCGTCCCGGGTCATGTCGCCTCCTCCGCCGGCGGCTCCGCCGCCGCGCCTGCGCCGAACCTCGCGCCGGCGTGGGGCGGACACCATCCGACGGCCGTCGGGGAATGGGCCGCGCCGCCCGGCGCCGAACCAGTTGGAGCGGGCGCTGGCGCCGCGGCGGGCGAGGCGGCTATGGGGACCGCCACCGGCGGCGCCGCGCGCCCCGGCGGAGGGGGCCGCCATGCCGGATCGCCGGGCGGGGACGGAGCGCGTGGAGCGGGACGTGGCGGCGCTGTGCCGGCGGGGCCTGCCCTGGACCACGCTGTGGGAGGCTGCCCGGGGCCGCGTCGCGGACGCGATCCCGTTCGAGGCGGCGGCGTTCGCGGCCACCGACCCGGCCACGCTCCTGCCCACCGCCGGCGTGCTCCACGAGCTGCCCGACCGCTACTGCGCCGCCATCCTCGACAACGAGATCCGCGAGGACGACTACGACAAGCTGTCCGCGCTCGCCCGCGGGCGGCGGCACGTGGGCGTCCTCGGCGTGAGCACCGCCGGCCGTCCCGAGCGGAGTGCCCGCTACCGCGACGTGCTCGCGCCCATCGGGCTCGGTCGCCAGGCGCGCAGCGCGTGCGTGGCCGGCGGCGGCTGCTGGGCCTGGCTCGACCTGTACCGCGAGCGCGGGCGGCCGGAGTTCACGGGGCCAGAGGCCGAGGCGCTGGGGCGCATCGCCCGGAGCCTCGCGGAGGCGCTCCGCGCGTCGCTGCTCCTGGAGGGCGCGTCGGCGCGCGCGCCGGAGGACGCGCCGGGGCTGGTGCTGCTCGGGCCCGGGCTGGAGCGGGTCGCGGCCGATTCGGCCGCGGAGCGTTGGCTGGAGGAGCTGGGCGGGGACGGGGCGGCGCCGCCGCTGGCGCTCCAGGCCGTCGCCGCCGCCGCGCGCCGGCGCGACGAGGCGGGGGAGGCGGCCGGGCCGCCGCGGGTGCGGGCCCGCGCGCGCTCCGGGCGCTGGCTGACCGTACACGGCTTCCGGCCCGCCGGCCGCGCGGGCGTGGAGCTCGCGGCGGTCATCGAGCCGGTTGCGCCGGTGGAGCTGGCGGAGCTGCAGGTCTGCGCGTTCGGGCTGACGCCGGCGGAGCGCCGGGTGCTGCAGCTCACGCTGCAGGGGCTCTGCACCAAGGAGATCGCGGCGGCGCTGGGCATCTCGCCCTACACCGCGCGCGACCACCTCACCCACGTCTTCGACAAGACCGGCGCCCGCAGCCGCGCGCAGCTGTTCGCGCGCCTCGCCGCGGCGCGCCCGCCCGAGCGCGCCCGCGCCGCCGGGCCCGGCGCGATCCTGGCCGGACCCGGCGCGCGCGAGGAGGCCTGACCGGCTGGGCCGAGCGCGATCCGCGCCTCCCGATGGTGATCGCGGATCGCGAACGGTCGCTCAGGGGCAGGACAGCGCCGGGTTCCACTGCGCGAACGTGCCCGCCGGGTTGTTGCGCCAGATCCAGACGTGCAGGTCGTAGTGCCAGGGCTCGCCGGGCCCATGGCCCTCCATCGGCCCCTGGAACGCCTGCCCGAACAGGCTGGGACGCGGCGGAACGTCGGCGGCGTCGGGCGGGGTGCTCCCGATCCACGGGGCGCCGTCGTGGAAGATGGGCAGGACGTACTCGACGCCCACCAGCGCGAGCCCGTCGGCGGTGGGCAGGTACAGCAGCGCCTCGGGCGCGTCCGCCTCGATCGACGGATCGAGCAGCCGCGCCAGGTTGATGTAGTGGATCCCCATGGCGCCGGCGGGCGACGCGACGCACGGGCTCAGCGGCGCGAAGCCCTCCGCCTCGGCGACCGCGACGTCGTGGTAGCGCGCGCTCGCGGCGCGCGCGGCCGCCAGCGCCTGGCCCTCCGACGCGGCGCGCGCCGCCGCCGAGGCCGCCGCCTCGTCCTCCGGTGCCTGCCCGCCGCACCCGGCGACCGCCGCCGCCAGCGCCGCCGCGCCTGCCACCGAACCGAACCTCGTCCGCATGCTCCTCGAGCCCATTCGTCGTCCCTCCGCGAGCTTTCGCCCGCACCGTTCGGCGCCGCCGCCGCCGTGCCCCCGCACGCGGCCGTCGTCGCACATGGGCGCGCACGCTACGCCGGAGGCGATGGCGAAGACATCCGACGTTCGTACGGATCGTGCGCGGCCGGAGAGGGCGTAACCGCGCGCTGGCGCCCGCCCAGGCGCCCGTCTCGCCGGCGGGGTGGTCGTGGCCGCCCCGGCCTCCCCGCGTCGGGGCCGCCGCGCGGGCCGCGAGGCCGCGGATCGGGTAAGAAGGGCCGTGCGCGTCACCCCGTCCCCCGGTCCCTGGACTGCTTACGCCCGCGCGCTCCTCTCGCGGAAGCCCCGCGTCGCCGCGCCGGGGCAGGGAGGGTTCGCGCTGGAGCGGCGCGCGGCAGGGATCCGCTGCGACCCGCGGCGGCTCGCGACCTACCGCGACGTGTGCGGGTTCGCCGCCGGCCCCGACCTGCCGGTCACCTATCCGCACGTGCTCGCCTGGCCGCTGCACCTCGCGCTCCTCACCGCGCCGGAGCTCCCGGTGCGGGCGCTCGGGCTGGTCCACCTCCGCAACCGGATCGACGCGCTCCGACCGCTGCCCGAGGGCGTGCCGCTCGAGCTGCGCGCGCGGCTCTCGGGCCCGCGCGAGGCAGGGCGCGGCCAGGAGCTGGACCTGGTGACCGAGGCATGGGCCGCCGGTGAGCTGGCGTGGCAGGAGGAGGCGGTGCTGCTCGCCCGCCGACCCGGCGCCGGCCGCGGTCCCCCTGCGCCGGGGGACGCGGATCCCGCCGGCGCGGACGAGCGCCGCTGGGAGGTGCCGGCCGCGACCGGGCGCCGGTACGCGCGTGCGTCGGGCGACTTCAACCCCATCCACCTCTCCGCGCTCACCGCCCGCGCGTTCGGCTTCGAGCGGGCCATCGCGCACGGCATGTGGTCGCTCGCGCGGATCGCCGCGGAGCTCGGCCCCGGGCTGCCGCCGGGGCCCGTCCGGCTGGACGCCTCCTTCAGGGCGCCGGTGCTGCTGCCGGCCGCCGTGACGCTGAGGCGCTGGGAGATCGCGGAGGGGCTCGGGTTCGCGCTGCGCGATCGGGGCGGGAGCCGCCCCCACGTGCTCGGCGCGCTCACGACGCGGCCCTGAGCGAGCGGTTCACGGTGAGCGGATGTGCGTGGGGCGGCGCGCCGCGCGCAGGCCCCCGCATGACTCCCGTTGGGTACACCGGCGGTACTGCGACGCTGAGTCTTGACCTCCTAGGGGGGAGTCTCTTACGGTGAAGGGCACCACGCTTCAGGGCAATTCACCCGCACTTAGGGTGAAGCGCAAAGCCGCGGGTCCGGCGACGCCGGACGGCCGTGGCCGCCGTGGCGAGACCGGTCCTCCGGCCCCAGCCCACGTCTGCCCAGAGCACGCGTGGGCTTCGTCGTTTCGACGGGGCGGACGTGGTGAGGACGGACCAGCCAGGAGACGCGTCAATGAGCGTGAAGCACGACAAGAGTCACGAGGCCGGGGCGACGCACGACTTCCACGGCGGCATCTGCGGCTGCTGCGGGCCGAGCGCGACGCGCGGGATGTCGGGCGCCGAGGTGGACCTCGCCGTCGAGCAGCGCGGCGAGCGCCTCACGCGGCTCGACGAGGTGCGCGGCGACGACGTGGACCACCTGCTCTCGGCGCGCAGCCGCCGCGGGTTCCTGAAGGCCGGCGGCCTGTTCGGCGCGCTGGCGGCGGCGGCGCCGGTCCTCTCCCGCGCCCGCGCGGAGGGCACCGGCGGCTTCAGCCTGTTCCAGCAGGGCGGCGGCCGGGTGCACGTGGTCGAGTCCACCTACGAGACCACGAAGTGGGGCATCTTCGACTCCAACCTGCCCGACATCGTCCAGATCGAGTCCGGGGACGTGGTCTCGTACCCGAACACCTGGAGCCACTTCCTCAACGACCTGCAGCCGGGCATGCCGATCGAGGAGATCGCGCGCCTGCGCCTCGCCCACCCGGGCGTCGGGCCGCACTCGATCATCGGCCCCGTCGGCGTGCGCGACGCCGAGCCGGGCGACGTGCTCGAGATCCAGTACCTGCGCGTCCGCCCCACCGACTGGGCGGTCTGCTTCAACAACCCGGGCGCCCTCGGCACCGGCGCGCTGCCCGACGCCTTCCCGCAGGGGCAGGCCAAGTACTTCGATCTCGACACCGCCAACAACACCTCCGAGTTCGCGCCGGGCATCCAGCTCCGGCTCGCGCCGTTCCAGGGCACCATGGGCGTCGCGCCGGCGAACGGCGTGTTCCCCACGCCCCCGGGCCACGCCTACGGCGTGATCAGCTCGGTGCCGCCGGGGCAGCACGCCGGCAACGTGGACTGCCGCGAGGCGGGCGAGGGCTCGCGCCTGTTCGTCCCGGTGTTCCAGCGCGGCGGCAAGATCTTCACCGGTGACTCGCACGCGCTGCAGGGCGACGGCGAGGTGACGCTCACCGCGATGGAGACCGCGATGAAGGAGATCCGCGTCCGCGTGATCCTCCACAAGCAGGTCGCGCTCGCCTGGCCGATGCACGAGACGCCGGACGCCTGGATCGTCCACGGCACGAACCCGGACCTCGACACCGCCTTCCGCATCGCCCTGCTGAACGCGATCGACTTCCTCGAGGCCCGCGCCGGCCTGACCCGCCTCGACGCCTACGCCCTCTGCAGCCTCGCGGTCAGCTTCCGCGTGACGCAGGTGGTGAACGGCCAGAAGGGCATCTACGGCGTCATCCCGAAGCGCATCTTCCACCCGCAGCTCCGCGCCGCGATGGGCGTGATCTAGCCCGCGGCCGGATCGCCGCTCCGCCGGGCTCCCGGCGGGGCGGCGGTCCACCCGTCACGCCCGCTCTTCTTCACCAGAGGTCACCATGCGGAAGTTCTCGATCGGCGTCCGCCTCACCTTCGCCTTCATGCTCGTCACCGCCGCGTTCGTGGCGGTCGGCTTCTTCGCGCTGTCGCGCCTGGCCCAGCTCGACCAGGGGCTGGACGAGGTGGCGCGCCAGCGCCTCCGCTCGCTCGAGATGGCGATCCGCGGGCTCCACGTGACGGCGCAGCAGGCGAACCACGTCGGCGTCATGCTCTCGACCGACGATCCCGCCGAGGCGCTCCGGCGCATCGAGACCATCCTCGAGCTTCGCAAGGAGGCGCAGCGGGCGAACGAGGAGGGCGACAAGCTCGCCGCGATGGAGGGCGGCATCACGGTGGTGGACAACGAGCGCACCAAGCAGGTGCTCGCGGAGCTCGCGGTGCGCCGCGCCCACCTGGGCAAGACGTTCCAGAAGACGCTCGAGACCGCCCGCACGCTGAACCTGGCCGAGACCAAGCGCGTGACGCGCGACGACCTCGTGCCGGCGCTGACCGCGGTCGAGTTCGGCTGGTCGGACTACACGAAGGCCCAGGGCGCGCAGATGCAGGAGGCGGCCGAGGCCGGGCACGCCATGTACGAGTCGGCCCGGGTGCTGGTGGTGGCGGTGCTGCTCTCCACCGCGGCGATCGCGATCGTGCTCTCGTTCTGGGTGACGCGCACCATCGTCCTGCCGCTCGGCAGCGCGGTGAAGGCCGCCGACCGGATCGCGGCGGGCGACCTGCGCGACGCGGTGGAGGTCTCCGGCCGCGACGAGCTGGGCAAGCTGCTCGCCGCGATGAAGACCATGGGCGAGAAGCTGGCGCAGGTGATCTCGGAGGTGCGCGCCGGCGCCGACGCGCTGGCGGGCGCCTCGTCGCAGGTCTCCTCCACCGCCCAGACGCTCTCGCAGGGCACCGGCGAGCAGGCCGCCAGCGTGGAGGAGACGACCTCCTCGCTCGAGGCGATGCACGCCTCCATCACGCAGAACGCGGAGAGCGCGCGCCAGACCGAGACCGCCGCGAAGGCGCAGGCGGGCAGCGCGGGCCGCAGCGGCACGGCCGTCACCGAGACGGTCGCGGCCATGCGCTCCATCGCGGAGAAGATCTCGATCATCGAGGAGATCGCCTACCAGACGAACCTGCTGGCGCTGAACGCGGCCATCGAGGCCGCCCGCGCCGGCGACCACGGCCGGGGCTTCGCGGTCGTCGCCACCGAGGTGCGCAAGCTGGCCGAGCGCGCGCAGAAGGCCGCCGGCGAGATCGGCACGCTGGCCGAGAGCTCGCTCTCGGTGGCCGAGGAGAGCGGGCGGCTCATCACCGACCTCGTCCCGGCCATCCAGAAGACGGCCGACCTGGTGCAGGAGGTGGCGGCGGCGTCGCAGGAGCAGAGCGACCGCGTCTCGCAGGTCAGCAAGGCCATGGGGGTGGTGGACCAGGTCACGCAGCGGAACGCCACCGCGGCCGAGGAGCTCAGCTCCACCGCCGAGGAGCTGGCGTCGCAGGCCGAGGGCCTGCAGCAGCTCATGGGCTTCTTCACGGTCCGCGAGGAGCGGAGGAGCGCGCCGCGCCACCTCCCCCTGCGCGCGCCGGCCCCCGCGCCGCTGCCGGCGCTGGACCGTCCCTGGCCGCAGCCCGAGCCGCGCAACGGCAAGCCCGCCGCAGCCGGCGAGTTCAAGCGGTTCTAGGGGCGGCCATGCGCGACGCGGTCGAGGCGGCGGGCGAGCAGGCGCAGTACCTGTCGTTCCGGATCGACGGGATCGACTACGCGGTCCCCATCCTGAAGGTCCGGGAGATCCTGCAGCACGAGGAGATCACCCGGGTGCCGGGCACGCCGCCCTCGGTCCGCGGGGTGCTCAACGTCCGCGGGGCGGTGGTGCCGGTGGTGGACCTGGCCGTGAAGTTCGGCGGGTCCGCTTCCCGGCCCGGGCGCTTCACCTGCGTGCTGGTGGTCGAGGTGGAGGTGACGGGCGGCCGCCTCACGCTCGGGGTGCTGGCCGACGCGGTCAACGAGGTGGTGGCGCTCCGCGCCGACGAGGTCGAGCCCTCGCCGTCGTTCGGGACCGGCGTGAGCGTCGAGTACCTGGTGGGCATGGGCAAGGTGGGGCGCGGCTTCGTGCTCCTGCTCGACCTGGACCGGGTCCTGGCCGCGGGCGATCCCGAGCCGGAGCGCGCCGGCGACGCCCGGGCGGACGTGCCGGGCGACGCCTCCGAAGAGGGAGCGCAACCGCCCGAGGCGGTCGCGGCGGAGGGCGCCGCCGCGCCGGCCTGACGGGCGCGCGCTGCCCGGAAATCCGGCATCCGGCGTCGCCGAGGCGACGCCGGCGCGTCGGCCGCGGCCGCATCGCGCGGTTTCGCGGGCTGGGCCGCGCTGGCACGCACCGCGCATCTCCGGCGCGCGGAGGTGCCAGGCGATGGGACGAGCGCTGGAGGCGGTGCGGACGCTGGACCTGCCGCGGCTGTTCGCGTACTTCGGGGTGGAGGCCGACCTGCAGCGGGTCGAGGCCAGCCGGCTCGCCATCGCCACCCGGTTCGACGCGGAGGTCCGGGAGCTGATCCGGCTCTGCCCGGCGCTGCGCGAGCGGGAGCGCTTCACGGTGCTCCGCGAGGCGCTCCGGCTCGCGTACGAGGTCGGGACGCGGGCCGTCGAGGGCGCCGGCGCGCCCCGCTGACCTGCCGGGAGCCTACGCCAGGTTGTGGAAGACGTGCTGGACGTCCTCGTCCTGCTCGAGCGCGTCCACCAGCTCGAGCACCTCGCGCGCCTGCTCCTCACCGAGCTGCACCGGCGTCTGCGCCACGTACTCGGACTCGGCCGAGAGCACGTTGAGCTTCCGCTCCTCCAGGGCGGCCTGGAGCTGGCCGAAGCTCTCGAACGCGCAGCGGATGACGAGCAGCTTCTCGCCCTTCTCGCCGGTGCTCTCGCCCATCTCCTCCAGGCCGTGGTCGATGAGGTCGAGCTCGAGCGCGTCCTGGTCGATCCCCTCGGGCGCGAGGCGGAACACGCCCATGCGGCGGAACTGGAACGCCACGCTGCCTGTGTTCCCCATGTTGCCGCCGTTGTTCTTGAAGTGCATGCGCACGTTCGCGACGGTGCGGACCACGTTGTCCGTCGCGGTCTCGACCATCACCGCGACGCCGTGCGGCGCGTAGCCCTCGTAGACCACCACCTCGTACGCCTGCTGATCCTGGCCGCTGGCCCGCTTGATGGCGGCCTCGACCTTGTCCTTCGGCATGTTGAGGTGGCGGGCGTTCTGCAGCACGCGGCGCAGGGCGGGGTTGTTGTCCGGGTTCGGGCCGCCCCCCTTCACCGCGATGGCGATGTCCTTGCTGATGCGCGTGAAGGCCTTCGCCATCTTGTTCCACCGGGCGAACATGGTGGCCTTGCGCGTCTCGAAGATGCGACCCATGGGCTGTCCTCGCTCCGGGGACCGGCGTCCAGCCCGTCGTCCCCGCGCCCGGCGGATATCTCACCCCCGGCCCCGGACGCAACACCTTCCCGCAGCGGCCCGCGGGCGGCGCCCGGCGGCCGGGCGGGCCGGCGCTGGCCCGGGCCGGCCGATCGGTCCGGACCGGCCGGACCGGCGGCGCGGTCAGGCGGTGGCGCGCCCCCGGCGCCCGGAGGTCCCGGCGAGCGTCACGCCGCCGAGCACCAGCGCCAGGCCGGCCAGGTGGAAGGGCCGGAACGCCTCGCCGAGCAGCGCCACCGCGAGCAGGGAGCCGAAGGCCGGCATGAGGTGGATGAACGGGCCGGCCCGGTTCGCGCCCACGCGCGCGACCCCCTCGTTCCAGAGCCGGTAGGCCAGCACCGAGGCGAACACCGCCACGTAGGCCACGCTCGCCACCGTCACCCCGTCGAGCGCCATCCGCGCGCCCGAGGCCAGCTCCCAGGCGTAGAACGGCGCGATCCAGGCGACGCCCACCGCCACCAGCGCCGCGAGCAGCGCCAGCGGGTCCACGCCGGCGGGCCGGCGCGCGAGGAGCAGGGTGTAGAGGGCCCAGCTCAGCACCGCGGCGAGCACCCACAGGTCACCGGGGCCGAACGCGAGCCCGGCGAGCGCCGACAGCGTCCCGCGCCCCAGGATGACCAGCACGCCGGCGAGCGAGACCGCGATGCCCGCCACCTGCCGCCGCCCCGGGCGGCCGCCGCCCAGCAGCGGCGAGAGCGCCGCGATGAACGCGGGGCAGGCCGACTGGAGCAGGAGCGCGCTGGTGGCGGTGGTGCGGGTGAGGCCGAGGTAGACGAACAGGTTGAAGTTGCCGACGCCCAGGATGCCGAGCGGGATGACGATCCGCCACGCGCGGAGGATCGTCGGCCACTGCGCCGTCAGCGGGCGCCGCGCCAGCGGGAGGAGCAGCGCGAGCGCCACCGCCCAGCGCCAGAACGCGAGGCCGACCGGCGGCACGCGGCCGTGCACCGCCCGGCCCACCACGAAGTTGCCGGACCAGGACGCGGCCGCGAGCGCGAGGAACAGGTAGGCGGCGGCCGCGCCTCGCGCGCGCGGGGCCACGGCGGCCGCGGCCGGGGGCGCGCTCACCCGAGGTAGGCCGCGAGCACGCGCTCGTCGCGGGCGAGCTCGGCGGGCGTCCCCTCGATGGCGATGCGGCCGCGCTCCATCACGTAGGCGTAGTCGGCGACCTCGAGCGCGGTCTTCGCGAACTGCTCCACGAGCAGCATGGTCATGCCCTCGGCCTTGAGCCGGCGGATGGTCCGGAAGACCTCCTGGACGATCACCGGCGCGAGCCCCATCGACGGCTCGTCGAGCAGCATCACCTTGGGCCGGGCCATGAGCGCGCGGCCGATGGCGAGCATCTGCTGCTCGCCGCCCGACAGCGTGCCGGCGGCCTGCCGGCGCCGCTCCTTCAGGCGGGGGAACAGCTCGTAGACGTGCTCCAGGTCCGCCGCGGCCCGGCCGTGGAAGCCGAAGAAGCGCGGCAGCCGCCGGTAGGCGCCGAGCAGCAGGTTGTCCTCCACCGAGAGCGGGCCGAACACCTTGCGCCCCTCCGGCGCGTGGGCGAGGCCGAGCCGCGCGATCCGCGAGGCCGCCTGCCCCTGCACCGGCGCGCCGTCGAGCAGCACCCGCCCGCGCGCGGGCCGGAGCAGCCCGGACACCGCCCGCATGGTGGTGGTCTTCCCGGCGCCGTTCGCGCCGATGAGCGCGACCACCGAGCCCGGCTTCACCTGGAGCGAGGTCCCCACCAGCACCTCGCTCAGCCCGTATCCCGCGTAGAGATCCTCGACGACCAGCATCTGGGGCTCCGTGTCAGGCCGGCGCGCCGGCGGCGGGCTGGGGCGCCGGTTCGGGCGCCACGTTGCCGAGGTAGGCCTCGACCACCCTGGGGTTGCGCTTCACCTCGTCCGGCGTGCCCTCGGCGATGGGCCGGCCGCCGTCGAGCGCGGTCACGGTGCTGCAGAGCGAGGTCACCACGTCCATGTGGTGCTCGATGAGCACCACCGTGATGCCGCGCTGGTGGATCCGCCGGATCAGCTCCACCTGCTTCACCACGTCGGGGTGGGCCAGGCCGGCCGCCGGCTCGTCGAGGATGAGCACCTCCGGGCGCCGCGCCAGCGCGCGGGCGATCTCGAGGAAGCGCTGCGCGCCGTAGGTGAGGTCCCTGGCCGGCGTGCGCGCCTGGTCGGCGAGCCCGACGAAGTCGAGCAGCGCGAGCGCGTCGGCCTGCGCCCGCCGCTCCTCGGCGCGGCCGAGGCCGAGCAGCACGAGCGGGAGCGGCGCGCGGTAGACGCCCTGGAGCGCCACCATCACGTTCTCGAGGGCGGTGAGCCCGACGAACAGCTGCAGGTTCTGGAACGTGCGCGCGACGCCGGTGCGGGCGGTCTGGAACAGGCTGCCCGCGGGGAGCGGCCTCCCGCGGAGCGTCATCTCGCCGGAGCTGGGCGTGTACAGGCCGGAGACCACGTTGACGAGCGTGCTCTTTCCGGAGCCGTTCGGGCCGATGAGGCCGTGCACCGCGCCGGCGCGCACGGTCAGGCTCACGCCGTCCACCGCCTTCACGCCGCCGAAGTGGCGCTTCAGGTCGCGCAGCTCGAGGATGGCGGCGCCGTCGGCGGTGCGCGGCGGCAGGACGTGGTCCAGCGGGGCGGGGGCGGGGAGCGGCGGCGGGGCGACGCGGAACAGCCGCGCCAGGAACTTGCCCGCGAAGCCCATCAGCCCCTCGGGCAGGCCCACCACCACCGCGAACAGCATCAGCGCGAAGATCGCCTTGCGCCAGTCCTCGGTGTTCTCGACCACCATGCCGCCCACCACCAGCGCGCCGGTGGCGACGGCCGGGGCGATGGCCTGGAACGGCCGCAGGGTGCGCCGAGCCAGGCCGCGGCCGCCGGCGACGAGCGCCACCGCCAGGCCGAGGCCCGAGAACACCTGGAACAGGACGCGGTTGGAGAGCAGGTTCGGGAGCAGCGCCACCAGCGTCGCGCCCACGAACGCGCCCCACAGGCTCTTGCGCCCGCCCAGCACCACCCCGAGCAGCAGCGTGATGGTGAGCTCGTACACGAACGACTGCGGCTGCAGGTACTCGAAGTTGAACGCGTAGAGCGCGCCGGCCAGGCCGCCCAGGCCGGATCCGAACGCGAACGCGGCCACCTTGTGGCGGTACGTGCCGACGCCCATGGCGTCGGTGGCGATGGGGCTGTCGCGGAGGGCCTCGAACGCGCGGCCCCACTGCGAGGAGAGCAGGTTGCGCATGGCCCACCAGACGGCGGCGAGCAGCACCATGCACAGCCAGTAGAAGTCGCGCGGGCTGAGGTCGTGCCCGAGCAGCGGCGGCCGGTCGAGGCTCAGCCCCTGCGCGCCGGCGGTCAGCCACTCCAGCTCGTTCAGCGCGGTGGTGGTGAGCGCCAGGAAGCTGAGCGTGGCGAGCGCGAACTGCGGGCCCTCCAGGCGCAGCGAGGGCAGGGCCAGCAGCGCGCCGATCACGAACGCGACGGTGGGCGCGAGGAGGAGGACCGGCACGAGCCCCAGGCCGAGCTTCGTCACCGCGATGCCGGCGGTGTAGGCGCCCAGGCCCAGGAACGCGGCGTGCGCCAGGTTCACCTGGCCCAGGTAGCCGACGGTGACGTCGAGGCCGATGAGCAGGATGCCGTAGATGGCGAGCAGCGTGAGCAGGCCGAGCGCGTACGGGTTGTGCACGGCGAGCGGCACCGCGGCGAGCAGCGCGAACAGCACCACCTCGGCGCCGCGGACCAGGAGCAGTCGTCTCAGCATGGGCGGCTCCGGTCAGACCTTGCGGATGGCGGCCTTGCCGAACACGCCGGTGGGGCGGACGGCCAGGGCCAGGATGAGGAGGGCGAGGCCGGGCGCCTCGCGCCAGCCGCTGCCCACGTAGAAGCTCGCCAGGCTCTCCAGGGCGCCGAGCAGCACGCCGACGAGCACCACCCCGAAGCCCGAGTCGAGCCCGGCCACCACCGCGACCGAGAACGCCTTCAGCACCAGCGCGGACGCCATGGTCGGCCCGACGGTGGTGATGGGCGAGACCAGGATGCCGGCGAGCGCCGCGACGGTGCCGGAGAGCGCGTAGGACAGCATCACGGTGCGGGTGGCGGAGATGCCCATCAGCTCGCCCGCGTCGCGATCGGCGGACACCGCCTCGAACGCCTTGCCGAGCAGCGTCCGGCGCTTGAACACCTCGATGAGCGCCATCACCGCGAGCACGCCCACCGCGACGGACAGCTCGAGCGGCGTCACGTCCACGCCGAGCACGTGGATCGGGTCGGACGAGATGGGCGTGGGGAACGGCCGGTCGTCGCGGCCCCACACGTTCTCGGCGGCGGAGAACAGGAACAGCCCGAGGATGATGGTGAGGAGGATCCAGCCCTCGCTCCTCTGCTCGAGCGCGAGCCGGACCCCGGCGCGCTCCACCGCGAGGCCGAGCAGCGCGCCGAAGACGAGGCCGCCCGGCACCATGAGCCAGTACGGCACGCCCAGGTCGAGCAGCGTCAGGCTGAAGAAGGCGGACACCATCACCAGCTCGCCCTGGCCGAAGTTGAGGCTCTTGCTGGTGGCGTAGGTGAGCTGGAAGCCGTAGGCGATGAGGGCGTAGACGAGCCCCATCAACGCCCCGCTGATGGCCATCTGCGCGATGATCGACGCTGGCACGCGGGTCTGGTCCTCGGGGAGGCGGGGGAGAGGCCTGCGGGCGCGGGGAGGAGGGGGACTCCTCCCCGCGCACCCGCGCGGCTACATCTTCTTCTGGGCGCCCTGCGCGAGGCGGGCGCGGTCGGACTCGTTCGCGAACACCACGCGCCCGTCCTTGACCATGCCCATCACCACCTGCCCGCGGCGGAACGCCTCGTGCGTCTCGACGTTGGACGGATCCCACTTCGTGTACGGGTGGATCCAGGTCGCGATCACGCCCGGCACCGGCTCCTTCAGGTCCTCGAGCGCCTCGGCGATCTTGCGGCTGTCGGTGGTGCCGGCCTGCTTCACCGCGGCGGCGAACAGGTGGACGGCGTCGTAGCCCTGCGCGGCGGAGACGGGCGACGGGATCCGGGTCACGCCGTACGCCTTGTGGTACGCCTCGATGAACGCCTTCGCCTTCGGCGTGACCGGCTCCTCGATGAACGTCTGCGGCATGAGCGTGCCGTTGCCGTTCTTCCCGGCGTTGTCGATGTAGTTGGACATCGACAGCGTCCAGCCGCCGATGAGCGGCGCCTTGATGTTCAGCTTGGCCATGCCGTTCGCGGCCACGGCGAGCTCGGGCCCGATGCCCCAGATCAGGATCGCCTGCGCGCCGCCGGCCTTGGCGCGGAGCAGCTGCGCGGTCATGTCCTTGTCGCCGATGTTGAACTTCTCGGTGGCGATCACCTGGAGCTTGTCGCCCTGCAGCTTGATCTGCCGGAGCAGGTCGTCGCGGCCGGACACGCCGTAGTTGGTGGAGTCGTGCAGGAGCGCGACCTTGGTGAACTTCCGGTTGATCGCCTCCTCGACCACCATGGCGGCCTGGATGCCGTCGTGCGCGGCGAAGCGGAAGATGGAGAGCGTCTTCGGCCCCTCGGCGCCCTTCGCCCACTGGGTCATCGAGGCCGAGCCGGCGGCGGGCGTGATGATCTTGGTGATGCCCTTCTCCTGGAGGTGCTTGTCGCCGGCCATCACCACGCCGGTGTTGACCGAGCCGATCACGCCGGCGAGGTCGGCCATCGAGGCCAGCTCCTGGCCGATGAGCGCGCCGCGCTCGTTCTTGGCCTCGTCGTCGCGCTCGACCACCTCGATCTTCAGCTTGCGCGCGCCGACCTGGACGCCGCCGGCGGCGTTGATCTCGGCGACGGCGAGCTTCGCGCCGTCCCGCATCGAGGCGCCCATGGGCGCGGACCCGCCGCTGAACGGCCCGGTGACGGCGATCTTGACGGAGTCGGCTGCCCCGGCGGGCAGGGCAAGTGCACAGAGAAGCAGGGTACCCAACAGCTTGGTCATGGATGGTGCTCCGTGGCTGGTGACGCGGAGTGAACGCAAAAAATACCTTGCGGGACACGCAAAATAAGCGCGAGCGCGCTACGCTAGCACGACGAATCGGTCACCCTGCTGGGGCCGGTCGATCCGAACCCGCCGGACTCCCCGTTCGCTGGAGCGAGAGAATGCCTGTGTCGTCAGAGGGATGTGCCCAGGACTCGGAGGGGCGGGCCGGGCGGCGCCCTCGGACGCTGGGTGAAGTGATCGGCGATCTGGGCGCGCCAGCCGTGCGCGTTCGGCCTGCGCGGGCTCGCGCGGAGGTGGGGGAATGACCCTCGCCGAGGCGGCGCTGCTCTCGGCCGCGGCCTTCGGGGCGGGCGCCCTCAACGCGGTCGCGGGCGGGGGAAGCTTCCTCACCTTGCCGGCGCTGGTGGTGGTGGGCGCCTCGCCCATCGTGGCGAACGCGACCGGCACGGTGGCGCTCCTGCCCGGCTACCTGTCGGGCACCTGGGGCTTCCGCGAGGACATCCGGCCGCCGCCGGGCCTCTCGCTGCGCGCGCTGCTGTTGCTCGGCCTCGCGGGTGGCGCGGCCGGCGCGGCGCTGCTGCTCCTCACGCCGGCGCCAGCCTTCCGGCGGCTCGTCCCGTGGCTGCTGCTCGCCGCGACCGCGCTGTTCGCGCTCGCGCCGCGCCTGCTCCGGGCCGCGCGCGGCGAGGCCGCGCACGCGGCGCACGACGCGTCCGGATCCCCGGCCCGCTGGGCGGCGGCGGGCGTGCTCGCGGTGAGCGCCTACGGCGGCTACTTCAACGGCGGGCTGGGCGTGCTCCTGCTGGCGCTGTTCGCGCTCCTGGGCCAGAACGACCTGAACGCGATGAACGGCCTGAAGAACCTGCTCTCGGCCGCGCTCGCCGCGATCGCGGTGGCGCTCTACGCGGCGGGCGGGCTGGTGCGCTGGCCGGAGGCGGCGCTGATGACCGCGGGCGCGACGGCGGGCGGTTACCTGGGGGCACGCGCGGCGCGGCACATCCCCGGGGCGTGGCTCCGCCGTGGGATCGTCGCCACCGGCCTCGCCCTGGCGGCAGTGTTCTTCGCGCGGGGTTGATCCCGTTGCCTCTTGCCCCACCGGCGTGGCGACTCGCCCCGGAACGTGGGGCGCACTCACCGTGCGCCCGACACCGTCCCACCGCCGCGATCCGGTGACACCGCACCGCGATATGCCGCGGCGCCGCGGAAGCTGAGCAAGTGGAGCGAGGGCCGGAGGGCCGGCGCCGCGTGCGAGGAGGCGGGATGGCATCGGGCAACGACGAGCGTCGCCGGCTGGCGCGGATCCCGCTCGCCTGCCGGGTGGTCGTCACCGAGAAGCTGGCGGAGTGGACGGGCGAGACGCTCGACATCGCCGCCCGCGGCTGCCGCCTGACGGCGCGGCGGCCGGTGAGCCCGGGCGCGCTGGTGCAGATCGCGATCGAGACGGGGGGCTCGCCGCTGCTGGCGCTGGGCCAGGTGGTGTGGGCCCGCCGGACCGCGCCGCTCGAGATCGGCGTGGCGTTCGCGGGCGACGTGCGCGGCGGCCCCTCGCCCGAGGCCGGGCACGGCGCCTGGCTCGACGCCCTGCTGGCGGAGCGGCTCCGGACGGTGCTGCGGCGCGGCGGGCGCCTGGGCGCGCTCGGCGCCGTCCAGCTGCAGCTCGGGGCGCCGCCGGGCGTGGCGCTGGGCGACGCGGAGACGGCGGTGCTGCGGCGCGTGCGCCGGGGCGATCCGCTCGGCCTGATCGCCTGCTCGCAGTCCGGCGCGGACGCGGTGCTCGCGTTGCTGGCCGCGGGCACCGTCACGGTCGCGCGGCCGACCGCCGATCCGGAGGGCTGGCGGCGGGCGTTCGCGGTCCTCACCGACTTCGCGCGCGAGGGCGCGCCGCAGCCGCCCGCGCCGGTCATCGTGCTCGACGCCGGACGCCGCACCGAGGCGATGGACGAGCTCATCCGCGAGTACCTGCGCGACACGGCCTGAGCCGGCGGCGTTCCGAGTTCTGCCGGCTCGGGTCATTCGCTCGCCCTGTGCATGTCGACGGGTAAGCGGGGGCCGCGTCCTCTCGAAGCCGGGTGGCGGTGGGTGCGGGTCCTCGTGGGCGCTCCCGCCCTCGCCCGCTCTCGCGACGTGGAGCCGGAATGCTCGGCGCGGGACTTCAGTCGTAGGACGCGCGCGGACGGCGTCCGACGCGGCTGGGCGCGCTCGCAAACTCGGCCGCGTGTATCGCTTCGCGACACGCGGCCTCAGACAGTGCTCGCCGCGCACGCCCGGCTGCGGCACGCGCGCGTGAGGTGAGCGTCGCGTGCTGCGCCTGCGCTGACAGTCGCGGTCGCGGGCGAGGGCGTCCGCTTGGCGGACGGGGGCCGTACTGGCGGCTTCGAATGTTTCGAGGGCGCTGTGCGCGAGATCCGCTGCGCCCACGCCCCCCATCCACGTCAGGCCGCCACCGGAGGCGATCTGGGCGTTCGCGCCGGAGCACAGCGCAGCAAGCCCACGGCACGTCCCCAGGATCCTAGAAATGCACCGCCGTGGACAGCCGCTGCGCTGGCACCGGATCCGCCGGTGCCGGCCCCGAGTGCGCGGCTGGCCCGTCCGGTGCGTCGGCTCGACCGATCCCACGGCCCCGGTTCCGGCCATCCCTCCACGTCCCGGGCCTTGCGGAGCGAGCACCGCCGCGAATGCCCGGAGCGCCGACCTAGCGGCCCGCCTCCAGAACAGGGCCCGCTGGACGCAAGGGCCCGCTGGACGCAAGGACCCGCCGGACGCAAGGACCCGCTGGACGCAAGGACCGCTGGACGCAAGGACCCGCTGGACGCAAGGACCCGCTGGACGCAAGGACCCGCTGGACGCAAGGACCGCTGGACGCAAGGACCGCTGGACGCAAGGACCGCTGGACGCAAGGACCGCTGGACGCAAGGACCGCTGCACGCCCGCGCGCCGGGGCGTATGATGCCCGGCCCGCGGCCGCGCCGGCCGCGCGGAGGACCGCGCCGCATGAGGCTCACGCTCGGCTTCTCGCCCTGCCCGAACGACACGTTCATCTTCGACGCCCTGGTGAACGGGGCCGTGGACGCGGAGGGGCTCGACCTGGACGTCCGGCTCGAGGACGTGCAGACGCTGAACGAGTGGGCGCTCGCCGGGCGGCTCGACGTCAGCAAGATCAGCTACGGGGTGCTGCCGCTCGTCGCGCGCGAGTACGCGGTGCTCGCGTCGGGCGGCGCGCTCGGCCTCGGGGTCGGGCCGCTGCTGGTCGCGAGGCCCGGCCTGGGCGCGTTCGACCCGGCGCGGATGCGGGTCGCCATCCCGGGCCGGAACACGACCGCGCACCTGCTCTTCTCGCTCGCGTACCCGGGCGCCGCGCACAAGCAGTTCATGGTCTTCTCGGAGATCGAGCGGGCGGTGCTCTCCGGCGCGGTGGACGCGGGCGTGATCATCCACGAGGGCCGCTTCACCTATCGGGCGAAGGGGCTCGAGCGGCTGATGGACCTGGGCGAGCACTGGGAGTCGCGGACCCGGTCTCCCATCCCGCTGGGCGGCATCGTGGCGCGCCGGACGCTCGGGCCGGAGGTGCTGGGCAAGCTCGAGCGCCTGGTGCGTGCCAGCGCCGAGCACGCGCTGGCCCGGCGCCCGCTGGTCACCGAGTACGTCCGGTGCCACGCGCAGGAGATGGACGAGGCGGTGATGCGCCAGCACATCGACCTGTACGTCAATGCGTTCTCGGTGGATCTGGGCGAGGCGGGGCGGCGCGCGGTGGGGACGCTGCTCGACGTGTACCGGCAGGTGAACCCGGGCGCGCCGGCGCTGCCGGGCGACCTGTTCGTCTGAGCGCCCTGTCGTGGCGCGGAGGCCGGGCCGGTCCGCGGTAGCATGCGGCCATGGCGCGGCGGCGGGCGCGGGGCTCGGGGAGGACGGGGCGGCGGCGGTCCGGCCGCGGACGCGGGTCTGCGCGGCGCGGCGTCATCGCGCGCGCTCGCGCCTGGCTCGCGGCGCGGCGCTGGGCGGAGCTGCCGGTGGCCGCCTGGGCGCTCCTCGCCGTCGCGCTGCTCCTCGTGGTGAACCTGGCCGTCCAGGTGGTGCGCAAGCCGACCGAGCTGCTCGGCGCGGTCGTGCCCACCTCGCCGAAGGCGCCCGCCGAGACCTGGGCCGAGTACGGCCCGCTCTTCGAGGCGCACGCCACCGACCTGGTGCGGCCCGAGGTGCTCGCCGCGCTGGTGCAGCTGGAGAGCGCGGGCGACCCGCTGGCGCGGACCTACTGGCGCTGGCGCTGGACCACGGATCCGCTGCGCGTGTGGGCGCCCGCCTCCAGCGCGGTCGGGATCCTCCAGATCACCGACGGCACCTACGCGCAGGCGCGCCGGCTCTGCATCCACGATCACCGGGTGGCGCGCGACGGCGCCTGGTGGGACCCCGACGCCTGCTGGTTCAACGCGCTCTACCTGCGCACCGTGCCGAGCCACGCCGTGGAGATGACCGCCGCGTGGCTGCACGTGTGCGCCGCCGACGCGCTCGCCGGGTCGGGCACCGCCGGGCCCGCCGAGGCGCGCCGGCTCGCCGCCGTGATCCACCTGTGCGGCCGCGAGCGCGGCGCCGCGTTCGCGCGGCGCGGGTTCGCCGCGGCGCCCGGGGAGCGCTGCGGCGATCACGAGCTCGGCGCCTACCTCGCCCGCGTGGACGGGCTCGCGGCGGCGTTCGCGCGGATGGGGGCGCAGGGCGGCCGGCGGTGAGCCGGGGCGCGCGGCGGCGCGTCGCCCCGGCACGGCACCGTCACGCCGGGATCTCGGCCCGCGGCCGGGCGTAGTACCACCACACCAGCGCGATGCAGCCCGCGTAGTAGGCCACGAACGCCAGCACCGCGCCGTGCGGCGCGCCGGTCAGCTCCACCGACATGCCGAAGGTGCGCGGCACGAAGAACGCGCCGTAGGCGGCGATGGCGGAGACGAAGCCGACCACCGCGCCGCCCTCGCGGAGCGCGTCCTTCTGCGCCTGGGCCAGCGCGACCGGATCGGTGCCGGCGCGCCGCTGGTGGAAGGTGGAGAAGATCACCGGGATCATCCGGTACACCGAGCCGTTCCCGATCCCGGTCGCGGTGAAGAGCACCACGAACGCCGCGAGGAAGCCGCCGAAGCTGCCGGGCCCGCCGCCGCGGGGCAGCGCCAGGAGCACGCCCACCGCCGCGAGCCCCATCACCAGGAACGTGACCAGCGTCACCCGGGCGCCGCCCAGCCGGTCCGCGAGCCACCCGCCCACCGGCCGCGCCAGGCCGCCCACCAGCGGCCCCACGAACGCGTACCGGGTCGGGTCCACCGCCGGGAAGGACGCCTGGGTGAGCAGCGCGAGGCCGGCGGAGTAGCCGATGAACGAGCCGAACGTGCCGAGGTACAGCAGCGACACGAGCCAGTTGTGCTTGCGCCGGAAGATCACCGACTGCTCGCGGAAGGAGGCCTTCGCGCTGGCGAGGTCGTCCATGCCGAACCAGGCGAGCACGGATGCGACCACGATGAGCGGCACCCACACGAACGCGGCGTTCTGCAGCCAGACCTGCTTGCCGCCGGGCAGCGCCTGCGGCCCGCCCGCGAGCGGGCCGAGCAGCGCGGCCGCCACCACCAGCGGGACCGCGAGCTGCACGCCGGAGACGCCCAGGTTGCCGAGGCCGGCGTTCAGGCCGAGCGCGGTGCCCTTCTCCGCGCGCGGGAAGAAGAAGCTGATGTTGGACATGCTCGAGGCGAAGTTCGCGCCGCCGAGGCCGGTGAGGAGCGCGAGCACCAGGAACGTCGAGTAGGAGGTGTCCGGGTCCTGCACCGCGACGCCGATGCCGATCGCCGGCAGCAGCAGCGAGGCGGTGGAGAGCGCGGTGAAGCGGCGGCCGCCGAAGACCGGGACCGCGAACGCGTAGAAGATGCGCAGCGTCGCGCCGGAGAGGCCGGGGAGGGCGGCCAGCCAGAAGAGCTGGTTGGTGGTGAAGCGGAAGCCGATGGCGGGCAGCTTCACCGCCACCACGCTCCACACCATCCAGACCGCGAACGCGAGGAACAGGGCGAAGATCGACAGCCAGAGGTTGCGGCGGGCCACCCGGCGGCCCGCGGCGCTCCAGAAGGCGCGGTCCTCCGGGTCCCACTGCGTGATGAGGCGCGCGCGGCGGCGCGGGGGCGTGACGGGCTCGGGAACGGGCGCCGGGGCGGGGACGGGGCTCATCGGTCACCTCGCGTCATGGGACGCCGCGGAGGGCGCTCGGCGCCACACCACCCGCTGCGGCGCGCGCCAGAGGTATGTGAGCGGCAGGCTGGTGGCGTGGACCAGGCGCGACACCGGCACGAGCGCGAGCAGCAGGAACGCGTTCACCACGTGCACCTTCACCAACGGTGGCAGCACCGCCATCGCGTCCACCCGCGGCGAGAGCGTCGCGAGCGAGGCGAGCCACGGCGCCGCGGTGTGCAGGTACCAGAGGCCGCCCCAGCGGAGCGCGTAGGCGATCCACAGCCCGGTCGCGGCCTGCAGGAGCAGCAGCGAGAGCACCACCCAGTCCATCGGCGTCGTCAGCCGGGCCAGCGCGGTGCGCCGCACGAGCAGGAGCGCGATCCCGAACACCGCCAGCATCGCCAGCGCCATCCCGGTGATCTCGAGCGCGTACAGCCGGGCCGGCGCGCCGAGCAGCCGGCCCCAGGCGCCCGGCGCGACCGCCGCGAGCAGGTGGGCGGCCAGGATGGCGAGGATGCCGTGGTGCCACGCGATCGAGCCCCAGCGCAGCGCGCGCCCCTCGATGAGCTGCGACGAGCGGGCGCTCACCGAGCCGCCCAGCGCCCGCCGCCGGTAGATCGCGCCGCCGACCGCGAAGACGGTCGCGAGGTAGGGGAAGACCGCGAACAGGAACGTGTCGCTCATGGCCTCGCCTCCGCGCCGCGAGGCCGGGCGGCGGCCGGCGCGGCGAACACCGCGCGCACCGCCACCAGCAGCTCGCGGTAGGGGTTCGCGCGATCCGCGAACGCGTGGATCATCTTGTCGAGGGCCGGCGCGAGGCCGTCCTGGACCAGGTCGTCGCGCACCGGGCCCGGCCGCGCCACCGCGAGGAACCCGAGCACCTCGGCCACGTGGTCGGCCAGCTCCTCGCGCGGCCGGTAGCCCTCGGCGGCGTAGACCTCCGCGAGCTTCGCGAGCAGCGGGCCGCGCACCGGGCTGTCCTCGGCGAGCAGCTGCGCGCCCAGGTACGGCGCGCAGGCCGGGCGCAGGTCGAACGCGGCGGTGTACAGCTCCTCCAGCCCCTCGCGGCCGGCCTCGCGGGCGGCGCCCTCGAAGCGGCCCAGCGCCGCGGCGGCGGGGCCGGGCCCGGCGAGGCCCCGCGCCTCGTGCGCCAGCGCGGCGGCGTCGCCGGTCGGGTAGGAGAGCAGCGCGGAGAGGGTGCGGCAGAGCTCGGCGTGCGTGCGTTCCATCGGCTCACCTCCCCAGCGGGCGCAGGAAGCCGAGCCCGCTCGCCGAGCGCGACTGCGGCTCCACGGTCGGCTCGGTCTCCGCCTCGCGCGCCATCGGCGGGATGACGATCCGCTCCTCCATGGGCGCGAGCGTGGTCATGCGGTGGATCTCGTCCGCCTGCTCGGCGCGGAGCCCGGCCGCCTCCAGCGCGGCCGCGGCCTGCGCCGGGCTCACGTCGCCCACCTGGCCGGCGCGGCGGTGCACGCGCACCGAGATGAGCCGGCGGTAGGCGGCCTCCACCACCGCCTCGTTCCCGCCGCCGAACAGGCCGGCCAGGTAGCGGAGCGGGAGGCGCGCCGACTCGAGCGAGGTGAAGAACCTGCCGTCCGGATCGGACGCCGAGCGCGCGAGCGCCGGGAGGAGCGGCGGCACGTAGAACAGCATGGGCAACGTGCGGTACTCGGGGTGGAGCGGCAGCGCGATCTCCCACTCCTTCACGAAGCGGTACACCGGCGATCGCCGGGCGGACTCGACCATCGCGTCCGGCACGCCGCTGGCGCGCGCCGCCGCGATCACCGCCGGGTCGGAGGGATCGAGGATGAGCGATCGCTGCGCCGCGACCAGGTCCTGGTCCGGGCGCGACGCGGCCTGCGCGATCCGGTCGGCGTCGTAGAGCAGCACGCCGAGGTAGCGGATGCGGCCGACGCAGGTGTGGAAGCACGCCGGCGCCTCGCCCGCCTCGAGCCGCGGGTAGCACAGGATGCACTTCTCGGACTTGCCCGTCTCCCAGTTGAAGTAGACCTTCTTGTACGGGCAGGCCGAGACGCACATGCGCCAGCCCTTGCAGACGTCCTGCGAGATCAGCACCACGCCGTCCTCCCCGCGCTTGTAGATCGCGCCGGAGGGACAGGCGGCCACGCAGGCCGCGTTCAGGCAGTGGTTGCAGATGCGCGGCAGGTAGAAGAACACCATCCGCTCGAGGTCGAACAGCTGCGTCCGCTCCGCCTCGGTGAGCACGGCCAGGCCGGGGTCGTTCGCGGCGTAGGTGCCGGAGCCGCCCAGGTCGTCGTCCCAGGCCGGCCCGGAGGCGATGTCGATGGGCTTGCCGTCCACCAGCGACACCGGCCGCGCGGTGGGCTGCACGTCGCCGGCGGGCGCGGTGAACAGGTCGTCGTACTTGTACGTCCAGGGCTCGTAGTAGTCCTGGAGCACCGGCAGGTTCGGGTTGTGGAACAGCCGGCCCAGCGAGGCGCCGGGGCTGGCCTGGCGGAGCGAGAGCTCACCGCCCTCGACCTTCCAGCCGCCCTGGTGGCGCTCCTGGTCCTCCCAGAGCACCGGGTACCCGGTGCCGGGCCGGGTCTCCACGTTGTTCCACCACGCGTACTCGACGCCCTTCCGGTCGGTCCACTGGTTCTTGCAGGCGACGCTGCAGGTGTGGCACCCGATGCACTTGTCGAGGTGGAACACCGACGAAATCTGCGCGCGGACGTTCATGGGGGTCCTCGGCCGGGCCGCCGTCACCACTGCGGCTCGCCCTCGAGCTTGGTGACGCGGACGTAGGTGTCGCGGTTGTTGCCGGTGGGCCCCCAGTAGTTGAGGGCGAAGGAGAACTGGCCGTAGCCGCCCATCATCAGCGTGGGCTTCAGCCGGACGCGGGTGAGGCTGTTGTGGCTCCCGCCGCGCAGGCCGCCGCGCGAGGGCGACCGGGGGACGCCGATGGTGCGCTCCGGCGCGTGGTACAGGTAGCAGACGCCCCGCGGCATGCGCGCGCTCACCACCGCGCGCGTCACCACCGCGCCGTTGTCGTTCACCACCTCGACCCAGTCGTTGTCGGCGAGCCCGATCTCGGCCGCGTCCTCGTCGTTCACCCACAGCGGGTGGATGCCGCGGGACAGCGTGAGCATCCGGAGGTTGTCGCCGTACGTGGAGTGGATGCCCCACTTGCCGTGCGGGGTCAGGAAGTTGAGCGTCAGCGCCTGGCCCGCGTCGCCGGTCGGGGCGGTGAGGTCTCGCACCGCGTCGCGCTCCGGCTTCGGCTTGTAGGTGGGCAGCGCCTCACCGAACGCGATGAAGCCGGGGTGGTCGAGGTAGAAGTGCTGCCGCCCGGTGAGCGTCCGCCAGGGCACCAGCCGCTCCACGTTCAGGCAGTACGCCGAGTACGTCCGCCCGCCCCCGGTGATCCCGGTCCAGCACGGGCTGTCGAGCAGCCGCCGCGGCTGGCGCGCCAGCTCCTCGAACGTGATGCGCACGCCGCGGGTCTTCTCGGCCAGGTCCGCGAGCGGGAGCCCGACCTTCTTCTCCTCCGCATGGTACGCCCGCCAGGCCGACTCGCCGTTCGTCTCGGGGGCGAGGTGCAGGATGGCGTTGGCCGCGTCGCGCGCCTCGGCGATGGACGGGTAGCGCGCGCCGCCCCACTCGACCGTGGGGCGCGTGCGCACCAGCTCGTCGTACAGGTCGTCCACCGGCCAGCTGATCCCGTGGGCCGAGAGGCCGGCGGTGCGGATCGTCGGGCCGAGCGAGACGAAGCGGTCGTGGAGGTGCACGTAGTCGCGCTCCACCACCGCGAGGCCGGGCATGGTCTTGCCCGGCACCGGCTCGCACTCGCCGCGGCTCCAGTCGAGCACCTCGCGCTGCGCCAGCTCCGCCGGCGTGTCGTGCATGAGCGGCGTCGCCACCAGGTCGCGCACCTTCTCCGGCAGGTGCGTGCGGGCGAGCGCGCTCACCTTCTCGGCGAGCGCCTTGAAGATGTCCCAGTCGCTCCTCGACTCCCAGCAGGGCGGCACCGCCGCCTGCAAGGGGTGGATGAAGGAGTGCATGTCGGTGGTGTTGAGGTCGTCCTTCTCGTACCAGCTCGCCGCCGGCAGGATGACGTCGGAGTAGAGGGCCGTCGTGTCCATCCGGAAGTTCAGGTCCACCACCAGGTCGAGCTTCCCCTCCGGCGCCTGATCGCGGAACGTCGCCTCGGAGACCGCGCCCTTCGCCACCTCCGGCGCCACCGTGCCATGCCGCGTGCCCAGGTAGTGGCGCAGGAAGTACTCGTGCCCCTTCGCGCTCGACATGAGCGCGTTGCCGCGCCAGATGAACCACAGCCGCGGCCAGCTCGCCGGCGCGTCCGGGTCCTCCACCGCGAAGCGGAGCTTCCGGTCGCGGAGCTCGCGCACCGCGTGCTCCACCACCTCGGCGTCGCTGCGCGCCCCGGCCGCCTCGGCCTCGCGCACCACCTGCGCCGGGCTCCGGTCGAACTGCGGGAAGAACGGCAGCCAGCCGCGCCGCACCGCGCGGACCTGGTGGTCGAGCGTGTGACCCTGGGTGAGGGGGTGGCCGTTCCGCGCCGGGTCGAGCTGGCCGAGGTCGGCGGCGCCCTCGTAGCGCCACTGATCGGAGTGGACGTAGTGGAAGCTGGGGGCGTTCTGGAGGCGCGGCGGGCGCGACCAGTCCAGGCCGAACGCGAGCGCCTGCCAGGGCGCGACCGGCGCGAGCTTCTCCTGGCCGACGTAGTGGTTGAGGCCGCCCCCGTTCCGGCCCACGCAGCCGCACAGCACCAGGCCGGTGATGGCGGCGCGGTAGGCGAGGTCGGCGTGGAACCACTGGTTCACGCCGGCGCCGATGATGATGGAGCACTTGCCCTTGGTGCGCTCCGCGGTGCCGGCCCACTCGCGCGCGAAGCGGATCACGTCGCGGCGGTCCAGGCCGGTGTGGCGCTCCTGCCAGGCGGGCGTGTAGGCGGCGTCCGCGTCGTCGTAGCTCGCCGGGTAGTCGCCCGGCAGGCCGCGCGACACGCCATGTCGCGCGAAGAGGAGGTCGTGGACGGTGGTGACGGTCACGGTGCCGCGCGCGGTGGGGATGCGCCGCACCGGCACGCCGCGCCGGGAGACCCGGCCGGTGGCGTGATCCACGAACGACACCTGCGCCACCTCGTCGTGCGCCTCGAGGAGGCCGAGGCGCGGCGAGAGCGCCGCGCCGTCCACGCCGTCCTTCATCTCCAGGTTCCACTGGCCCTTCTTCTGCTGCCAGCGGAAGCCGAGCGTGCCCTGCGGCATCCGCGGCGCGTCCGCGGTCTCGTCCCATACCAGGAACTTGAAGTCTCCGTGCTCCTCGCCGGCGTAGCGCTCCAGCCGGCTCGCCGGGAGCATGCGGCCCGGGGTCACCTGGCCGTCCTGCTCCTCCAGCTCGACGAGGAACGGCGCGTCGCTGTAGCGGCGCAGGTAGTCGGCGAAGAACGGGACCTGCCGGTCGGCGTGGAACTCCTTCAGGAGGACGTGGTTCACCGCCAGCCAGAACGCGCCGTCCTGGCCGGCGTGGACCGGCAGCCACTCGTCCGCGTACTTCGAGGTCATGCTGTAGTCGGGCGAGAGCACCACCACCTTGGCGCCGTCGTGGCGCGCCTCGGCCAGGAAGTGCACGTCCGGCGTGCGGGTCATCCCGACGTTGGAGCCCATCGAGACGATGTACTTGGAGTGATACCAGTCGGCGCTCTCGGCCACGTCCGTCTGCTCGCCCCACACCTCGGGCGACGCGTTGGGCAGGTCGCAGTACCAGTCGTAGAAGGACAGGTTCACCGCGCCGAGGAGCTGCAGGAAGCGCGAGCCGCCGGCGAAGGACAGCATCGACATGGCGGGGATGGGCGAGAACCCGACGATGCGGTCGGCGCCGTGGCGCTTCAGCGTGTGGATGGTGGAGGCCGCCACCAGCTCGAGCGCCTCCTCCCAGCTCGCCCGCCGCAGGCCGCCCTGGCCGCGCGCCTGCTGGTAGGCGGCGCGCGAGGCGGGGTCGTCCACGATCGAAGCCCAGGCGTCCACCGGGTCGGCGTGCGCCTTGCGCGCGGCGCGCCACAGGTCCATGAGCGTGCCGCGCAGGTACGGGTGCTTCACGCGCAGCGGGCTGTAGAGGTACCAGGAGGCGGAGATCCCGCGCTGGCAGCCGCGCGGCTCGTAGCCCGGCACCTCGCAGGAGAAGCGCGGGTAGTCGAGCGCCTGCGTCTCGAGCGCGACGATCCCGTTCTTCACGTGGATGTTCCAGGAGCAGCCGCCGGTGCAGTTCACGCCGTGCGTGCTGCGGACGACCTTGTCCACCTGGTGGCGGCTCCGGTACAGGTCCTCCCAGGTGCGCTGCGACGGGGCGATGACGTCCTCGATCCAGCTCATCGGACTCCTCCCTGCGCGCGCGTGGCCTTCGCCGGCGCGGTCGGTGCGGCCTCCGTGGCAGACGCCGCGGGCCGGGTGGGCTGTGAAGGCCGCGTCCGCCGGGGCGGCGGCGCGAGGCGGGCGCGGGCGACCAGCTCGGCGCGGGCGGAGCCCGGGATGCGGCGCGCGCCGAGGCCGATGCCGGCGAGGCAGGCGAGCGCGATCAGCGCGGCGATCCACCCGGCGCGTCCGGCGCCCGGCTCCAGCTTCCCCGCCGCGCCGAGCAGGAACGCGGAGAGGTGGGCGCGCTCGTCCGGATCGATCGGGTGGCCGGCGTAGACGGGGACCATCGAAGGGAAGGGCGGGTCGGACAGCAGGCCGTCCAGCGCGGCGGCGTCGAGCCCGTCGAAGCTGGCGCGCAGGCCGGGGCCGAACGACGCGGCGAACGCGGAGCCCTCGCCGCCGATGGCGTGGCAGGCGCCGCAGGGCGCGCCGCCGTTCCGGAGCGCGCGCGCGCCGATGAAGAGATCGCGGCCGATGGCCGGGTCGCCGGGCGGGGCGGTGGGTTCGGGCGCGGCGGCGTCCGGGGCGGCTGCGGCGGCGGGCTCGGCCGGCGCGGGGGCGGCGGGCGCCGCGGCGGGCGCCGCGGCGGGCTGCTGCGCCGCGAGCCACGGGGACGGCATGGCGAGCAGGAACGCGAGCGCCCCGGCGCGGAGCAGGTGCTCGGAGGCCATGAGGCAGTCCTTTCGACGTCTCTGGGCAGCGGGTGCGCGGCAGCGTTCGGCGGGGCCTCGGCCTCGCCGTAAGCGGACGTTCGAACCATTTACGCGCCGTGTGCCAACGACGGCGGCGCGCCCCGCTGCGGGCTGCGTCCGGCTGGAAATCCGCCGTGACGCTGCTCGCTTCCGCAAGGGAAGCGCCTCCCGCCTCCGAGGCGCCACGGCCCGGATGGAGCGCATCGGCGCACCCGCCGGCCGTTTGAACACCGAATGATGGGTCGCAGTTCACCGAACAATGGGTGGCTCAATCGGGGATGGTGCGTTAAGTCCGCGAAATTGGACTGGTCCGGTCGATGGCAGGGCGCTGGCACTGCTGGACCACTGCCCGCGCTCCCAACGACTCTCGGTCGTCTCCACCCTGACCCCTCCACCCTGACCCAGAGTCGTTTGGCGGGCCGCCATGCAGCCCCTTCCGGACGGGTGCCCGAGCGCCCGCCCGCCCGCAGAGGAGCCGAATGACCGACCCCGCCATCTACCAGCAGATCGTCGACGGCAGCCCGGACGCGTTCATCCTCGGCGATCGCGAGGGGCGCATCCGCATCTGGAACGCGGGCGCGGAGGCGATCTTCGGCTTCACCGCCGCCGAGGCGCTGGGCCAGTCCATGGACATCATCATCCCGGAGCGGCTCCGCGGCCGTCACTGGGACGGCTACATGAAGACCATGCAGACCGGCAAGAGCCGCTACGGCGCGGGCGACGTGCTCGCGGTGCCGGCCATCACGAAGGATGGCCGGAACATCTCGATCGAGTTCACGATCCAGATGCTGCGGACGGCGGGCGGCGAGCTGCTCGGGCCGCTCGCCATCATCCGCGACGTGACGAAGCGCTTTCAGCGCGAGCGGGAGCTCGCGCGGCGCGTGAAGGAGCTGGAGGCCAAGGCAGGGGCGTGACCATGCTGAACGTGATCGGAAAGCGGGCGGCGCCCGCGGACGCGGTGGACCTCCTGCTCGAGTGCCACGACCGCATCCGGCAGTTCCTGGCGCTGGGGCGCCGGGTGGCCGAGGCACGGCCGGACCAGCTCGCGGAGGTGCCGGAGGCGGCGTCGCGGGTGCGCCGCTACTTCACGCAGGCGCTGCCGCTGCACGCTCAGGACGAGGAGCAGTCGATCCTGCCGCGGCTGCGCGGGCGTGAGGCCGAGGTGGACGCCGCGCTCGCGTCGATGGCCCATGAGCACGCTGAGCACGAGGAGCCCCTCGGCCGGCTGGTCGCCGCGTGCGAGGCGGTCGCCCGCGAGCCGTCCCGCCACGCGGCGCTCGCCGGCGCGATGGGCGCCGCGGTGGGCGAGCTCGAGCGTCACTTCGAGATCCACCTCCGGCGCGAGGAGGAGATCATCTTCCCGGCCATGCGGCGGCTGCTGGCGGGCGCGCTCGACGCGGAGATCGTGCGCGAGATCCGGGCGCGCCGCGGGGTGGCCGAGGCCTCCGGGCAGACGCCGCCCTGACTTCAGGGCGCGGCGCCCGGACGGAAGCGGATCTCGCTCGCCTGGGCGGGATGACGTCCGATCTTGCCGGCATACGCAGCCCGGATCTCCGCCAGATCGATGGCCTCGTCGCCGCTCAGGTCGAGGTACCGCGACATGCCGATGGTGCGGCTCCGGTAGTCGATGAACGCGAGCCCGACCGGCACGCGCGCGGCCAGCGCCAGCCGGTAGAAGCCGGATTTCCAGTGATCCGTGCGCGCGCGCGTGCCCTCCGGCGCGAGCGCCAGCCACATCCAGGGCGCCTCGGCCAGCTCCCGGCCGAGCTGGGCGAGGAAGCCCGTGGGCGCACGACGATCCACGGGGATGCCGCCCATGCGCCGCAGCAGGGCGCCGAACGGCGGACGGAACAGGGAGTGCTTCCCGACCCAGCGCACCGGCAGCGCCGCCGCGACCTTCGCGAGGTAACCGAGCACGAAGTCCCAGTTCGAGGTGTGCGGGTAGACGACGATCACGCAGCGCGGGCTGGAGGGCCAGGGCAGATCCACGCGCCATCCTGCGGCGCGGAGGACGGCCCGGGCGCAGCGCTGGGCGAGCGACGGGTGGGCGGGCGGACGCGGAGCGGGGGAAGGGGAGCCGGACATTCGCCCGGATGCTACACCCGGGGGCCCGGCCGAGCGGCTACGGTGTGCCCGCGGGCGTCACCGGCTTCACCGCTCCGCCGCGCTCCCCGCCGGCGCCCGGCATCCGGGTGGAGCCCTGGAACACGACACCCTTCTCGATGGAGAGCGACGGGGTCTCGATGTCGCCGCGGACGCGTGCCGTGTGGTGCAGCTCGACGGAGGTCTTCGCCTTGATGTCGCCGTTCACCTCGCCGTGGACGATGACCGTTCCGCAGGTGATCTGCGCGTCGATGCGCGCCTGCTCGCCGACGACCAGGACATCCTCGGTGGTGATGGAGCCCGTGAACTTCGCGTCGATGCGGACGGTGCCGGCGAAGGTGAGCTTGCCGTCGAACTCGACCCCCTTGCCGAGCAGCAGGTCTCCGGCCGGCGCCTGCATGGGGTCGTCGCGCTTCTGGATCATGGCCATGGGTGGTGCTCTCCTGACGCGGGCGGTCGGCCGGGTCACCCGGCCGCGCTGTGAGTTAGCCACCCGCCGCCGGCGCGGCCAGCCGCGAACCCCGAAGCAGGCGAGGCCCCGCCCGGCGGCTGGCGCGAGCGCGGGAGTGCGCCGCCGTCCCGTTCGGCTACACTCCCGATACGTCCCGACCCAGAGTCATTTCGCCGGATACAGGACCCCGGACACCTGCCCCAGAGTCGTTTCGTCTGTCACCGGTCCTGCGCCGGCGGTAGTCGTGCCGGATGGATCATCCGATGGAGGGGGCTTGAGCTCCTGGAGTTGCCGCTACGAGTTGAAAGGCATCTGCAAGAAGGTCGTGGGCGCGTACTGCCGCCCCGGCATGAAGGGATGCATCCTGGTCGGGAAGGTGAAGTTCCAGGACGGCCAGGTGCCGGCTCCCATATGGCCACCCGGAGCGAAGCCCGGACGGGACCCGGATGAGGCCGCGCCGAGGGAGCCGGGGGACGCGAGCGCTCCCGAGGACGCCGAGCCCTGAGTCGCGGCGCGAGGACCGCGCGCCCTCACGGCGCAGTGCGCGGGGACGCTTCGTTCGGCGGCGGCGCCACCGTTCCGGTGGCGGGCGACACGCCGGCGCGCACCGGCGGAACCTGGCCCGAACCATCCTTCTCGCGGGTCATGCCTCGGACCGACACCGGCACGCACCGCATCCCGCCCCCCGGCGCCTCCTGGCACACCTGCTCCGCCGCCGCGGCCTCGCACATGCCGTTCACCGGGTTGCACACGGTGCCGCCGGTGCAGGTCGCATAGCAGCCGCCGCTGGCGCGCTGGCCTGCAGCGACCCCGAGCGCGAGCGACGTGTTCACGGCTGCGGCCCCGAGCGTGTACGGCGCGGACGAGGAGCACGCCGCGAGGCCCGCGGCGGCGCTGAGGAGCACGACGAGGCCGATGGCCGGGCGGGAGGCGAGAAGCATGCGAGAAGCGTAGCGCGTCCCGGCGCGGGGGTGGGATTCGCGTATCATCCGCCACCGGTGCTCCCCGAGATCCTTCGACATCTGCGCTGCCCCGTCTGCCGGGCACCGCTCACCGCGGTTCCCGGAGCCGTGCGCTGTCCGGCGGGGCACGCGTTCGATCTCGCGCGCCAGGGCTACGTGAACTTGCTTCGCGGCCGCTCGCCGGGCACCGGCGACGACGCTGACATGGTCGCCGCCCGCGAGGCGTTCCTCGGCGCGGGACACTTCGCGCCCCTGGGGGCGGCGCTCGCGCGCGCGGCCCAGGCGCACGCCGGCCCCGACGGCATCGTGCTGGAGGTCGGCGCGGGGACAGGACACCATCTCCGCTCCGTGCTCGAGGCGCTTCCGGATCGCTTCGGACTCGCCCTGGACCTCTCCCGCCACGCCGCGAGGCGGGCCGCGCGGGCACACCCGCGCCTGGGCGCCGTGGTCGCCGACGCCTGGGAGCCGCTGCCGATCGCGGATGCGTGCGCGGCGCTGGTCCTCGACGTCTTCGCGCCCAGGAACGTCGCGGAGTTCCGGCGCGTTCTCGCGCCGGGCGGAGCGCTGCTCCTCGTCACCCCCGCGCCCGCGCACCTCGCCGAACTGCGTAAGCCGCTCGGGCTGCTCGAGGTCGACCCCGACAAGGCGCGCCGGGTGTCGGAGGCGCTGGAGGGCCGCTTCGCACTCGCGGCCTCGGAGTCGCTCGAGTGGACCCTCTCCCTCCCGCGGACCGACGTCCTCGCCGCGGCTCGGATGGGCCCGTCCGCCCACCACACCGCCCTCGACGTCCTCGCTGCGCGCGTTGCCGGGCTCGACGAACCGGTGCGTGTGTCCGCCGCGGTCCAGGTGCAGGTGTACCGGCCGGCGGCGAGCGCGGCGTGACGGCTGCGATGACGGCCACCGCGCCTCGACGCCCTACGAAGGGGCCTCGCAGCGCACGCCGTGCAGGACGCGGAGCAGGTACGTGCCCGCCGGGAAGAGCGCGTCGCGTACCCCGGCGCTGAAGCGCGCTCGGGCTTCGCGGTAGGCACTCTGAAACGACCGCAAGCGCGCGAGCGCCTCCATCCTTTTCCACCGATCTCGCGCGGCGACCCGCGGGCTCAAGTTGCGGCGCGGCTCGTGGGTCCTGGGGGAGGAGGTCGGGTCCTGCGCGAGCACGCGCCGGACGCCGAGGAAGCCGCGCCCGCTGGACGAGACCGCCGCGCGCGCCTTCTCCTCGGATACCGCGAGCTCCGCCTCGACGCGTGTGCGGTACTCGTCCGCGGTGAACCCAGGCGGTGGCGTCAGCGTGAGCTGAGCGGACTCCGGCAAAGGGCCGTGCGCGCGGAAGAACGCGGGCCGCTCGAAGACGAGCGGCGTCCCGATGTGCTTCGGCCCCAGCCACAGGCCCGGCCACTCACGCCCCGAAGGCACGAGCCCCGCCTTGACCGGGTTGGCGAGCGCGTACGCCGTCTCGGCCACGACGCTCTCGGCGGTCTCGAGCTGGACGGCGCTGTAGCTGGAAGGCGCCCACAGCGACTCCCACCGCCCCAGCGACGCGTTGAGTGCGCGAGCGACGAGTGACCACAGGTACTGCGAGAACTCGGGGAGGCGTGCTTCGGGATCGGTGAGCACGAGGTGCACGTGGCTCGACATGACGATGCACGCGTGGATGAGGACACCCGTTCGTGCCGCGGCGACCGCGAGCACGTAGCCGAACAGGGCGGTGGACTCGGGTGACGGGCGGAGCAGGAACTGGCGCTGCGTGCAGCGGCGCGTCACGAAGTACGTCTTCCCGGGGCAGATCTGGCGGGGCGCGGTCATGGTGGGTCGCCCATGGCACCGGGCGTGCCACGTCCAAGCCACGTCCTGACGCGCCTTTCGGCGCGGTGAACGGTCCGCGCGACGGACCTGCGTCCGAGAAAAACTACTCTGGGTCGGGAGGAGGAGGAGAAGGAGGGCGAGCCGCGGGCGGCGGGAAGCGCCGCAGCCAATCCTCCAGGGCGGCGTCGAAGCCGACGTCGCGGCGGGCGCGCTCGGACAGGTACCACTTGTGCTCCAGCAGCTGGCAGTACAGCTCAGCGGGATCGCTGCCGGGGCGCGGTGCGAGCTTGCGGATCGCCGGCAGCCAGCGCTCGTTGAGCCAGCGGTACGCGGCGACCGCGAGCGCGACGCTCCGGTTCTCGCGCCGCACCAGCGTGGCGCGCAGCTCCTGGATCTCGTTCACCATCAGCGCGGCTTGCCGGTCCTCCGCCACGAGCCCGGTGAGCGCGTGCAGGAGGTCGCGGTGGTAATCGCGGTCGGTCACCACCGCCCGCATTCGGAGGCGGCTGCCGTCGCCGGTCGGCTCCAGCTTCACCTCTCCCACGGTGAACCCCAGCGCATTGAGCGAACGGATGCGCTCGTGGATGCGCCAGCTCTCGCCGGCGGAGATGAGCTCCTCGCGCGTGATCTCGCCCCACAGCTGCTCGTAGCGAGCGCGCAGCGCGGCGCCGGTCTCGTACAGCCAGGGCGGCGGAGCCACCCCCAGCATGGCGGCGACGTCGAGGAGGTCGCCGGTGACGTTCTCCTCCAGGATCTCGATGTCGTGCCGCCGCTGGCCGTCGGAGAGGGGGTCGTGCATCTCCGCCGTCTCGGCATCGACGAGGTACGCGCGCAGCTCGCCCGCGTCCCTGCGGAACAGCGTGTTCGAGAGCGAGCAGTCGCCCCAGTAGAAGCCGCCGAGGTGGAGCCGCACCAGCAGCCCGGCGATCGCGTCGAGCAGGCGCGCCCGGTACGTTTCCAGGCCGGCGTTCTCGAACAGGGTGCGAAAGGGCAACGACCGGTCGAGGAACCGCGTGATGAGCACGCTCGCGTCGCCCTCGCCGGTGCGAACGTGGGCGTGTCCCGCGGCGACGACCGCCGGGAGCTCGCGGTCCTCGAGCCAGCGCAGCGCGCCGTACTCCCGCTCGCCCAGCGCCGGCGGCAGCTCCTTCACGACGTACAGCGCCCGATCGTACTGGAGGAACAGCACGTCGTGCCGCGAGACGCCGCGCGTCACCTCCACGATGCGCGCGCAGCGCTCGCCCCAGCGGGAGAGCGGGAGATCCCATGGCAGGTCGAGGAAGTCCGGGTGGCCGGGCCGGACCTGCAGGCCGACGAGCCCGGGACCCGCGGTCATGCGACGCCCCCGGCCCCGCGCGCGGCCGCGATCGCGTCGAGCGCCGCGATGGCCTGGCCCAGGAATGCGTTCGTGGGGGTCGCGACCGCGTGCCGGCGGCCGAGCTCGACCACCGCACCCGCGAAGATCTCCACCTCCGTCTTCCGGCCCGCCTCCACGTCCTGCAGCATCGACGTCTTCCCCGCGGGCGCGAGCCCGGCAATGACCGGGAAGATCCGCTCCACGTCCTCGGCCACCAGCCCCACGCCCTCGTGCCGCGAGACCGCGACCACCTCGAGCGCCGCCCGGCGGGCGAGCGCGCGGACCTCCTCGAGCATGAACGCGCCGTAGGGCGCGCGCAGCAGCGCCGAGACCTGGTTCACGCCCACGTTCAGCATGAACTTCCACCACTGCTCGCGCCGGATGTCCGCGGCGACCTGGCACGGGATGCCGGCCCGGTCGAGGAGGTGCTTCACCGTGAGGACGCGCGGGTCGGCCGGGTCGTTCGAGGGCGCGCCGAACACCAGCCGGCCGATGTTCTGGTAGCGGACGTGCGTCCCCTCGCGCACCACGTCGTTGCCGACGAGGAACGCCGGGAGCACCTTGTCGGCGCCGTACGCCTCGGCGAGCGTCGCCTCGCTGGAGATCCCGTTCAGCAGCGACATGACGACCGTGCGCGGACCGACCGCGCGGCGGGCATCCTCGACCGCGGCCGTGAGGTCGCCGTGCTTCACGCCGACGAGGAGGAGATCCGCCGGGGTCAGCGCCGACGGCGCGGCCACGCGCGGCGAGAACCGTCGGCCGTTGACGGTGAGCCCCTCGCGCTCCAGGCGCTCGCGGCGCGCGCCGTCCGCCACCACCGTCACGCACGCTGGATCCATGGCGTGCAGCCGCTCGACCGCGGCCGCGCCCACCGCCCCCACGCCGCACACCACCACGCTCTCGATGCTCCGCATGCGTGCATCGTAACCGCGGAGCGCGGCCCGCGCGGCGCAACCCGCACGGAAGCGCAGCACCTCGCCGCCTCCCGCGGTATCCAACCCGGCATGCGCCACGACGAGATCACCGAGTACCTGCACGCGCACATCCCGATCACGCAGGCGCTGGGCGCGCGGGTGGAGGCGTGGGATGGCGGCGCCATCCGGCTCTCGGCGCCGCTCGTGCCCAACCTGAACCATCGCGGCACCGCGTTCGGCGGCAGCCTCTCGGCGCTCGCCATCCTCGCAGGGTGGGCCGTCCTGCACCTCGCGTTGCGCGAGCACGGCCTCGAGGTGCGGCTCGTGATCCAGCGGAGCGCACTCGACTTCCTGGAGCCGATCGAGGGCGACTTCACCGCTTCTGCGCGGCTTCCGCCCCCGGCGCAGTGGGACCGCTTCCTCGCCACGCTCGCCCGCCACTCCCGTGCCCGTATCACCGTCGAGGGCGAGGTGGCCAGCGGCGGCCGCGCCGGCGGCCGCCACGAGGGCGTCTACGTCGCGTTGCGGGGGTCCGACCGGGGCTAGTCGCCGGTGGCGGCCCCCGACCCTCCCGGCCGGCCCCGGCCCCGACCCGGCCCCGGCCCCGACCCACAGTCATCGTCGTCCTGACCCAGAGTCGTTTATCCGCCCCGATGGCGTGGCGAACGTTTCGCGCGTCGTGAACCCATCCCGAGTGGTTTCGAGCGCTTCCAGCGCGAGCGCCGGACCCGGCAAATGACTCTGGGTTCGGGGCAGGGCGGGCTAGGCTCGCGCGGCGCGGCCGGGGGCGGCCCGCAGGCCGGGGGCCTCGCGGCCGGTCCGGGCGACGTACTCGGTGTACCCGCCCCCGTACGGGACGGGCCCATCGGGCCCGAGCTCGAGGACGCGGTTCGAGAGGGACGCCAGGAACCGGCGGTCGTGCGAGACGAACAGGAGCGTTCCCTCGTAGCCGGCGAGCGCCCGCACGAGCATCTCGCGGGTGGCGGCGTCGAGGTGGTTCGTGGGCTCGTCGAGCACGAGGAAGTTGGGCGGGTCGTAGAGCAGCGTCGCGAGCACGAGGCGCGCCTTCTCGCCGCCGGAGAGCACCTTGCAGCGCTTGTCGATCTCGTCGCCGGAGAACCCGAAGCAGCCGGCCAGCGTCCGGAGCGATCCGACCGACGCGCGCGGGAACGCGCGCTGCAGCGCGTCCCACACCGTCTCCTCGGCGCGCAGCAGCTCCATGGCGTGCTGCGCGAAGTACCCCATCTTCACGCTGCCGCCGACGGTCACCGACCCGGCGTCGGGCGTGGACTCCCCGGCCACCATCCGCAGCAGCGTGGACTTGCCGGCGCCGTTCGCGCCCAGCACGCACCAGCGCTCGCCGCGGCGGACGAGGAAGTCGAGGCCGCCATACACGGTGCGCTCGCCGTACCGCTTCACCACGCCCGCCAGCTTCGCCACGTCCTCGCCGGACCGCGGCGGCGGCCGGAACTCGAAGTCGACGGTGCGCCTCACCTTGGGCGGCTCGACCTTCTCGATCTTGTCGAGCTTCTTCACCCGCGACTGCACCTGCGCCGCGTGGGAGGCGCGCGCCTTGAACCGCTCGATGAACGCGAGCTCCTTCTTCAGCATCGCCTGCTGCCGGTCGAACGCGGCCTGCTGGTGCTGGTCGGCGACGGCCCGCTCCCGCTCGTACAGGTCGTAGTCGCCGGAGTAGGTGGTGAGCGTGCCGGCGTCGATCTCGATGATCTTCCCGACCACGCGGTTCATGAACTCGCGGTCGTGCGAGGTCATGAGGATGGCGCCCTCGTAGCCGCGCAGGAACTCCTCCAGCCAGATGATCGACTCGAGGTCGAGGTGGTTGGAGGGCTCGTCGAGGAGCATGGCGTCGGGCCGCATGAGCAGGATGCGCGCCAGCGCCACGCGCATCTTCCACCCGCCGGAGAGCGCGCCGACGTCGCCGTCCATCATCTCCTGCGTGAAGCCGAGGCCGGCCAGGATCTCCCGCGCCCGGGCCTCGAGCGCGTACCCGCCCAGCTCGTCGAAGCGCGCCTGCACGTGGCCGAAGCGCTCGACCAGCGCCTCCAGCTCGTCCGCGCGCTCCGGATCCGCGAGCGCCTGCTCGAGCCCGTGCAGCTCGGCGGCCACCTCCGACACGGGGCCGGCGCCGTCCATGGTCTCGGCGAGCGCGGTCCGGCCGGACATCTCGCCGACGTCCTGCGAGAAGTGACCCACGGTCACTCCGCGGTCGATGGAGACCTGGCCCTCGTCCGGCGCCTCCTCGCGCGTGATCAGGCGGAACAGGGTGGACTTGCCCGCGCCGTTCGGGCCGACGAGGCCGACCTTCTCGCCGCGGTGGACGACGGCGGAGGCCTCCACGAACAGGAGCTGGTTGCCGTGCTGCTTGGAGATGGCGTCGAGGCGGATCACGAGGGGCGCGTTCTCGCACGCCCAACGCCCCGGTTCAAGCCGGCACGTCGACGGCGCCCGGGCCCTGCGCTACGGTGCCGGCCATGAGGACGGTGGTCGCGACCCGCTACGTCACCCCCTTGCGCGAGGGCGGCTCCCTGCCGGCCATCGTGGAGGGCGACGACGACGGCCTGTACGTCGTGAAGTTCCGCGGGGCGGGGCAGGGGCCGAAGGCGCTGGTGGCCGAGGTGGTCGCGGGCGCGCTGGCACAGGCGGCCGGGCTGCGCGTGCCGGAGCGCGTGCGCGTGCTGATCGACCCGGCGCTCGGCCGCAACGAGCCGGATGGCGAGATCCGCGACCTGCTCAAGGCGAGCGCGGGCGAGAACCTGGGCCTCGACTACCTGCCCGGTAGCCTGACGTTCGACCCGGTGGCCGATCCGCCGCCGTCGCCCGCGGAGGCGTCGGAGGTGGTGTGGTTCGACGCGCTGGTGACGAACGTGGATCGCACCGTGCGCAACCCGAACCTGCTCCGCTGGCACCGCCGGCTGTGGCTCATCGACCACGGCGCGGCGCTCTACTTCCACCACGACTGGGACCGCGCCGCCGATCCGGCGCGCGCGCCGTTCCCGATGGTCGGCCAGCACGTGCTCCTGCCGTTCGCGGGCGAGCTGGCCGCCGCGGGCGAGCGGCTCGCGCCGCGGCTCGCGGGCGGCGCCATCGCCGGCGCGCTGGAGGAGGCGCCGGACGCCTGGCTCGTGGGCGACCCGCGCTTCGCGACGCCGGCCGCGCACCGGGCCGCGTACGTCGATCACCTGTCGCGCCGGCTGGCCGCGGCGCCCGCGTTCGTCGAGGAGGCCGAGCGTGCCCGCGCGAAGCTCGTTTGACTACGCGGTGGTCCGCGTCGTCCCGCGCGTCGAGCGGGAGGAGTTCGTGAACGCGGGCGTGGTCCTGTTCTGCCTGGAGCGCGGGTTCCTGGGCGCGCGGGTGGAGCTGGACCGCGCGCGCGTGACGGCGCTCTGCCCGCACGCCGACCTGGACGCGATCGCCGCCCACCTCGAGGCCATCCCGCGCATCTGCGCGGGCGGCCAGGGCGCCGGGCCCATCGGCGCGCTCTCGGTGCGGGAGCGCTTCCACTGGCTGACCGCACCTCGCAGCACCATGGTGCAGCTCTCGCCGGTCCACTCCGGCCTGTGCGACGACCCGGACCGCGCGCTCGAGCGGCTCTTCCAGCGGCTCGTGCGTCCGCCCGCGCCCCCCCAGGATCCTCGATAGCGGCAGCGCCCGGGCGGCGACCCGGGCTAGCGGCGCCCCCGCGCGACGGCCCGGGCTCGTGCGCGGGACGCTGGCGCCGGCTCGGGCTCCGCTGACGCCCCGTCGACGACGACCGGCCGCTCGAACCCGCGCCGCGCCCGCTCGACGCGGCCGCGCACGGCGCAGCCCTCCACGTGGTCGTTCACGAGCCCCATGGCCTGCATGAACGCGTAGCAGGTGGTCGGCCCGACGAACGCCCAGCCGCGCCGCTTCAGGTCGCGCGAGAGCGCTTTCGATTCCGTGGTGACCGGCTGCGCCCGGAGCGCCGCCCAGGTGACCCGCTCCGGCCGCGAGGCCTTCGGCGGCTCGAATTGCCAGAAGTAGGCCGCGAGAGATCCGGCCTCGGCGGCGAGCTCGCAGGCGCGCCGCGCGTTGTTGAGCGTCGCCTCGATCTTGCCGCGGTGGCGCACGATGCCGGCGTCCCCGAGCAGGCGCGCCACGTCGCGGGCGCCGAAGCGGGCCACCTTCTCGAAGTCGAAGCCGGCGAACGCGGTCCGGAACGCCTCGCGCTTGCGCAGGATGGTGAGCCACGACAGGCCGGACTGGAAGCCTTCCAGGCACAGCTTCTCGAACAGCCGGCGATCGTCCGCGACGGGGAGCCCCCACTCCTCGTCGTGGTACCGGACGTAGTCCGCGGCCGAGAGCCCCCAGGCGCAGCGGGCCCGGCCGTCGGGGCCCGTGCCGAGGCCGTCGTCGAGCGCGTGGGCGTGCTGGGGCATCGGGTTCCTCCCGCGCCGGTGCGCCGGCGCCGTGTGCGCGGAACCTGCCGGCCGGCGGGGGCGGCGTCAAGGCGCCGGGCAGGCACCCGATGGTGGCTCGGGGTCGGAGCGCGGAAATGACTCTGGGTCGGAAACCGAACCGAACCGAACCGAAGGGGCGGGAACCGAACCGAACAGAATGACTCTGGGTCGGGAAGAGAAGAGGACGGTCGGGGACGGGGCAAATGACGTGGGTCGGGAACGAACCGAGCCGAGCCGGGAAATGACTCTGGGTCGGGAAACCGGGGTCGAACCGGGGTCGGGAAACCGGGGTCGGGGAGGAGGGGGAGGGTCGCCGACGGGGCAAATGACTCTGGGTCGGGGACCGGCGGGCCTGGCGGCGGCCGGGTGTCGCACGGGCGGGGCGCGGCGCGCCCCCCGGGGCGGGTCGGGCCGGTGTATACAGGCCGCGGGCAAGGAGGCGGCGTGGATCCGCAGCAGGAGAAGGCGCAGCAGACGCCGCACGTGGTGATCGTGGGCGGGGGGTTCGCCGGGCTGTACGCGGCGCGCGAGCTGGCGGGCGCGCCGGTCCGCATCACGCTGGTGGACCGCCGCAACCACCACCTCTTCCAGCCGCTCCTGTACCAGGTGGCCACCGCCGCGCTGAGCCCCGCCGACATCGCGGAGCCCATCCGCCACGTCCTCTCGCGCCAGCGCAACGTCCGGACGCTGCTCGCCGAGGCGGCGGCGGTCGAGCCGGCGCAGCGCCGCCTGCGGCTCGCCGACGGGTACGCGCTCGACTACGACTTCCTGGTGGTCGCGGCGGGCGCGACGCACTCCTACTTCGGCCACGACGAGTGGGCCCGCTTCGCGCCGGGCCTGAAGACGCTGGAGGACGCGCTCGAGATCCGCCGGCGGGTGCTCACCGCCTTCGAGCGCGCCGAGGCGGATCCGGACCGCCAGCGCCGCGAGGCGCTCCTCACGTTCGTGGTGGTGGGCGGCGGACCGACCGGCGTGGAGCTGGCCGGGGCGCTGGCGGAGATCGCGCGCTTCACCGTCCCGCGCGACTTCCGCACCGTGTCCACCGAGCGCGCGCGCGTGATCCTCATCGAGGGCAGCGAGCGCGTGCTGCCGGCGTTGCCCGCGAGCCTCTCGGCGGCGGCGCAGCGCGACCTGGAGCGGCTCGGCGTGCAGGTGTGGACCGGCAAGCGGGTGACCGGGATCGACCCGCGCGGCGTGCAGGTGGGCGAGGAGCGGGTGGCGGCGCGCACGGTGCTGTGGGCGGCGGGCGTGGCCGGCGCGCCGCTGGCGCGGACGCTGGGCGTGCCGCTCGACCCGGCCGGCCGCGTGCCGGTGAGCCCGGACCTGACCGTGCCGGGCCACGAGGAGATCTACGTCGTCGGTGACCTGGCGCTCGCCCGCGACAAGCACGGCAGCGCCATCCCGGGCGTGGCCCCGGCGGCGATCCAGCAGGGCCGCCACGCCGGGCGCAACCTGCTCGCGACGCTGCGCGGCCGGCCGCGCGCGCCGTTCGTCTACTTCGACAAGGGCGTGATGGCGACGGTGGGGCGCGGGCGCGCGGTGGCCGGCTTCTGGCGCATCCGCATCAGCGGCTACCTGGCCTGGCTCGCCTGGCTGTTCATCCACATCTGGTTCCTCATCGACTTCCGGAACCGCGCCTCGGTGCTGTTCCAGTGGTTCTGGCACTACCTCACGTTCAAGCGCGGCGCGCGGCTCATCCTGGAGACGCCGGAGGAGATCCGCTTCCGTGCCGTGGCCGGCGTGGCCCCACCGGACGTGGACGCCTGGCCGCCGAACGAGAGCGACGCGGAGCGGCCGCGCGACTGAGCGCGCCGGCGCTCCGGACACGAGCGCTGGCGTGGGGAGCGCGGGTCGGCGCCACGAGGCTCCGATGCCGCGGCCGCGCGATGCGCACCGCGGCGCACCTCGTGCCCGCCGTCTCGCTCACGCTCGGTGCGGCCCGACCTGGGGCACGGACGATGTGCCGCATCGGCTGCTTGGAGCGCCAACGTTAGCTTGCCGGCCCTCGTTTCGCGCGCCCTCTGCGGCGCGCCGGAGGAACGGTCGATGCGAAGGCTGTCCCGGAGAAGTGCGCTGCGGCTGGGCGCGGCCGCGGCCGTGGTCACCGCGACGCGGCGCGCGGACGCGCTCGGCCCGGAGGTCGAGGACGGCGAGGGGCCCGCGTTCCGCGGAGATCCCGCGCGCCGCTGGACGATGATCGTGGACCTGCGCCGCTGCGTGGGCTGCCAGTCGTGCACCGTCTCCTGCGCGGTGGAGAACGCGGTCCCGGCCGGCTCGTTCCGCACCGTGGTGTCGGAGTACGAGGTGGTCCGCGGCGGCGCCGCGCGCCGCGTCATGGTACCGCGCCTGTGCAACCACTGCGAGTCGCCCGCCTGCACCACCGTGTGCCCGACGCAGGCGACCTGCCGGCGCGCCGACGGCGTGGTGGTGGTGAACAACACCCGCTGCGTCGGCTGCGCGGCGTGCGTGCAGGCCTGCCCGTACGAGGGGCGCTTCCTGAACCGCGAGACCGGCACGGCCGACAAGTGCACCTGGTGCGCGCACCGGATCGATCAGGGCCTCCTCCCCGCGTGCGTCGAGACGTGCGTGGGGGGCGCGCGCGTGTTCGGCGATCTCGCCGATCCCGGCTCCGCCGTGTCGCGCCTCGTCCGCGAGCAGCCGCTCCAGGCGCTGCAGCCGGCCATGGGGACGAATCCCCGGGTCCGCTACGTCGCGCTCGACGCCGAGGTCGCGGCGCGGCCGGACGCGGCGCGGCCCACGCTGTGGGACGCGGAGGACCTGGGCATCGAGGCCACCACCCGCGTGGCCGGGGAGGGCGCATGAGCATCACCGAGCTCGTCCAGCCGGTCTGGCCCGTGGCCTGGAGCCTCGCCGTCCCGCAGTACTTCTTCATGACCGGCGTCTCGGCCGCCGCGTTCCTGGTCTCCTCGCTCACCTACGCGTTCGGCGACGGCCGGTACCGCCCGGTGGCGGGGCTCTCGCTCATCGTGGCGCTCACGGTGCTGCTCGCCGCGCCGCTGAACCTCATCGCGGACCTGGGCCAGCCCGGCCGGTTCTACGAGCTCACCTTCGCCCTCCACGGCACCGCGCCCATGTCCTGGGGCGTGTTCCTGCTCACCACCTACCCGGCGCTCATCCTGCTCGAGATCCTGTTCGCGTACCGCGGCGCGCTGGCGGAGCGCGCCGCCTCTGCGCGAGGCCGGATGGCGACGGTGTACCGCTGGCTCGCGGCCGGCCGCACGTCGGTGGACGCGGCGGAGCGCGCGCGGACGCACCGGGTGTCGCGCCGCCTCGCGCTCCTCGGGATCCCGTGGGCGCTCGCGGTGCACGGGTACACCGGCTACATCCTCGGCGTCATGAAGGCGCGGCCGCTCTGGCACACCGCGCTCATGCCCATCGTGTTCCTGGTGTCCGCGATGGTGTCCGGCGTGGCGCTGCTCATCCTGGTGGCGGCGCTGTTCCAGCGGCTCGACACCGCCGGCGGACGCGTGGACCGGGAGCTCCTCGAGCGGCTGGCCCGCATGCTCGCCGGCTTCATCGTGCTGGACCTCCTGCTCCGGCTGTTCTGGTACACGATCCAGTGGATGTACGGCGTCGGCGCCTACGGCCCGGTGCTGCAGCACCTGTTCGTGGACTCGTTCTGGACCGCGGTGGTGCTCGAGACCGTGCTGGGCCTGCTCGTGCCGCTGGCCGTGGCGCTCGTGCCCGGCTGGCGCCGGCGCGGGTGGCTCCTGTTCCCGGCCGCGGCGCTGGCGGTGACGGGCGTCTGGGTGTTCCGCTGGGACACCGTCATCGGCGGGCAGCTCATCCCCAAGGTCGGCGCGGGCTTCTACGCGTACGCGCCGCCGCTCGGCGGCAAGGACGGCGTGCTGCAGGTCGTGGGGAACTGGGCCTTCTGGATCTTCCTGCTCCTCGGGGCGACCTCGCTGCTGCCGTGGCAGCGCGAGGCCGGCGGCGCGCCGGCCGGCGAGGCCGCGGCGGCGGAGGTGCGGTGATGGCGACGCGACGGGGCGTGCTGAAGGGGCTTGGGGCGCTCGGTGCCCTGGGGATCTTTGCGGCGGGCTACGCGCCGACGCTGCGCAAGCTCGGACGCGGGTGGTGGTCCGGGAGGAAGCCGCGCCACCCGGTGTACGGGGACGCGCTCCCCTGCGAGGCCGCAGTGAACGCGGCAGGCGAGGTAACGCCGAGCGGCGAGGTGGCGATCGCGCACGCGGTGTGCCACGGTTGCACCACCCTGTGCGGCGTGCGCGTGGTGAAGGACGCCCGGACCGGCGTGGCGCTCCGCGCGCTGGGCAACCCGTACCACCCGCTCTCGGCGGACCCGCCGCTGCCCTACGCGACGCCGGTGCGCGAGAGCCACCGTGCGTTCACCCCGTCCGGCCAGGCCAGCCGCGGCGTCATGTGCGCGCGCGGGAACGACGCGTTCGAGAAGATGTCCGACCCGCTGCGCGTCCGCGCCGTGCTGAAGCGTGCCGGGCCGCGCGGCTCGGGCCGCTGGCGCACCATCCCGTTCGACGAGGCGATCCGGGAGATCTCCCGGGGCGGGCGGCTGTTCGCCGAGGCCGGCGAGGACCGCGAGGTCCCGGGGCTCGCCTCGCTGCGCGACGTCGCCACGCCGCTCGACCCGGGCGCGCCGGAGCTCGGGCCGCGCGCCAACCAGCTCGGCGTCATGGCCTCGTTCGACGACGGCCGCATCGAGCTGGTGCGCCGGTTCGTGCGCGCGTTCGGCACCGCGAACATGTGGGAGCACCGCGGCACCTGCGCGCTCACCATGCGCGCGGGCGCCGCGGCGCTGCTGTCGGACTGGAAGGGGCAGCCGCACCTCAAGCCGGACTTCGAGCACTGCGAGTTCGCGCTGTTCTTCGGCACCTCGCCCGGCCAGGCCGGGAACCCCTTCAAGCGGCAGGCGCAGCTCCTCGCCGGGGGGCGGACCTCGGGCCCGCTCCGGTACGCGGTGGTGGACCCGGTGCAGCACGGGAACGACGTGCTCGCCGCGGGCGACCGCGCCCGCTGGGTTCCCATCCGGCCCGGCACCGACGCCGCGCTGGCGCTCGCCATCGGGCGCTGGATCCTGGAGCACGACGCGCACGACGCGCGCTACCTGGCCGCGCCGAGTCTCGCCGCCGCAGCGAAGGTCGGCGAGCCGTCGTTCTCCGGCGCCACCTGGCTGGTGGTGTCGGAACCGTCGCACGAGCGGCACGGCGCGTTCCTGCGGGCCGCCGAGCTGGGCCTCGGCGGCGACGACGCGGCGGTGGTCGTGGACGCCGCCACGGGGAAGCCGGCCGCGAGCACCGCCTGCGACGCGGGCGCGCTGTTCTTCGACGGCGAGGTGTGGCTGGGCGGGCGGCCGGTGCGTGCGCGCACCGCGCTGTCGCTGTACCGCGAGAGCGCGCTCGGGCTCACGCTGGCGCAGGCGTCCGAGGTCACCGGCGTGCCGGTGGCGACCATCGAGGCGCTGGCGTCGGAGCTGACCCGTCACGGCAAGCGGGTGGCGGTGGATGCGCACGGCGGCACCATGCACGCGGGTGGGTTCCAGGCGGCCTGGGCGGCGCTGGCGCTGAACGGGCTCCTCGGCAACCTGGGCTGGAAGGGCGGGGTGGGCACCGGCGGCGACGCGTTCCCCGCGTTCGGCGAGGGGCCGCGCTACGACCTCGCCGCCATCCCGGGGGGCGCGAAGCCGCGGGGCGTGAAGATCACGCGCGAGAGCGACTACCGCGAGACCAGCGAGTTCCGCGCCAACGGCTTCCCGGCGCGCGCGCCCTGGTTCCCGTTCGGCCGCGCGCTGCAGGGCGAGGTGCTCGCCTCGGCGCTCGACGGATACCCGTATCCGCTGCGCGCGCTCGTGTCGTTCGACGCGAACCCCCTGTACGGCGCGGCCGGGCTGGACCGCCTCGTGCGCGACCGGATCGCGGACCCGGAGCGGCTGCCGCTGTTCGTGGCCGTGGACCCGTTCCTCAACGAGACCAGCCGCTGGGCGGACTACGTGTTCCCGGACTCGGTGATGTACGAGAGCTGGGGCGTGAGCGGCGCCTGGGGCGCGGTGCAGACGAGGCTGTCCAGCACCCGGTATCCGGCGGTCGTCTCGCCGCTCCCCCGCACGGCCGCAGGCGACCCCGTGGACGGCGACGCGTTCCTGGTGGAGCTGGCCATGGCGCTCGGGCTGCCGGGCTTCGGCGACGCCGCCATCCCGCTCGCGGACGGCACGAGGGCGCCGCTGCGGCGGCCCGGCGACTTCTACCTGCGCGCCTTCGCGAACGTGGCGTTCGCCGGCGCGCCGGTGCCGGACGCCTCCGAGGAGGACGCCGCGCTGACCGGCGTGCGCGACGTCTTCGTCCGTCACCCTGGCGTGCTCACGCCGGAGGAGGAGAGGAAGGTCGCGATGGTGCTCTCGCGCGGTGGCCGCTTCCAGCCGGCGGGGGCGGCGTACGAGGGCGAGTGGCTGGCGCGGCGATGGGAGAAGCCGGTCGCGTTCCACGACGAGGCGCTGGCCCGCACGCCGCGCAGCCAGACCGGCCGGCCCTACGCGGCGGTCCCGACCTGGGAGCCGGCGGTGGGCGGCAGCGGCGAGCCGCTCGACGCGGCGTTCGGTCGGGAGTGGCCGCTGCGGCTGGTCTCGTACAAGTCGCAGACCCACTCGTCGATGCACCCGGGCACGCGCATCCGCAGCATCCGCGCCCGGAACGCGATCGAACTCTGCCCCGAGGACGCGCGCCGGTGCGGCGTGGTGCACGGCGGCCGCGCGCGCATCGAGACGCCAGCGGGGGTCGCCGAGGGTGTGGTCCGGGTGCGGGCCGGCATCGCGCCGGGGGTGGTCGCGCTCGAGCACGGCTTCGGACACTGGGGCTTCGGCGCCGAGGGGCGGGTGGTGGACGGGGAGGCGCTCCCGGCCGACGCGCGCCGCGGCCTGGGCATCGCCCACAACCGGCTGGTGCCCGGCGATCCGACGCTCGCTCGCCCGGGCCTCCTCACCGACTCGGTCACCGGCGCCGCCGCGCGCCAGGCGATCCCGGCCCGGGTGGTGAGGGCCTGAACCGAGGGCCTGCGGCCGACCGCCGAGGCCGGCGGCGCGCCCGTGCGCGCACCGCCGGCCCCGCCCCGCGCCCGCGGCGCCCTTCAGAACGCGAGCCGCGAGAGCGCGTACGCGACGACCGTGGAGGTCCCCACGCCGATGAAGCCGGGGATCATGAAGCTGTGGTTGAGCAGGTACTTGCCGATGTGCGTGGTACCGGTCCGGTCCATGTTGATGGCGGCGAGATCCGACGGGTAGAAGCAGAAGAAGAAGTAGGCGTAGCTCGCCGGCATGAGGCCGAGCAGCAGCGTCGCGGGCAGCCCGAGCGCGAGGCCGAACGGCAGCATGATGGTGAGCGTGGCGGCCTGGCTCTTCACGAACGCCGACACGCAGAACATGGCGACGGCGAACGTCCAGGGCGCCACCTGCACCATCGCCTGGATCTTCTCGATGAGGAACGGCTTGTTCGCGGTGACGAAGGTGTCGCTCATCCAGGCGATGCCGAAGATGGACACCACCGCGATCATGCCGGCGGTGAACACGCTCGAGCGCGCCACCTCGGCGGCCTTCACCTTCGCGGTGAACAGGATGAACGCGCCGAACGCCAGCATCACGATCTGCACCACCGTGGTCATGGCCACGGGCTTCCCGCCGTTCACGAGCGGGATGAGCCCGAGGTGCAGGAAGTCCTGGTCGAGCGCGAGCACCACGATCGTGGCGACGCCGGTGAAGAACAGCAGCACCGACAGCCTGGCGGCGCGGGGGAGCTGCTTGTCGAGGGTGGTGACCGAGACGTCGAGCGACTTGCGGAACTCGGGGTCCTCGAGCTTCTTCAGGAACTCCGGGTCGGAGTACAGGTCCCGGCCGCGGTTCATGCTCCACAGCGCGGCCGCGAGGACGCCCACCACGCCCGCGGGGATGGTGATCTTGAGGATGTCGTAGAGCGAGAGCGGCTGGCCCGCCTTGGCGGAGAACGCGAGGAAGGTGGTGACCGCCGCGGCCACCGGGCTCGCGGTGATGCCCATCTGCGAGGCGACGCTCGAGACCGCCATGGGCCGCTCCGGCCGCGTCTTCGTCTTCAGCGCGACGTCGGCGATCACCGGCAGCAGCGCGTACACCGCGTGCCCGGTGCCCACCGCCATGGTCAGGAAGAACGTGCAGAACGGCGCGAGGATCGTCACGTACTTCGGGTGCGCCCGCAGCAGCTTCTCGGCGAGCTGCACCAGGTAGTCGAGCCCGCCCGCCACCTGCAGCGTGGCGGAGGTGGTGACCACCGCCAGGATGATGAGCATGACGGCGATGGGCGGCTCCGACGGCGCGGCGCGGAACAGGAACACCAGCACGGCGACGCCCAGGCCGCCGATCATCCCGAGCGCCACGCCGCCGCGGCGGATGCCGAGCAGGATGGCGCCGAGCACGAGGGCGAACTGGATCCAGAACATGAGCATGTGTGGCCTCCGCCCGTGTCCTTGAGCACGGGCGGTGCCAGGGCGCCGGGCGCAGCAACGTCGCGGGATCGCTGGGCCGCGCGCGCCGCCGGCACGGGGGAGGGGTATGAGCGGGCTCCTGCGGATCCGGGCGGCCGCGCCCGAACCCCGCGTCCGGCCGCCGGATTCCACGCGGCATGCGCCGGCTCATGCGCATGAGCCCGCTCATGCCCGTTCCCGGGCGCGACCGGATGCCGCGGCGCGGGCCGCGGCGCGCGGGGTCACTCGCGCGCGGCCTTGAGCCGCTTCGAGAGCGCCGACTGGGTGATGCCGAGCGTGCGCGCCGCGATGGTCTGGCTGCCGCCGGCGCGCGAGAGCGCCTCCTCGACCAGCAGCTCGACCGCGTCGTGGATGGTGGGCAGGTGCTCGGCCACGGCGAACGGGTTCCGGTCCGGGAGGGCCCCCGGCGCGGGCGCCGCCGCGCCCCCGCGGGCCATGGCCTTCACGAACGCGTCCATGGAGAGCACGCGCTCGCGGTGCAGGCTCACCGCGTCGAGCACCATCGAGCGCAGCTCGCGCACGTTGCCGGGGAACGCGTAGCTGCCGAGCAGCGGCACGAGCTCCCTGGGCGGGGTGGGCCGCTTCTTCCCGAGCTCGCGCGCCGCCTCGGCGAGGAAGTGGTCGAGCAGCAGCGGGAGGTCGCCGCGGCGCTCGCGCAGCGGCGGGATGCGCACCTGGTGCGTGGCGAGCCGGTAGTAGAGGTCCCGCCGGAACGTGCCCGCCGCCTGCCGGGCCGCGAGGTCGTGGTGCGTCGCCACGATCACGCGCGCCAGCAGCCGCTTCGGCCGGTCGCTGCCGAGCGGGAAGTATTCGCCCTCCTGCAGCAGCCGGAGCAGCTTCACCTGCGACGCCTGCGAGAGGTCGCCGATCTCGTCGAGGAACAGCGTCCCGTCGGCCGCCTCCTCCACCATGCCCCGGCGCGCCTGCTCGGCGCCGGTGAACGCGCCGCGGGCGTGGCCGAACAGCGTGTCGGCGAACACCGTGTCGTCGAGCCCGGCCACGTTCACCGCCACGAGCGGCCCGCGCCGGCCCGAGACCTGGTGCGCAGCGCGCGCCACGAGCTCCTTGCCCGACCCGCTCTCGCCCTGGACGAGCAGGGGCTGCGGACTGCGCGCCACCGCCTCCACGTAGGAGAAGATCGCCAGCATGGCGCGGTCCTGGGTGACGAGCCCGGCGAAGGCCTCCGGGTGGCGGAGGTCGCCGGAGAGGAACCGGCTCGCCATCTCGCGGTTCTCGCGCTGCAGCTCGAGCAGGCGGATGGCGCGCAGCACGCCGCCCACCAGCCGGTCCTCCTCGGCGGTCTTCACGTAGTAGTCGAGCGCCCCGGCCTTCACGCAGCGCACCGCCGTCTCGACCTGGTTCATGCCGCTGATGACGATCACCGCGACCTCGGGCCGCTCCGCCGCGAGCCGCTCGAGCAGCGCCTCGCCGGAGAGGTGGGGCATGTTGAGGTCGAGCAGCACGAGACCCACCGGCTCGCGCGCCAGGAGCTCCGGGACCTCGCGCGGCTCCTGCGTCGCGAGCACGTGGTCCACCCCGGCGCGCTGCAGCGCCACGCGCATGGAGCGCAGCCAGGCCGCCTCGTCGTCCACCAGCAGCACGGCGAAGGAGGGGTAGGTGGACGCGGGCTCGCTCATGGGATCCCCTGGGGGCCGGCGTCGGGCGCGGCCGGGAGCGTGACGGTGGCGGTGGTCCCCGCGCCGGGCGCGGAGCGGAACTCGAGCGTCCCCCCGTGCTCCTTCACGATCCCGGACGACACCGAGAGGCCGAGACCCGTCCCGCCGCTGTCGCGCTTGGTGGTGAAGAACGGGTCGGTGAGGCGCGGCAGGTGCTCGGGCGGGATCCCCACGCCCTCGTCCCGGACCTCGCAGATCACCACGCCTCGGGCGCCGTCGGCGCGGGTCGAGACGCGCACGGCGCGGTCGGGCGAGGGCAGCGCCTGGCAGGCGTTCAGCACCAGGTTCACGATCACCTGCTCGATGCGCTGCGCGCTCCCCACCACCGGCGGGAGCGCGCCGTCGAGGGCCAGCTCGAACCGCGTGGTCGCCTTGCGGATGGGGTTCTCCACCAGCCGCACCGCCGCCCGCACCACCTCGTCGAGGTCGAGCGGCGCGCGCGCGGGGGCGTCCTCCCGCCGCGCGAAGTCCTTCAGGTCCTCGACGATGCGCCGGATGCGCCGCGCCCCGTCCAGCATCTCGTCGAGCATGCGCGGCACCTCCTCGCGCGCGGTCGCGAACGGCAGCCCGCCGAGCCGCGGGGGCGCGCCGTCCGGCCGGTCGCGGTCGAGCGCCTCCAGCGCGTCGAGGTACACGTCCTTCAGCGCCGGCATGTTGAGCAGGATGAAGCCGTTGGGGTTGTTGATCTCGTGGGCCACGCCGGAGACCAGCACGCCCAGCGCCGCCATCTTGTCGGCCTGGACGAGCTGGGCCTGGTTGAGCCGCAGCTCCTCCACCGCCGCGGCGAGGGAGGCGGTGCGCTCGGCCACCTCGCGCTGGAGCTGGCGCGACCAGAGCACCGTGCCGCCCAGCACGAGCAGCAGCGGCACGAACACCACCGCGCCGTACTGGAAGAACTTCCCCCAGGAGACGGGCTGCGGCTCGAGCACCCCCAGCCAGCGCTGCCGCAGCGCCTCGTAGCGCCCGGTCTGTTTCAGGATGGCGAGCCCCTCGTCGAAGCGGGACCGGAGCGCCGCGTCGCCCTTGCGGACCGCGTACCCGTAGCGCTGCGAGGCGACGCTATGCGCCACCGGGTCGAGGTTGGTGAGCTTCAGCTCGCGGATGATGAACGTGCCGGGCAGCGCCGCCACCACCGCGTACTCGCCCTTGCCGGACGCGAGCAGCCGCAGCGCGTCCGCCGGCGTGTCGGTGCGCAGCAGGCGGTCGCCCATGCCCAGGGTGGTGAGCTGGTCGTCCATGATCCCGTCGCGGTGGACCGCCACCGCGTGGCCCCGGAGCGCCTCCAGCGACGCCACCGCGGGCGTGCCCTTGCGCGCGAAGATGGCGTGGTTCACCACGAGGTGCGGCGGCGAGAAGTCCACCTCCGCGGCCCGCTGCTCCGACCAGGACATGCCCTGCAGCGCGTCGATGCGCCCGGCGGCGAGCGCGGCGCGCATCTCCGACCACGCGCCCAGGCGGATCTCCACCCGCATCCCCGTCACCTCGGCGATGGCGCGGGTCAGCTCGACGTTGAAGCCGGCGGGCTTCCCGTCGCGGTCGAGGAACTCGTAGGGCGGGTAGTCGCGGTCGCCACCGACCACCACGGTCCGCGCCGGCGGCGCGGCGGGGGGCGGCTCGGCGCGGACGGCCCCGGCGTTCGCCGCGGCGGCGACGAGCGCCGCGAGCGCCGCGCGGCCGAGCGCGGCGAGGGTGCGCGGGGCGGCGAGCCGGGTCCCGGGGATGGCGTCCTCCTCCCCGTACCGTAGGCCGTCGCGCCCGGGCGCTCAAGCGACGCGCCGCCTCGCACCGGGAGCGGCTGCCGCGCCGCCCGCCCGCGTCAGGGCCGCGCGTGCGCGTGGCGCCGCGCGCGCAGGCGGACGCCGTCGGCCTCGACGCCGTAGTCGGTGAGCGCCGAGACGATCAGGATCCCCACGCCGGACGCGAGGAACAGCCCGTCGGCCGGCGCGGTGAGCAGGCCCAGGAACACGAGCAGCCCGGCCCAGCCGGCCGCCTCGACGGCGCCGTGCGCCCAGAACGGGATCACGCGCAACGCGCCGGGGGCGTAGCCGGTGAGCAGCGACATCCCGAGGTGCGCGCCGCCCACCGCGTACGCGATCACCGCGGGCCCGGCGGGCAGGCCGAGCACGGATGGCGCCAGGACGAGCACCGCTCCGAGCAGGTAGTCGAGGATGCCGTGGATGGTGGGCGAGATGAGCGGCGCAGTCATGATCGAGCCCTCGTCTCAAGACGGTGGACACTCGGTCCGGGCGATGCCCCGCCGCCCGGACGCTCCGGGCGCGTGCGGCCTTCGCGCGGGGCCCGACCGTGCTGCGCCGGCGTCTCGCTGGCCCGGGCCGCGCGGGTCCACGCGGGCCGCAGGGAGCGTTGGCCACCGGATCGAGGGATCCCACCGTCACTCGAAGTCCGGATTGACGGCTTTTCGATCCTGACCCAAAAGTGCCCGACCTTCCTCTACAATGCCGCCGCGCCGCACCGTCGCGGCCGCACCTTCCGGAGATCCTGTGACCGACACGGAAAAGCGAAACCTGGTCGCGCAGTGGGCGTTCGACACCCGGCCCGTGCTCCTCCGCTTCCACCTCTGGCTGGAGGACGTCGAGGTCGAGCGCGCGCAGACCGAGCCGGTCTCCGCGTTCTCGTTCACGCCGCGCGGCATCGCCCGCTGCCTGGCCATGACCTCGGCCGCGACCGCGCTCGGCACGCGGCTGTTCGGCGACTACGGCGGCGGCGCGGGCAAGGACAAGGCCGCCTACAACCAGGTGAAGAAGGGCGCCGACGCGATCAGCGCCTACGTGATGAGCGAGGGCCTCTGGCACCTCACCCGGACGCTCCCCGAGAACCACGCCATCATGGTGTCGCTGGGCGAGGGGCTCATGCCCAAGGCGGGCGAGACGCCGGAGATGGGCGCGAACCCGCTGCTCGGATTCGGGCGCGTGTACGCCCGGCCCGAGGTGGCGCGGCTGGTGGATCGCGCGGTGCGCCGCCTGCTCAACGACCCCTCGCACTCCTTCGACGACTTCTACGGGTGGCTGCAGAAGCGCGGCATCACCGTGTGGGGCGCGGCGGTGGACACGCTCGAGAACACCTCGCGCTTCGCCGAGGGGAAGCCCACCGGGCCGATGGCGGTGTTCCACCTGTTCGACTCACCGCTGACCATGTCTCGGCCGTACGAGTCGTACATGGGCAGCCTCACCGTGCCGCGGGCGGTGGCGCAGTCGGCCGAGCGCGCCTCGGTGCTGCTCGACTACCGCACGCCGCGCCGCCAGGTGGTCGAGGCGATCGAGGCGACGTACCCGGGCATCCGCCGCGAGAACGTCCACGTCTGGACGCTGCGCGGGAAGAGCCGCGTGGCCCGCCTCGGCAAGCTGTGGGAGGAGTGGAAGTCGCTCGGCGTGGACCTCGTAGAGGACGGCTGGAAGGCGCCGTCCGGCGTGGCCGTGTTCACCGACTCGGGCACCTACGCGCCCACGTTCCTGGTGGGGAGCTGGAAGGACGCCGAGGGCGCGACGCACGTGTTCCTCACCGACGGCTACGCCGCGACCGCGGAGGCGGTGCAGGCGGCCAGCCTGTCGGAGGTGCTCGACGTCGAGACCACCATGGCGCCGTTCTCGCCGTCGTTCGAGCTGCCCTGCGACGCCGAGGGGCGGATCATGCAGCTCGATCCGGCCGCGCCGGACTTCGCGCGCCGGCTCACCGACGTGTTCGGCGGGCGCGAGCTCGAGGTGGGCAAGGTCGAGAGCTACGCCGAGGCCATCCGCGAGGCGGACGTGTCCAACATGCCGCTCGGTCGGCGGGTGCTGCGCGCCGCCGACTTCCTGCCGGAGAAGAGCTGGCGCGTGCTCGCGAGCACCGGGTACATGTGCGACGACCCGTACACCGGGAGCCCGGGCGTCACGAAGGTGCGCGACGGCGTCTACCGGGTCACCACCCGGCTCGCCACGCACAGCGCGTCCGCGCAGATCGCGTTCACGTTCCGGCTCATGGAGCCGCTCGAGCAGGCGCGGCACGTGTTCAGCCCGCTGCTGGTCCGGTTCATGTCGGGGGTGGACCACACGCAGCGCCCGGTGAAGATCTCCGACTCGGGCCGGATCCGGAACGAGCTGCAGACCATGTTCTCCCAGGCGCTCGAGCACGACCGCGAGAAGATCCGCGTCCACTTCGACCGGGTGGACGAGCGGGTGGTGCCGCGTGAGAAGCAGGAGGCGGTCCGCCGCGTGCTCGAGTGGTACAAGGCGAACCACCCGGTCTGGTTCTCCTGGCTCGAGCTGGGCTGAGCGAGCGCTGAGAGAGCGTGAAGGAATCGGCCGGTGCCCCATGGACTGGGGCCGCCGGCCGTGATCTTCTCGGGGCGTGAGCGAACACGACGCGCCGCGGGTGGTGAGGCCGGTCCGAAATCAACTCTCGCTGCAGCCGACGGACCTCGAAGCGCTGGTCCCGGACGAGCACCCGGTTCGCGCCATCTGGACGTTGGTCGAGCGGCTGGACCTGTCGGCGTTCTACGACGAGATCGCGTCGCGCGGCAGCAATGCTGGGCGGCCAGCAACGGACCCGGCGGTGCTGCTCGCGCTGTGGCTGTTCGCCAACTCGGAGGGCGTGGGGAGCGCGCGGTTGCTCGAGCGGCTGTGCGAGCGGGACGCGCCCTACCGCTGGATCTGCGGCGGGGTGCCGGTGAACCACCATACGCTCGCCGACTTTCGCGTGGAGCACGGGAAGAAGCTCGACCGGCTCATGACGCAGGTGCTGGCCGCGCTCATGAAGGAAGGCGTGGTGCAGCTCCGGCGCGTGGCGCAGGACGGGATGAAGGTCCGGGCGAGCGCCGGCGCGGCGAGCTTCCGGCGTCGTCAGTCACTGGAGCGCTGCCGCAAAGAAGCCGAGGAACAGGTCCGAAAGCTCAGGCGCGAGATCGAGAGCGATCCGTCAGCTTCGACGAAGCGTGTTCAGGCTGCGAAGGAGCGGGCCGCGCAAGCTCGGCTCGATGCCGTCGAGGCCGCACTTGCGGAGGTCGAAGTCGTCGAGAAGCAGCGCGTCGAGCGAGACGAGAAGAAGCCCTCGGACGCGAGGCGTCGCGGCGAGATCCGCGTCAGCACCACGGACGCGGAGAGCCGCGTGATGAAGATGGCGGACGGTGGGTTCCGGCCCGCCTACAACGTGCAGTTCGCGACGGACGAGAGCGGTGTCATCGTGGGCACCGACGTCACGAACAACGGTACCGACCAGCCGCACGTCGTGCCGATGCTCGACGAGATCCGGCGCCGAACGGGCGAGACGCCACGCGAGTACCTGGTCGACGGTGGCTTCGTGACGCTCGACAACATCGAGGCCATCGCAGAGCGGGGCGCGACTCCGTATGCGCCGCTGCCGAAGCCGAAGAGCAAAGCCGTCGATCCGCACGCTCCGAAGCGCAACGACACACCTGCGATCGGGGCCTGGCGCGTGCGGATGGGGACAGAGGACGCCAAGCGCGTCTACGTGCAGCGCGGCGTCCTCGCCGAGAGGACGAACGCAGATCTCCGTGTGCACCGGCGACTCGACCGGCTGAACGTCCGAGGGCTGGTAAAGGTGAAGACGATCGTGCTGCTCGCCGCGATCAGCTTCAACATCATGCGTCTCGTCGCGAGCAGACTCTCGGCCTAATCGCCTCCGGACGGGACTCCCGGCGCCGGACCGAGCTCCGCCGGCTGAACGAGCCCTCCGACGCCCCCGCGTCCCCGAAGGTGGGCGCGCTCGACCCCGGGCGCCTGCCCGCGCCGCACCCGCAGCGCGGACGGATTACTTCACGGTCCCTGAGCCGCCCCGACGTCCTGAGGTCCCACCCGGGTGAGTCACGCCACGGCGTGCCGTGGATTCACGCCCTCCGGGGGCGACGCATTACTCTCGGTCGGGGGAAGCGGACCCTAAGCGCCCGATTTCATTGATCGGCCGGACGGTCCGGGGCTGGTGCGGCGCATGCAGATCCGGGAGGATGGATGCCCGGCGCCCGCCGCCGGCCCAGCCCGGAGACGCTCCATGAAGAAGCCCGCCCTGCTCGCCCTCGCGCTGGTCCCGACCCTGCTCCTCCCCGCCTGCGTGACGACCACCACGAGCACGCGCACCTGGGGAGATCCGTACGGCGGCGGGGGCGGCGACTGGGTCCGCTACGGCCGCGTCGAGTCGATCCGCGAGGTGGTCCAGAAGCAGCAGGGCAACCCCGGCGCCGGCGCGGTGGCCGGCGCGGTGATCGGCGGCCTGCTCGGCAGCGCGCTCGGTGGCCACACGCACTACGACCGCTACGGCTACGCGCACACCCACGCCAGCGCGGGCGGCGCAGTGGTGGGCGCGGTCGGCGGCGCCATGATCGGCGCGGCGGCCAGCCAGGGCTCGAACGCGGAGTACCGCAGCTACGAGGTGTTCGTGCGCTACGAGGACGGCGGCGTCGAGCGCCACGTGTACCAGGGCTACGCCCCGTTCCGAGTCGGCGACGCGGTGGCGCTCACCGCGAACGGCCTCGCCCGCGAGTAGCCGTTCGTCGCCATCGCGGCGGGCGGAGGCACGCGCGGCCTGCGCGCGCTCCCGCGGCCGGCCCCTGCGCACTCGGGGTGCACCCGGCGTTCCGGGGGCGCGGCGCCCGGCCGCGCGGCCCGCGGGTGTAGGATCACGCCATGGTCACCGTCCGCGTCCGGCTCGCCGCCGCCGGCCGCGCCGCCGCCGGCGCGACCCTGCTCCTCGCCCTCGCCTGCGCCGGCCCGCCGGCCGCCACCGGCCCGCTGCCGGAGCGCCGCACCGCCTTCGCGCGCCCGGACCAGGATCCCGCCCTGCGATCGCTGCCGCTCGACGAGCGCTCGCTGACCGGCGTGGAGCGCGTGGTGGTGCGGCTCTCGCCCGGTCCTCGCGGCGGGGTGCGGCTGGTGGAGGTCGTCTCGCCGGACCTCACGCCGGCCGAGCGCGCCGACCTGGCGCGCGCCATCGAGGCCGGCGAGGTGAGGCCGGAGACCGGGCCGGAGCGTCAGGGCGCGAGCTGGACCAGCACCGTGCTGCGCCGGCGCTGATCCACCGAACGTGAACCTCCGCTCAGAGCGCGTGAATCCATCCCCGGACCGAGCCAGGCGGTCGAGCCGCGGGCAGCGCGAGGCGCGACGACCGAGCATGCCCCGAGGCATGTGAGGGAGGATCAACGACGCGATGCGACGCGGATCGGCCGCCGCGGCGACGGGAGGTGCTCTCAACGCCGGTCCTGGGTGGGATCGGGGTTCGAGCTCCCCGACCAGCCGCCGGTGGCGGTGTCGCCGCTCGACGAGGTGCCCCCGCCGGCGTGGGAGTCCTCCTCGCCGCCGGTGCGCGGCCCGGGTGGCTCGACCGGGCTCTCGGCGCTCGCGCCGGACGCCGCGCCCACCTGCTCGCCGGCCGTGGTCCGCCGCTCCGCGCCCGTGCCGCCCCGCCGCCCGTGCACCGGGCGCCGGACGTCCTGCGCGCTCCGCTGCTGCGGCACCGCCTTGCGGGCGTGGGGCGTGCCGGCCGCCTCGCCGCCCTTCGCGCGCGGCGCCTGGCTCGCGGCGGCCGCGTGCTCCCCTGTCGCGTGCGGCGCCGCCTTGGTCGCGTCACCCTTCGCCTTGCGCGGCGCCTCGGGCTGCGCACGCTCCCCGCCCGCTGGCCCGCGCCCGTCCTCCTGCGCGCGCTCCCCTTGCGCCCGCGCGCCGGCCGCGAGCAGCAGGCCCGCCGAGATGGCCGCCCCGATCGCCCATCGCCGCGCCGTCATGTTCCCGCCTCCCCGCGGCGAGCCCGCCGCGCTCCCTCACGGTGGGGAGCGGCGGCCGGCTTCGCAGCGGCAGCGGGCGCCGGGGCGGCGCGCAGCGGGGCGAGCGCCTCGGCGGCCCCGGTGACGGAGCGCAGGGCGGGCGCTTTCGCGCCCGCTCGTGCTGTCAGGGACCGTGAAGTAATCCGTCCGCGCTGAGGGAAGCGGCGCGGGCAGGCGCCCGGGGTCGAGACGCGCCCACCTTCGGGGACGCAGGGGCGTCGGAGGGCTCGTTCAGCCGGCGGAGCTCGGTCCGGCGCCGGGAGTCCCGTCCGGAGGCGATTAGGCCGAGAGTCTGCTCGCGACGAGACGCATGATGTTGAAGCTGATCGCGGCGAGCAGCACGATCGTCTTCACCTTTACCAGCCCTCGGACGTTCAGCCGGTCGAGTCGCCGGTGCACACGGAGATCTGCGTTCGTCCTCTCGGCGAGGACGCCGCGCTGCACGTAGACGCGCTTGGCGTCCTCTGTCCCCATCCGCACGCGCCAGGCCCCGATCGCAGGTGTGTCGTTGCGCTTCGGAGCGTGCGGATCGACGGCTTTGCTCTTCGGCTTCGGCAGCGGCGCATACGGAGTCGCGCCCCGCTCTGCGATGGCCTCGATGTTGTCGAGCGTCACGAAGCCACCGTCGACCAGGTACTCGCGTGGCGTCTCGCCCGTTCGGCGCCGGATCTCGTCGAGCATCGGCACGACGTGCGGCTGGTCGGTACCGTTGTTCGTGACGTCGGTGCCCACGATGACACCGCTCTCGTCCGTCGCGAACTGCACGTTGTAGGCGGGCCGGAACCCACCGTCCGCCATCTTCATCACGCGGCTCTCCGCGTCCGTGGTGCTGACGCGGATCTCGCCGCGACGCCTCGCGTCCGAGGGCTTCTTCTCGTCTCGCTCGACGCGCTGCTTCTCGACGACTTCGACCTCCGCAAGTGCGGCCTCGACGGCATCGAGCCGAGCTTGCGCGGCCCGCTCCTTCGCAGCCTGAACACGCTTCGTCGAAGCTGACGGATCGCTCTCGATCTCGCGCCTGAGCTTTCGGACCTGTTCCTCGGCTTCTTTGCGGCAGCGCTCCAGTGACTGACGACGCCGGAAGCTCGCCGCGCCGGCGCTCGCCCGGACCTTCATCCCGTCCTGCGCCACGCGCCGGAGCTGCACCACGCCTTCCTTCATGAGCGCGGCCAGCACCTGCGTCATGAGCCGGTCGAGCTTCTTCCCGTGCTCCACGCGAAAGTCGGCGAGCGTATGGTGGTTCACCGGCACCCCGCCGCAGATCCAGCGGTAGGGCGCGTCCCGCTCGCACAGCCGCTCGAGCAACCGCGCGCTCCCCACGCCCTCCGAGTTGGCGAACAGCCACAGCGCGAGCAGCACCGCCGGGTCCGTTGCTGGCCGCCCAGCATTGCTGCCGCGCGACGCGATCTCGTCGTAGAACGCCGACAGGTCCAGCCGCTCGACCAACGTCCAGATGGCGCGAACCGGGTGCTCGTCCGGGACCAGCGCTTCGAGGTCCGTCGGCTGCAGCGAGAGTTGATTTCGGACCGGCCTCACCACCCGCGGCGCGTCGTGTTCGCTCACGCCCCGAGAAGATCACGGCCGGCGGCCACAGTCCATGGGGCACCGGCCGATTCCTTCACGCTCTCTCAGTGCACCGGCGCGCCCAGGTTGGCGACCGGCTGCACCTGCTCGCAGCGCATCCACTCGGCGGTGTCGAGCAGGACGGAGTCCATGTACGTCCCGGCGGGCATCAGCAGGCGCGGCGCGTGGGCCAGCGTGGCGTCCACGAAGATCGGCGCGCCGAACAGGCCGAGCGGCGGCTCCGCGCCCGGGTCGCAGGGCCGGAAGTGCTCCGCGAGCTCGTGCTCGGGGACCAGCTCGGCGGCGGCGCCGGTCGCCTCCTCGAGCACGCCGAGCCGGACCTTCTCGGCGGCCGACACCACCGCGATCGCGTACTTGCCGTCGAGCCGCACCACCACCGCCTTCGCGACGCGGTGGCCGGAGACGTGCTCGGTGGCGGCGAGGTCCTGCGCCGACATGGCGAAGGGGTGCGTGTGCAGCTCGTACCCCCGGTGATGCTCCTTCAGGTGCGCCTCGATCATCATCGGGATCATGACCGTTCGCTCCCGTCTCGAGAGATGGGCTACGCGGCGATCGTGCCCCCGCCGGCGCGGCGCGGCGCGCCCGCGACCGGGGCCAGGCGTGGGTCTTCGGGGTTGCCGCGGGCGGGCGTGCCCCCGCGGCGCGCGGCGCCGCGCCCAGCGCTCGAGGATCGCTCAGCCCGCGGCGGGTCGCGGCGCCGCCGGCGCGGCCTGGCACAGCCGGCCGGAGAGGCGCTGCAGCGCGTCCACCAGCGCGTCGAGAGACTGCTCGCCCACCAGCCGCTGCACCTCGCGGCCGGCGCCGTCGAGCGCCAGGAACGTGGGCACGGCCACCACCCGGTGCGCGCGCGCCAGCGCCGCGCCCTCCGGCGCCTCCACCGTGTGCCGCTCCACCCGCGCGCCCGGGCAGCCGTGCTCCGCGGCGGCCACCACCGGCTCCATCCGCCGGCAGACCGGGCAGCTCCGGCTCACGATCTCGACCAGCGCCGGGCCGTGCCGCGGCGGAATGGCCGCGGGCGCCGCGCCGGGCGCGTCGGGCACCGCCACCGCGCAGGCGGCCGAGGACGCGTCGGTGCAGACCGCCGGCGCGTCGGCCCCGGCCGGCCGGGCCGACGCGACGGACGGGGTCGAGGGGACCGCCGGAGCGCCCGCCGCGACCTCCTCTGCCGCGGCGCCGCCCGCCCGCGGCATCAGCACCATGAGCCGATCGGTGGCGAGCAGGATCCCGGCGCCCACCAGCAGCAGCCCGGTCGCCTTCTCGAGCCGGGGCAGCTGCCGCTTCAGCCGGTCGAGCCAGGCGAGCGCGCGCCCCGCGAAGGCGGCCGCGAGGACGAGCGGGGTCACCAGGCCGGCCGCGTACGTGCCGAGGTAGAGCGCGCCGCGGGCCGGGCTCGCGCCGGCGGACGCGGTCCAGGTGAGCACCGAGCCGAGGACCGGGCCGACGCAGGGGGTCCAGCCGAGCGCGAACGCCCCGCCGAACGCGAACGACGCCGCGAGCGAGCCGCCGGGCCGCACGCGCGCCAGCCACGGCCGCCGCTCCACGTCGAGCGCGGGCAGCCGGAGCACGCCGAGCACCTTCAGGCCGAGCGCGACGACCAGCGCGCCGGACACCGCCAGCAGCGCGTCCCGGTGCGCCGAGAGCGCCTCGCCCGCCGCGCTCGCCCCGGCGCCGAGCGCCACGAACACCGCCGCGAGGCCGAGCGAGAACGCGATCGCCGATGGGACCAGCCCGCGCGGCCGCTCGCCCCGGCGGAGCGCCTCCACCGACGCGCCGCCGAGCAGCGACAGGTAGACCGGCACCAGCGGCAGGACGCAGGGGGAGGCGAAGGTGAGGATCCCGGCGGCGAACAGGCCGGGCAGATCGAAGCCCATCTCTGGATTCTCCCCGGGCGCGGGCCCGGCGTCACGGGGCCGATGTGGGAGCCCCGGCCGCCCGCTGGACGCGGGCCGGCGCCCCCTGGACACGTCCGGCCGGCCGGAAAGTTCCCGCGCGCGCCGCTCGGGCGGGTCGCCGGGCCGGCGCCGGGAACCTTTTCGCGGCTCCGCGTGTCTCACCCTCCGGTGGCCGGCGGCTTCCTCCAGCGTGCGCTCGCGCAGGTCCCGTTCCTCCGCCGGAACGGGCGCCGCCTCGCGCGCAGCGCCGCCGACGCGGACGACCTCGTGCAGGAGACGCTGGTGCGCGCGCTGGAGCGGCAGGAGGAGCTGCGCGACCCGGCCCGGCTGCGCGGCTGGCTCGGGGCCCTGCAGCGATCCATCCACCTGAACGCGGTGCGCGGGCTGCGGCCGCGGCTGGAGGTGCTGGAGGGCGGGCGCGCGGCGGAGGCGACGCCGGACGCGGCCCCCACCGCCGAGGAGGCGCTGCTGGCCCGCGCGCTCGGGGACGGGCTCTCGGCGGCGCTCGCCGCGCTGCCGCCGGAGTGGCGCGAGGCGCTGTGGCTGCGCGAGGTGGAGGATCTGTCGTACCAGGAGATCGCGCGCGTGCAGGGGTGCCCGGTGGGCACGGTGCGCTCGCGGCTGGCGCGGGCGCGGCGGGAGCTCGCCGGCCGCCTGCGCGAGGAGGACCGCCATGTCGGCCTGTAGCCCGGAGTGGAACGAGCGCGTCTCGGCCTGGCTCGACGGCGAGGTCGAGCGGATGGAGCGGGTGCGGGTGGAGGCCCACCTCGCCGGCTGCCCCGGCTGTGCGGCGGCGGCGGCGGCGTTCGGGCGGCTGGGCGCGGCGCTCCGGCGCGGCGCGGGCCCGGCCCGGGCGGCGCGGCAGGTCCTGCCGGCGCGGCGCGCACTCCGCCCGGCCTTCCGGGCGGCGGCGCTCGCGGCGGGCCTGGCGCTCGCGGTCGGAGGGATCGCCGGCGGGGTCTGGCTGGCGGGGCGGGGCAGGGCGGGCCTGGATCGCGGCCTCGCCTCCGACGCGGAGCGCACGCACCTGCGCTCCTTCTCGCGCGCCTCGCCCTGCGAGTTCGAGTCGCGCGACGCGGGCGCGGTGGCCTCCTGGCTCGAGGGCGCGCTGGGCTTCACGGTCCCGGTGCCCGACCTGCCCGGCGCGACGCTGCTCGGCGCGCGCCGGTGCGCGCTGGGCGGGCAGCCGGCCGCGCACCTCCTGTACCGGGTGGGCGAGCGCGCGCTGACCGTGCTCGTTCCGGGCGTGGGCTCGCCGGCGTCGGCGGCGGTGGAGCGGGTGGCGCGGGGCGGCGCGAGCTGCACCGCCGGGCCGCTCGGCGAGCGGGTCTGCGCGGTGCCGCTGGGGCAGCCGGCGCTGGCGGTGTCCGAGCTGGATCCGCCCGCGCTCCTGGCGCTGTTCGACGCGCCGCGCGGCTGACGCGCCCGATCGCGCGACGGGGCTCGGCGGGAGCGGAGCGCGGGATGCCGCGCCCCGCGGCTGACGGCCCGGGCCGACGGTTCCGCGAGCGCGGCGGCCGGATCGGATCTAAAACGTCCGGCCGTGTCCGCCGCCCCCTCCGTCCGGTTCATCGTGCTCGTGCTCGCCGTCGCGGCGGGCGCCAGCGTGGGCAACCTGTACCTGCTGCAGCCGCTCCTCCCCGAGGTGGCGCGCACGTTCTCCACCTCGCCGCGGGCGGTGGGGGTGGTCTCGATGCTGACGCAGGTCGGGTACGGCGCCGGCATGTTCCTGTTCGTGCCGCTCGGCGACGTGCTGGAGCGGCGCCGGCTCATGCTGGCGCTGCTCGGCGCGGTGGCGGTGGCGCTGGTCGCGGTGGCGGCGTCGCCGACGCTGCCGGTGCTGGCGGGCGCGTCGCTGGCGGTGGGGATGACCACGGTGGTGCCGCAGCTGGCGCTCCCGCTCGCCGCGCACGTCGCGCCGCCGGAGGAGCGCGGCCGCGCGGTGGGCGCGGTGATGGGCGGGCTGCTGGTGGGCATCCTGCTCGCGCGCACCGCGAGCGGCTTCCTGGGCGCGCACCTGGGCTGGCGCGCGGTGTACGTGGTGGCGGCGGCGCTCATGGTGGCGCTGGCGGCGGCGCTCCGGGCGCTGCTCCCGCGGAGCGAGCCGGACGCCTCCATGCCGTACCCGGAGCTGCTCCGGTCGATGCTCGACATCGCGCGCGAGGAGCCGGTGCTCCGGGAGGCGGCGGCGCTCGGCGCGCTCGGGTTCGCGGCGTTCAGCGTGTTCTGGAGCACGCTCGCGTTCCAGCTCGAGGCGCGGCACGGGCTCGGGCCGGACGTGGCCGGGCTGTTCGGGGTGCTCGGGGCCGCGGGCGCGCTGGCGGCGCCGGTGCTGGGGCGGCTCGCCGACCGCACCCGCCCGCGCGCGAACGCCGGCATCTCCATCGTGGTGGCGCTGGCCGGATTCGCGGTGTTCGCCGCGAGCGGGAGCGTCCCCGCGCTGGTGGCGGGGGTGCTGCTCCTCGACGTGGGGGTGCAGGGCAACCACGTCTCCAACCTGGCGCGGGTGCACGGGCGCCGGCCGGAGGCGCGCAGCCGCATGAACACGATCTACATGGTGACCTACTTCGCCGGCGGCGCGCTCGGGACCGCGGTGGGCACCTGGGCCTGGACCGCCCGCGGCTGGGCGGGCGTGTGCGCGGCGGGCGCGGCGTTCCTCGCCGCCGCGCTGGCCCTCTGGGCGCTCGGGCTGCGGCGCGACCCGGCCCCGGCGCGCGACGGTTCCCGCGGCAACCCGGCCCGAGGGGATTAGAATGCGCCCCGTGAGCCAGCCCATCCGCGTGTTCGTCACCGGCGGTACCTTCGACAAGGAGTACGACGAGCTGTCCGGTCGGCTCTACTTCAAGGACACGCACCTGCCGGAGATGCTGCGGCTGGCGCGCTGCCGCCTCGACGTGAGCGTCCGGAACCTCATGATGGTGGACAGCCTCGACATGACCGACGGCGACCGGCGGATCATCGTGGAGAGCTGCCGCTCCGCCGCCGAGGACCGCATCCTGGTGACCCACGGCACCGACACCATGGCCGAGACGGCGCGGGCGCTCCTCGCCGCCGGCCTCGGCAAGACCGTGGTGCTCACCGGCGCGATGATCCCGTACGCGTTCGGCAGCTCCGACGGGCTCTTCAACCTCGGCAGCGCGCTCTCGTTCGTGCAGGTGCTGCCGCCCGGCGTCTACGTGGCCATGAACGGCCGCGTGTTCCCGGGCGACAAGGTCCGCAAGAACCGGCAGACCGGGACCTTCGAAGACCTCGCCTGAGCGCGTCCGGCCACCGGACTCGACGCGCGCGCTGGTCGAGCGCGCCGCACCCGACTCGGACGGGAGCTTCTCCCCGCTGCGTCGCAGCGTCGCGGACGCGCGGCCTCGCTGTGCCCTGGCGTGGTGTCGCGCAACCCGGGGGCGGCGTGGTCGTCGGAGGTGGGTGAAGGTCGTCTTCCGGAAATTCAGGGCCTGAGAGGAGCGTTTCCCGGCCCCGAGTGTTCAAGGTTGCGACCGCCAGCCCGGTTGCTGGCGTCGCTCCCCTGGTCATCGAAGGAGGTTCGTACATGAAGCTTCAGGGTCTTCGCATCGCGCTCGCTGGCGCGCTCGCGCTCGGTCTCGCCGCGTGCGGCTCGTCCAGCAACGACGCGCCCGCCCGGATCAACGTCCGCCTGGTGGACGCGCCCGGCGACTACACGCAGCTGTTCCTCGACGTCCGCGAGGTGCAGATCGACGGACCGGACGGCTGGCAGACGCTGGGCACCTGGACCGGCGGCCCGATCGACCTGCTCACGCTCACCAACGGCCTGAGCAAGACGCTGGCCGAGAACGCGCCGATCGCGGCGGGTCACTACGGGCAGATGCGCCTGCTGCTCGGGCCGGACAACACCGTGGTGGTGGACGGCATCGCCGAGCCGCAGCCGCTCAAGGTGCCCTCGGGCATGCAGTCGGGGGTGAAGCTCACCGTCAACTTCGACGTCGAGCCCGGCACCACCAAGGACGTCTTCATCGACTTCGACGCCCACAAGTCGATCTTCGTCCACCGCGCCGGCAACTCCGACCAGTACATCCTCCGCCCGGTGGTGCGCGCGTTCGACCAGGTGGTCACCGGCACCATCTCCGGCACGGTCACCGCGGGCGGCACGGCGGTGGCGGGCGCCACGGTGCTCGTCGAGACGGTCGAGGGCGGCGCGCCGAGCGTGGTCCGCGCCACCGTGACGGGCGCCGACGGCAAGTACGCGGTCGGCCTGCTGCCGGTCGCCACGACCTATTACGTGGTCACGCAGCCGGTGGTCGGCGGCACGGTCTACCAGACCTTCGCGAGCGGGCCGATCGAGCTCACCGCGGCGGCGCCGCTGCCGGTGCAGGACGTCGCGCTCACCGTGGCGGCCGAGCACGGCGGCATCAACGGCGCGGTGACGCCCATCGCGACCGACACGCAGCGCGACCTGCTGCAGGTCGTCCAGCCGTTCGGGGCGACGCCGGTGAACCTGATCGTCCGCGAGGTCACCCCGGTGGTGGCCGCGACCGAGACGTTCGCGGCGCCGGACCTGCCCACCGGCGCCTACTCGCTGGTGCTCACGCGCGACACGTTCGACGCGAACGGCGACCAGACCGGCCACGCCGTGGCCGCGCCGGTGGCCGCGACCGTGACGAACGGCGCCACCGCGAACGTGGCGCTCACGGCGCCGTAGCCGCGCAGGACCGGATCCCGGGGCGCAGCCCCGTGGATCGGGAGGGGAGACGGCCCCGCTGCCCATCGCCGGGCGGCGGGGCCGTGCCTTTCCGGCCACGCCCTACTGCGCGGTGTAGCCGCCGTCGACCACCGCCGCCGACCCGGTGACCCCGGCGGCGCGGTCGCTCGCCAGGAACAGCGCGTAGTCGGCCACCTCGCGCGGCGAGAGCAGCCGCCGCTGCGGGACGAGCGGGTAGATGACGTCCTCCAGCACGCGCTCCAGCGGCACGCCGCGGGTGCGGGCCAGGTCGGCGAGCTGGTTGCGCACGAGCGGCGTGTCCACGTAGCCCGGGCAGAGCGCGTTCACGGTGATGCCGTCGGCGGCGCCCTCCAGCGCGGCCACCTTGGTGAGCCCGAGCAGCCCGTGCTTCGCGCTGTTGTAGGCCGCCTTCCCGGCGAAGCCGACGAGGCCGTTCACCGACGCCACGTTCACGACGCGCCCGTGCCGCTGCCGGCGCATGACCGGGAACGCGTGCTTGGTGGCGAGGAACGGCCCGACCAGCATGACCCGCAGCAGCAGCTCGAACTTCTCGGTGGGGAACGCGTCGAGCGGCGCCACGTGCTGCAGCCCGGCGTTGTTCACGAGCACGTCGAGCCGCCCGTGCGCGGCGAGCACCGCGGCGACCGCCCGCTCCACGTCCGCCTCGCGGGTGACGTCGCAGCCGATGCCCTGCGCCACGAGCCCCTGGGCCGCCAGCGCGGCGGCGGCCTGCCCGGCGCCCGCGGCGTCGAGGTCGGCCAGAACCACCCGGGCGCCCTCCCGCGCGAGCTGCTCCGCGATCTCGCGGCCGATGCCGCTCGCCGCGCCGGTGACCAGCGCGGCCCGCCCGTCCAGCCCAGCGCTCATGGCTTCCCTCCGGTGAACGACCGCCGCACCAGCGCGCGGACCTCGCCCACGATCCCGCGGCGGAACGCGACCACGCAGGCGACGAACACCGCGCCGGTGATCACCGTCACCCACGAGCCGGTGTCGGCAAGGTAGTTCTCGAGCGCCACCACCAGCAGCGCCCCCACCGAAGGCCCGAGCACCGTGCCCATGCCGCCGAGCAGGGTCATGAGCACCACCTCGCCCGACCGGTGCCAGTGCACGTCGGAGAGCGAGGCGAACTGGAGCACCACCGCCTTCAGCCCGCCCGCCAGGCCGGAGACGCCGGCCGAGAGCACGAACGCGAGCAGCTTGTAGCGGGCCACGTCGTAGCCGAGCGAGACCGCGCGCGGCTCGTTCTCGCGGATGGCGCGGAGCACGTGGCCGAACGGGGAGTGGATGGCGCGGTGGAGCAGCCAGAAGCCGGCCAGGAACGCGGCGTACACGAACCAGTAGGCGGTGCGCGGGTCGTCGAGCGGGATCAGCCCGAGCGCGCGGCCGCGCGGGATGCCCTGCAGCCCGTCCTCGCCGCCGGTCCAGGGCAGCTGGACCACCAGGAAGTACACGAGCTGCGCGAAGCCCAGCGTGATCATCGCGAAGTAGATGCCGGAGCGCCGGATGGCGAGCGCCCCGAACACGAGGCCCAGCGCGGCGGCGAGCGCGGTGCCGAGCAGCACCGCCACCTCCGGCGGCAGCCCCCAGCTCCGCAGCGCCCAGCCGGTGGCGTAGGCGGACGCGCCCAGGAACGCGGCGTGGCCGAAGGAGAGCAGCCCGGTGTAGCCGAGCAGCAGGTTGAACGCGCTCGCGAACAGCGCCAGGCAGAGCACGTTCATGGCGAAGACCGGGTACACCACGAACGGCGCGGCCAGCCCCGCGGCGAGCAGGGCCAGCCAGCCCCAGGTGACGAGCCGCCCGGGCATCTAGCGCTCCCTCCCGAACAGCCCGGCGGGGCGCACCAGCAGCACGAGCGCCATCACCACGAACACCACCACGCTGGAGGCGGGCGGGTACCAGAAGCGCGTCAGGCCCTCGAGCAGCCCGACGCCGAGGCCGGTGACGATGGCGCCGCCGATCGACCCCATGCCGCCGATCACCACCACCGCGAACACCACCATGATGACGCTCGACCCCATGAGCGGCGTCACCTGGTACACCGGCGCGGCCACCACGCCGGCGAACGCGGCGAGCGCCGCGCCGAAGCCGTAGGTGAGCGTGAACATGAGCGGCACGTTCACCCCGAACGCCTGCAGCAGCTTCGGGTTCTCCGTGCCGGCGCGCAGGTACGCGCCCAGCTTGGTCCGCTCGATGACGAACCAGCAGGCGAGGCACACCGCCAGCGACAGGCCCACCGCCCAGGCGCGGTACAGCGGCAGGAACATGAAGCCGAGGTTCACGCCGCCGCGCAGCCAGCCCGGCACCGGGTAGGCGAAGCCGGAGTTGCCGTAGGCGTGATGGAACAGCCCCTCCGCGATGAGCGTGAGGCCGAACGTGAGCAGCAGGCCGTAGAGCGGATCCAGCCCCTGCAGGCGGCGCAGCAGCGTCCGCTCGACGGCCATGCCGACGAGGCCCACCGCGAGCGGCGCGAGCAGGAGCGCCCAGCCGTAGGGGACGCCCAGGTACGTGAGCCCCATCCACGCGGCGAAGGCGCCCATCATGTACTGCGCGCCGTGGGCGAAGTTCACCACGTCGAGCAGGCCGAAGATGACCGCGAGGCCCAGCGAGAGGAGCGCGTAGAACGCGCCGTTGATGAGGCCGAGGAAGAGCTGGCCGAAGAGCGCCTGGGTCATGGGGGACGGGGCCCGGCGCGCGCCGCCGGCGGGCGGCGCGGCGCCGGGCGCGCGGGGCTACCTCTTCGCCAGCGGGCAGGCCTGGGCCTCGACCGAGGGGAACGCCTCGGCGGCCGGGATGGTCTTCACGATCTGGTAGTAGTCCCAGGGCTGCTTCGAGTCCTTCGGCGCCTTCACGCGGGCGAGGTACATGTCGTGGCGCAGCAGCCCGTCGGGCCCGATGCGGGCGTTCTTCGCGAAGAAGTCGCTCACCGGCGTCTCGCGCATCTTCGCCATCACCGCGTCGGCGTCGTCGGTGCCGGCCGCCTGCACCGCCTTCAGGTAGTGCATGACCGACGAGTACACGCCGGCCTGGACCATGGTCGGCATCTTCCCGTGCTTCTGGAAGAAGCGCCGCGACCACTTGCGCGTCTCGTCGTTCAGGTCCCAGTAGAACGCGGTGGTGAGGTACATGCCCTTGGCCGCCTCGAGCCCGAGGCTGTGCACGTCGGTGATGAACACGAGCAGGCCGGCCAGGCTCTGCTTCGGCGTGATGCCGAACTCCTCGGCCTGGCGGATGGAGTTCACGGTGTCCGCGCCGGCGTTCGCGAGGCCGACGATCTTCGCGCCGGAGCCCTGCGCCTGCAGCAGGTAGCTGGAGAAGTCGGTGGTCCCGGGGGAGGGGTAGCGCGCGGCGCCGAGCACCTTGCCGCCGGCCGCCTTCACCACCTTGGTGGTGTCCTCCTCCAGCGACTTCCCGAAGATGTAGTCGGCGGTCAGGAAGAACCAGGAGTCGCCGCCCTGCTTCACCACCTCGCGGCCGGTGCCGTTCGCGAGCGCCCAGTTGTTGTAGGTGTAGTGCACGTTGTACCGGGTGCACTTCTCGCCGGTGAACGCGGTGGTGCCCGGGCCGGAGAGCAGCGTGATGCGCTTCTTCTCCGCCGCGACCGGCATCACCGCGCCGGCGGTGGACGAGGAGACCAGGTCCACGATGGCGTCCACCTGGCCCTCGTCGATCCACTTGCGCGCGATGTTGGAGGCGACGTCGGCCTTGAGCTGGTGGTCGGCGGAGACGAGCTCGACGGGCTTGCCGAGGACCTTGCCGCCGAAGTCCTCCACGGCGATCCGCGCCGCCACCACCGAGCCGGGGCCGGCCAGGTCGGCGTAGTAGCCGGTCATGTCGGTGAGGACGCCGAGCTTGACCTTGCCGTCGGAGAGCTTCTCCGCGGCGGGGGCGGGCGCCGCGCCGGCGGCGAGGCCGGCGGTGACGAGGGCGAGGGCGAACCGGTGCATGCTTCCTCCCATCCGTGTGTGCGGGCGTCAGACGCCCAGGAACCGCTGCAGCGACTCCATCCGTGACTCCAGCTCGGCGCGCGCCACCTCGCCGACCACCCGGCCGCGCTCGACGAGCAGGTGCCGATCGGCGAGCGGCGCGACGAAGCGGAAGTTCTGCTCCACCAGCACCAGCGTGAACCCGTGGTCCTTCAGGGCGCGGACGGCCCGCCCCAGCGCCTGGACGATCACCGGGGCGAGCCCCTCGGTGATCTCGTCGAGCAGCAGCAGGCGCGCGCCGGTGCGCAGGATCCGGGCGAGCGCCAGCATCTGCTGCTCGCCGCCGGAGAGGCGTGAGCCGGGGCTCCTCCGGCGCTCCCACAGGTTCGGGAACATCTCGTAGATGCGCTCGAGCGGCATGCCGCCGCTGCGCACCTCGGGGAGCAGCGTGAGGTTCTCCTCGGCGGTGAGGCGCGAGAAGATCCCGCGCTCCTCCGGGCAGTAGCCGACGCCCAGGTGCACGATCCGGTGCGTGGGCATGCGGACGGTCTCGCGCCCGTTCACCACCACCGACCCGGTGCGGCGGCCGGTGAGCCCCAGGATGGCCTTCAGCGTGGTGGTGCGGCCCGAGCCGTTCCGGCCGAGCAGCGTGACCACCTCCCCGGCGGCGACCGCGAGGTCCACGCCGTGGAGCACGTGCGACTCACCGTAGAACGCGTGCAGGCCGGAGACGCGCAGCATCTCGCCGGCCGGCGCCGGGGCGGGGAAGGGCGCCGTCACGGGGACGCCCCGATGTACGCCTCGAGCACCGCGGGGTCGCGCGAGACCTCGTCGTAGGTCCCCTCGGCGAGCACGCTCCCGCGCGCCAGCACCGTGACGCGGTCGGCGAGGTCGCGCACCACCGAGAGGTTGTGCTCGACCAGCACCACCGTGCGCCCGGCGGCCACCTGGCGGATGAGGCCGACCACGCGCCCGACGTCCTCGTGCCCCATGCCCTGGGTCGGCTCGTCGAGCAGCATCACCTCCGGCTCGAGCGCGAGCGTGGTGGCGATCTCCAGCGCGCGCTTGCGGCCGTAGGGCAGCTCGACGGTGGTGACCTGCTCCTGCCCCTCCAGCCCCACCGCCGCGAGCAGCTCGCGGGCGCGCGCGTCGAGGACCGAGAGCGAGCGCTCCGGGCGCCAGAAGTGGAAGGAGGTGCCGAGCCCGCGCTGCAGCGCCACCCGCACGTTCTCGAGCGCGGTCAGGTCCGGGAACACCGCCGAGACCTGGAACGAGCGGACCAGCCCGCGGCGCGCGATCTCGGCGGGGCGGGCGCGGGTGATGTCCTCGCCGCGGAACAGGATGCTGCCCCGGGTCGCGGGGAGGAAGCGGGTGAGCAGGTTGAAGACGGTGGTCTTGCCCGCGCCGTTCGGCCCGATGAGCGCGTGGATGCTGCCGCGCGCGACGCGCAGCGAGACGCCGTTCACCGCCACGAACCCCTGGAACGCCTTCACCAGCTCCCGCGTCTCCAGGATCGTCTCGCCGTCCATACGCCTCCGCCGCACCCGGGGAAGGCTCCATTAAGCAGGACGATACGGCCTGTCGAGGTGTGCCACCCCGTGAAGGACGCGCTCAGCGTGAACGGATCGACCCGCACGGAGCGTCATCGCGGCCCGGGAGGGATCGCGCAGCGCGTCGAGGCCGCGCGCGCCGCCGCCTCCCGACCCCGCCGCCTCCCGACCCAGAGTCGTTTCGCCCCGACCCAGAGTCGTTGGGACGGCCGAGCTTCGCCCCGACCCAGAGTCGTTGGGACCGCCGAGGCGGCTCAGGGCAGCGCGGGGGCCAGGGGCCCGCCGATGGCGTGCCCGGCCGCGGTCTCGTCGAGGATGGGGAAGAACACCGCCTCCTCGAGCTCGAAGTGCGCGAGCACCACGCCGAGCAGCCGATCGGCGTGTCGCACGAACCCGACCGCGTCCTCGGGATCGCCGGCGCGCCGGGCCAGCTCGGCCATCCAGCGGTGGATGATGTCGTGCTCGTAGCGCATGGAGGCGCTGAACGCGCGCGGCCCCTCGCAGGCGAACTTGTCCACCACCGGGTGGAGCGTCCGCTCCTCCCACTCCAGGTGGCCGCGCAGGCAGCGGTCGAGCCCGGCGACCACCTCGCGCATCGTCGCGGCGCGCGCCGCGGGCGGGCCGGAGGTGACCGCGCCCGCCTTCTCCGCCACCTCCTGCAGCCGCGCCCGGATCCCCGCGCGCGTGGCGCGCAGGGCGTCGGTGGCGCGGGCCATCAGCCCCGCGCCTCGGCGGTCGCGCGCCCGGCGAAGCGCGGCATGAGCACGTGGTTCTCGAGGTGGACGTGGCGGAGCACGTCGGTCTCGAGCGTCTCCAGCTCGCTCATGAGCACGCGGTAGCTGCGGCAGCCCCACTCCGGCACGGTGAAGCCCTCGGAGAGCGCGCGGATCCGCTCGAGCAGCGCGCCGACCTGGAGGTGGTCGCTCATCATTCCCTCGAGCTCCTTGCGGAGGATCTCGCGGTCCGGGGCCGGCGAGAGGAGCGCGGGGAACAGCACCGCCTCCTCGTGGTCGAGGTGCGGCTCGAGCGCGGCGGCCAGCTCGAGGAACGCGTCGCGCACGCCGAGCAGGCGAGGGTTGTGGTCCCCGTGGACGCTCGCGACCTTGTGCGCGAGCGGCTCGAGGAACGGCAGGGTCCGACGCAGGTAGGCGTGGTGGCGGTCCACGATGCGGGCGACGAGCGCGAAGGTGGAGAGCGCGCGGGGATCCTCGTCGCCGTTCGCCTGGGGGAGCGACGCCTCGAGCTCGGCGAAGACCGTGTCCGGGTCGAGCGCGCGCGGGCGGCAGGCCTCGGCGACGCTGACATCGCCGTGGCAGCAGAAGTCGATGCGGTGCTTCTGGAAGATGCGGGCGGTGACGGCGTGGGCGGTGACGATCTCGGCGACGGTGGCGTTGCGGTCGATGGCGGGCATGTTCGTTCGTTTCTCCTCGGGGGAGCCCAGAGCACGGGCCGTGCCGGATGCCGATCCCCCGGTTTCCGGGCCGGAATGCGCCGATGCGCGCCGCGGCGGGCCCGGTTAAGCTCCAGCCTGGAACACCATGGAACGCCTTCCGGTCATGAGCGATGCGTGCGCGGTCTGCGGCCTGGGGACCGTGGTCGAGCGCGTCCGGCGCACCACGCACGTGGTGGCGGAGAGCCCGGCCATGCAGGCGGTGCTGGTGCGGGCGCGCGACTTCGCGGACGCCGATGCCCCGGTCGTCATCCTGGGGGAGAGCGGGACGGGCAAGGAGGTGGTCGCCCGCGCGCTCCACGCGAGCGGCCCGCGGGGCGCCCGCCCGTTCGTGGCGGTGAACGTGGCGGCGTTGCCTGGGGACCTGCTCGAGTCCGAGCTGTTCGGCCACGTGAAGGGCGCGTTCACCGGCGCGACCGCCGAGAAGCAGGGGCTGCTCGAGGCGGCGCACGGGGGCACGCTCTTCCTCGACGAGATCGGCGAGATGCCGCTGCCGCTCCAGGCGAAGCTGCTGCGGGCGCTCGAGGACGGCGAGGTGCGCCGGGTGGGCGACACGCGCGCGTTCGGCGTGGACGTCCGCTTCGTCTGCGCCACGCACCAGGACCTGGCGCGCCTGGTGACGGAGGGGCGCTTCCGCGAGGACCTCTACTACCGCCTGAAGGTGCTGGTGCTGCGCCTCCCGCCGCTCCGCGACCGCCCCGAGGACGTGCTGCCGCTGGCGCGCCGCTTCCTCGCCGAGGAGAAGCGCCCGGGCCCGGGGTTCTCGCCCGAGGCCGAGCGGCGGCTCCTCGCCTACCGCTGGCCGGGGAACGTGCGCGAGCTCGGCAACGTGGTCCGCTACGCGGCGGCGGTGGCGCGCGGGGCCGAGATCCGCCCCGAGCACCTGCCGGAGGAGCTGACCGCGCCGGCCGGGCCCGCGGCGCGCGGCGGCACGGCGGGCGAGCCGGCGGCGATGGCCACGCTCGCCGAGGTGGAGCGGGCGCACGTGCTCGCGGTGCTGGAGCGCTGCGGTGGCTCGCAGGCGGAGGCCGCGCGGGTGCTGGGCATCGGCCGGAACACGCTCTGGCGGAAGCTGAAGGCGTACGACGGGCCGGCCTGATCCGGCGCATCCCGACCCTTCGACTCCGGGCGCTCATCCCGACCCTTCGACTCCGAGCCGCTCATCCCGAGCGTAGGCCGTGCCCCCTCGACTCCGGGCCGCGTCGCGGCCCTACGCTCGGGGTGAGCGGACGTGACGGGGCACGGCCGGAGTCGAGGGACGCTCGGGGTGAGCGGACGTGACGGGGCACGGCCGGAGTCGAGGGACGGGCTCTAGAGCACGATCCGCCGCATATCCCCGAGGAGCTGGGCCAGGTACGTCGTGATCCGCGCCGCCAGCGCGCCGTCGATGACGCGGTGGTCGTAGGAGAGCGACAGCGGCAGCATCAGCCGGGGCTGGAACTGCGTGCCGTCCCACACCGGGCGCATGGCGCTCCGCGATACGCCCAGGATGGCGACCTCCGGCGCGTTGATGATGGGCGTGAAGGCGGTGCCGCCGATGCCGCCCAGGCTGGAGATGGAGAAGCAGCCGCCCTGCACGTCGGCGGGGGAGAGCTTCCCGTCGCGGGCCTTCGCGGCGAGCTCGCCCAGCTCCTTCGCGAGCTGCAGGACGCCCTTCTGATCGGCGTCCTTCAGCACCGGGACCACCAGCCCCTGCGGCGTGTCGGCCGCGAAGCCGACGTGGAAGTAGCGCTTCAGCACCAGCTCGTCGCCGTCGAGCGAGGCGTTCAGCTCGGGGAACCGCCTCATGGCGGCGACGCAGGCCTTCACCAGGAACGCGAGCAGCGTCACCTTGACGCCCTGCTTCTCGTGCTCGCGGTTCAGCTCGACGCGGAAGCGCTCCAGCTCGGTGATGTCCGCCTCGTCGAACTGGGTGACGTGCGGGATCATCACCCAGTTCCGCGCCAGGTTGGTCCGCGACAGCTTGCGGATGCGCGAGAGCGGCTGGCGCTCGACCGGGCCGAAGCGGGTGAAGTCCACCTTGGGCCAGGGCGCGAGGTCGAGCGCGCCGCCCCCGCCGCCGCCGGACTCGAGCCGGGCGAGCGAGGCCTTCACGAACTTCTGCACGTCGTCCTGCAGGATGCGGCCGCGCGGGCCGCTCCCCTCGACGCGGCCGAGGTTCACGCCCAGCTCGCGGGCGAGCTTGCGGACCGAGGGCGAGGCGTGCGGCACCTGGCCCTGGGCACCGGTCTCCGGCGCGACCGGCGGCGCAGCGGGGGAGGGCGCCGGCGGCGGCGCGGCGGCCTTCGCCGCGGGGGCCGCGGCGGGCTGGGACGGGGCCGGCGCGGCGGCGGTCGTCGCGGCGGCGGGCGCGACCGCGTCGAGGATCGCCACCAGCGATCCCTCGCTCACCTTGTCCCCGGCCTTCAGCGCCACCTCGCGGATCGTGCCGGCCGCGGGCGCGGGCACGTCGAGCGTGGCCTTCTCCGACTCGAGCGTGGCGAGCGGCGCGTCGGCCTCGACCCGATCGCCCGGCTTCACCAGCACCTCGATGACCGGGACGTCCTTGAAGTCGCCGATGTTCGGGACCTTCACCTCCACCGTGCGCGGCGCGCCCGCCGGCGAGGCCGCGGCCGGAGGCGCGGAGGGCGCAGCCGGGGCAGGGGAGGGCGCCGGCGCGGGCGCCGCGGCGGCGGGCTTCGGGGGCGCGGCCTGCGCGGGCGCCGCGGGCGCCTCCGCCTTCGCCTGCCCGTCCGACGCCTCCAGGGTCACGACCAGCGATCCCTCGCTGACGCGGTCGCCGACCTTCACCTTCACCTCGCGGATGGTGCCGGCCGCGGGGGCGGGCACGTCGAGCGTGGCCTTGTCCGACTCGAGCGTGACCAGCGGCGCGTCGGCGTCCACCTGCTCGCCGGGCTTCACCAGCACGTCGATGACCGGGACGTCCTTGTAGTCGCCGATGTTCGGGACCTTGACCTCGATGGTGCGCATGTCCTCGTTCTCGCGGTCTAGACGGTCCAGGGGGCGGGCTTCGCGGGGTCGATGCCGTACTTCTTCAGCGCCTCGGCGACCTTCGCGGCGGGCACGGTGCCCTCGTCGGCGAGCGCCTTCAGCGCGGCGATCGCCACGTGGTGCCGGTCCACCTCGAAGAAGCCGCGCAGCTTCTCGCGCGTGTCGGAGCGGCCGAAGCCGTCGGTGCCGAGCACGTGGTAGGCGCGCGGCACCCACGGGCGGATCTGCTCGGCGAAGGTGCGGACGTAGTCGGTCGCGGCGACGACCGGCCCCTGCGTGCCGCCGAGGCAGGTCTCCACGTGCGAGCGGCGGGGCGCGTCCTCGGGGTGGAGCCGGTTGTGGCGCGACACCGCCATGCCGTCGCGCGCCAGCTCGGTGAAGCTCGGGCAGCTCCACACGTCCGCGTCCACGCCCCACTGGCTCTTCAGCAGGTCGGCCGCGGCGATCACCTCGCGGAGGATGGCCCCGGAGCCGAGGAGCTGCACCCGCGGCGCCTTGCCCTTCGCCTTCGCGCCCTGCTTGAACAGGTACATGCCCTTCACGATGTCCTGCTCCGCGCCCTCCGGCATGCCCGGGTGCGCGTAGTTCTCGTTGAGGACGGTGACGTACCAGTACGCGTCCTCCTGCTCCGCCAGCATGCGGCGCAGGCCGTCGTGCACGATCACCGCCACCTCGTACGAGAACGTCGGATCGTAGGAGCGGCAGTTCGGGATCACCGACGAGAGCACGTGCGAGTGCCCGTCCTCGTGCTGGAGCCCCTCGCCGTTCAGCGTGGTGCGCCCGGAGGTGCCGCCGACGAGGAAGCCGCGGCAGCGCATGTCGCCGGCCGCCCAGGCGAAGTCGCCGACGCGCTGGAAGCCGAACATCGAATAGAACAGGTAGAACGGGATCATCGGCTCGCCGTGCGTGGCGTACGCGGACGCGGCGGCGATCCAGTCGCACATCGCGCCGGCCTCGGTGATGCCCTCCTGCAGCACCTGCCCCTGCTTGTCCTCGCGGTAGTAGGCGAGCTTGTCCGCGTCCTCGGGCGTGTAGAGCTGGCCGACGTGGCTCCAGATCCCGAGCTGCCGGTACATGCCCTCCATGCCGAACGTGCGCCCCTCGTCCGGCACGATGGGCACCACGCGCTTCCCGATGGCCTTGTCGCGCGCGAGGAGCGTCATGATCTGCACGAGCGCCATGGTGGTGGACAGCTCGCGGTCCTCGCTGCTCTTCAGGAGCCGGTCGAACGCGGAGAGCGGCGGTACCTCCAGCGGCTTCGCCTTGGCGCGGCGCCGCGGCCGGTCGCCGCCGAGGTCCTGCCGGCGCGCCTTCAGGTACTCGAGCTCCTTCGAGCCCTCCGGCAGCTTCAGGAACGGCACCTTCTCGAGCTGGTCGTCCGGCACCGGCAGGTCGAAGCGGTCGCGGAAGCGCCGGATGGCGTCCACCGCGATCTTCTTCTGCTGGTGCGCGATGTTCATGGCCTCGCCGGCCTCGCCCATGCCGTAGCCCTTGATGGTCTTCGCGAGGATCACGGTGGGCTGGCCGGTGTGCTTCACCGCCGCGTCGTAGGCCGCGTAGACCTTGAACGGATCGTGCCCGCCGCGGTTCAGCCGCCAGACGTCCTCGTCGGACAGCTCGGAGACCATGGCCTTCAGCTCGGGCGAGTTGAAGAAGTGCTCGCGGACGAACGCGCCGTTGCGCGACTTGTAGAGCTGGTACTCGCCGTCCACCACCTCCATCATCCGGCGGCGCAGGATCCCCTCCGAGTCCTTCGCGAACAGCGGATCCCAGTGGCGGCCCCAGATCACCTTGATGACGTTCCAGCCGGCGCCGCGGAACGTGCCCTCCAGCTCCTGGATGATCTTGCCGTTGCCGCGGACCGGCCCGTCGAGCCGCTGCAGGTTGCAGTTCACCACGAAGATGAGGTTGTCGAGCTTCTCGCGGCCGGCGCGGTCGATGGCGCCCATGGCCTCCGGCTCGTCCATCTCGCCGTCGCCGCAGAACGCCCAGACCTTGCGGTCGGCGGTGTCGGCGATGCCGCGGTCGTGCAGGTACCGCATGAAGCGGGCCTGGTAGATGGCCATGTGCGGCCCGAGGCCCATCGACACGGTGGGGAACTGCCAGAAGTCCGGCATGAGCCAGGGGTGCGGGTACGAGGACAGGCCCTTGCCGTCCACCTCCTGGCGGAAGTTCTGGAGCTGCTCCTCGCTGAGCAGGCCGAGCAGGAACGCGCGCGCGTAGATGCCGGGCGCGGAGTGGCCCTGGATGTAGACGAGGTCGCCGCCGCGGTCCGGGGTCCAGGCCCGCCAGAAGTGGTTGTAGCCGACGTCGTAGAGCGTCGCGGCCGAGGCGAAGCTGGCGATGTGGCCGCCGACGTTGGTGTGCTTGTTCGCCCGCACCACCATCGCCATCGCGTTCCAGCGGAGGTAGTGGCGGATGGTCTGCTCGATGGCGAAGTCGCCCGGGTAGCGCGGCTGCTTCTCCACCGGGATGGTGTTCACGTAGGCGGTGTTGGCCGAGAACGGCAGGTACGCGCCGGAGCGGCGGGCGCGGTCGATGAGCTGCTCGATGAGGAAGTGCGCGCGGTCCGTGCCCTCGCGCTGGAGCACGCCCTCGAGGGCGTCCAGCCACTCGCGCGTCTCCTGCGGATCGAGGTCGGGGAGCTTGTCCATGTCGGTCCCTGGGCGTTGGTTGCGCGCTACTCCTACTGGGGAGGGGTCCCGGATTCAAACGAACCCTTGGACCCCGAGAGGACGGTGCGCACCGGCGCGCAACCGTGCCGCACCGCGCCACGCACGCGACACCAAACGTCGTTGTGACCCCCGCTCGAACATCGGACACTGGAACGCGGGGGCGCGCGCAGGGGAGCGCGGCGCGAGGAGGGGGGCCATGCGGACGCGTCCGATCGGACTTGCGGCTGGAGTGGTGCTCGCCTTCCTGGCCGGGCACGGGTGCAGCAGCGGCGGCGGGGACGGGCCCGCGCCGGCGGTGTGCGAGGGAGCGCCGGATCCAGGGACGGCCGGGCCAGGGGACGTGGAGGGCTGGTTCCCGCTCGCGCCGGGCTGGAGCTGGAGCTACCGGATCGCCGGGCAGCCCGTCACGCGCCCCGCGGACCTGCGCATCGAGGTCGGGGGCGCGCGGAGCTACCGCGGGTTCGCCGCCACCGAGCTGCGCGAGCTGGATCCGACCACCGGCGCCGACCTCGCGGGCGGGACGGCGCTCGTCGCCTCCGCGCAGGCCGGCCTGGTCGAGCTCGGTGACGGGACCGCGACGGACCCGACGCCGTCCACCTACGACCTCCGCTACCCCGTCACCATGGGTGGAGCCTGGTCCGAGCGCTGCACCGGTCTCGATTACGGCGAGGACCTGGACGAGGACGGGAAGCACGAGACGCTCGACCTCGCGCTCGCGGGGCAGGTGCTCGGCCTCGAGGACGTGACCGTGCCCGCGGGGACGTTCGCGGGCGCCGCGCACGTCCGGCTCACGCTGACGCTCACGCTCTACCCGACGCGCGCCGGGCTCCAGCCGGTCACGGCCACCGCCTGGCAGGAGACCTGGTACGCCCGCGGCGTCGGCATCGTGCGCCGGAGCGACGGCGGCGAGCTCTCGCCCACCACCGCGTACGAGCTGGTGGGCTGGTCCGGCCCGGCCGGCGGCGGCGGGCTCGCCGAGCTGACCCGGCTCGTGGTCCCGCCGCCCAGCTCGGATCCGTACGTGAGCCCGTGGCGCGTGGTCCCGGCCCGCGGCGGCTCCTCCCGCGCGATGGTGCTGGACCTCGCCTGGCGCGACGGCCCGGTGCGGCTGGTGGGCCGCTTCGTGGACGGCGGCGCCGCCGGCGCGCCGGTCGAGGTGGTGCCGCAGTGGCCGGCCACCAGCGCGCTCCTCCCGTGGCACATGGCCACGCAGGTCGCGCCGGGGCCGGACCGGCACCTGGTCGCGTTCGCGGCGGAGCCGGCGCAGGCGCCGGGCACGGCGGAGATCCGGGCGGCACGGGTGACGGCGGACGGGGTCGCGCTGGACGGGCCCTCCGGGTTCCTGGTGGCGCAGTGCGCGAGCTGGACGGCGTACGCGGTCGCGGCCTCGCGCGCGGGCGACGGATACCTCGTGACCTGGGGCTGCAGCGCGCCGGCGGGCGGCGTGTACGCGGCCACGGTCGGCGCGGACGGCACCGTGGGCGCGCCGACGTTCCTCGGCGAGGGGCCGGTCCAGTTCCTCCAGGCCGCCGGACGCGGGGCCGAGCACCTCGTGGTCTGGGGCCGTGGGTCGTCGGCCGACACGGAGGTGGTGGGCGTGCGGGTGAGCGCCGCGGGCACCTCGCTCGACGCGGCGCCGGTCCGGCTGGTCGCGGATCAGGACTTCAAGGTCCCGGGCGACCTCGCCTGCGGCGACGCCGCGTGCCTGCTCACCTGGCGGCGGGCGGCGATGCCGTACGGCTCCTACGAGCTCGCCGCGGTGCGCCTCGCGCCGGGGGCGCTGGCGGAGCGCGCCGCGGTCCGGCTGGCCGGCCCGATCGACTCCGAGACCGAGCCGCTCGCCGTGCCGGTCGGCGACCAGTTCGCGATCACCTGGGGCGACCCGCAGATCTACCCGCTGCCGTGGGGCCAGCCGGGGCCGGCGGTCCGGGTGGCGTGGGCCGGAGCCGACCTGAGCCTCTCGCCGCCGGACGGGATCCCGGTCCTCTACCACTGGGACTTCTACGACGCGCTCGGCAACGCGGCGCTCCTCTCGGCCGGCGCCGCCGACGCGTGGGTGGCGTACGAGTGGATCCCGGCCTACCCCGAGCTGGACGCGGTGCACTGGATCCGCTGAGCGGTCACCAGCGCCGCGCCCAGGCCGGCGCAGGGCGAGGGTCGGGGCGAAGGGCGGAGAGGTCGTGCGCGCCGCGGAGGGCGAGCCCCGCGGCGCGCCCGTCGCGCAGCTCGAGCCGCGCGTCGTGCGTGGCGACGAGCAGCCGCCCGCGCGCGTCCCAGTCGGCCCAGGCCGCCTCCGGCAGGGCGACCGTGCGCCGCCCCAGCTCGACCGAGTAGGCTGGGCTGCGCCCCTCGATGCGCGGCGCGCGCGTGTCGAGCCCCCGGTCCTCGAGCGCCAGCCGCGCGGCGCGCGCGTGTCGAGCCCCCGGTCCTCGAGCGCCAGCCGCGCGCCGCCGCCGGGGCGCGGCTTCACCAGCCTGGCGCGCCGCCGCTCGTCCCAGGGATCGCCGCGCGGATCCCGCGGCTCGCCCCGCGGGTCCTCCTCCCATCCGCGCCGGCGCTCGGCTGCGTATTGCACGACGGGCGTCGGCACGAGCCCGCCGCGCGCGCGGAGCGGCGACGCGTCGCCCGCGTCCGCCGGCGCGACCGCGCCGACCTCGCCCGCTGCCGCGAAGTGGTGCCCGCGGCTCCAGGTCCCGCCCTCGCGCCACGCGGCGAGCGCGAACAGCCAGGGCGCCTTCGACACGAGGAGGTACGCGGTCCACGGGTGCTCGCCGAGGAACTCCGGCGACGACGCCGACGCGGCGAACGCGGAGAGCAGGGCGCCGTCCGGCGAGAGATCGCAGCGGCGCGGGTAGAGCGTCCCGCGGAACCACGCGCCCGGCTCGAGCGCGTCCTGCTCCAGGTGCCAGCGCACGAGGTGCCACCAGCCGCCGGGCCCGCGGCGGAAGACGAGCGCCACCGGGGCCGCGGTGGCGACCTGCGCGTAGAGGCGCGGAGGTGGGTGCGTCTGCATCACTTATCGTGTATCACGTGCGGCGCCCGCGCGCAGCGGGCCGGGCCGGGCGGGGAGCGGCGCCACGATCCGGCGCGTTTGCGGTGTGTGAATGTGGCCGGCGCACGCGTCCCGCGGTCCGTGGAGTGGTGGCGAGCACGGACGCAGCGTAGCGTCGGTCCTCGCACGCACGGGAGGGGTCGCATGGCGCTCCACGGCATCGCGGTGTGCAGCCTCGACGACGGTCGTGTCCTCCGGCTCCCGCCGGACGCCTGGTGCGTCCCGCTGCCGCCGCCGCTTCGCGGGCGCGCGCTCCGCATCGAGGCGGTGGAGCGCGGCTTCGAGGACCTCGCCTGCGTGACCTACGCGGACGCCGGCGGGCTGGCCGGCTACGTCATGAGCGAGGCGCGCCTCGGCTCGCGCGGCGCCGGCGAGGACGTGATCGTGCGCAGCGCCGCCGCGTTCGGCGAGCAGCGCTGGATGGTGGTGCGCATCGGCGGGGCCGTGGACGGCGTCCGGCTGGTCGGGTAGGGCGCCCCGCGCTACACGCCCTCGAACCGGATCGGCATCACCACCCAGATCGCCACCGGCCGCCCCCCGGCGTCCGCGCCGGCGCGCCACGGGCAGGCCCGCACCGCGGCCTCGATCGCGTGTGCGATCCGAAGATCGGGCACGCTCGACAGCAGCTCCACCCGCCCGACCCGCCCGTCGCCGCCGATCGCCACGCGCACCGTGATCGGCCCCGAGGTGAACCCGGTCAGCTCGCGCGGCAGCCGGATGGCCCGCCCCACGCAGCCCGGGTCCGCCTCGACCGGCTTGCGGAAGCCCGCCGTCATGTACTGCGGCGCGTCCTCGATCTCCTGCGGCTGCGCGCCGGCGCTGGTCCCCGCCACGGCAGCGCCGCCGCCCCAGGCGCCGCCGCCGCCCCCGCCCACCACGCCGCCGATGACGCCGCCCTCGACCTCGCCGGGCGCGTACTCGCCCTCGTCGGCGCCCTCCGGCAGCGCCTCGACGGGCTCGTCCGGATCCGGCACCCGCATCGCCGCCTTCACCTCGCGCGGCTGCAGGAGCGCGGTCGGCGGCGGCGGCGGGAGGGTAGCGCGCGGGCGGGCCCCGGGCGCGGGCGCCCTGCGCCGCGGCGCGGGCGCCGCCGGCATCCCGGGCAGGCCGGGCGGTCCGGCGGTCTTGCGCGGTGCGGCCGCCGGCAGGTGCACCGGGACGATCATCTCGATCTCCTCGCGCTCCGGCGCGGCCACCGCCGAGGCGAGGAACACCGCGGCGCCGACGAGGCACGCCTGCACGCCCGCGCCGAAGCCGGTCCAGGCCGCCCGCCGGCCGGCGCGCGCGGCGCGGTCGTGGCGGAGCAGCGAGGCGAAGGACGGCGGCGCGACGCCCTGCACCGGCGCGAGCGGCGGCCGCGCGGCGTCGTCCGCCGTACGGTCGCGCGGCAGGGTGGTCCCGGTCCCCGGGCCGGCCAGCCGCTCGAACAGCGGGTGGTCGGGATCCGGCGGGGGAAAGGACAGGATGGAGAGCAGCGCGCTCAGATCCGCGGGCGGGGGCTCGGCCGCGCCGGGCGGCAGCGGGACGAGGTCGCCGAACAGCCGCCGGGCGCGCTCCGGATCGTGCACCTCGACCGGGCCGGGCCCTCCGTTCACCGGGGCGGGGTTCACGGTGGGTATGGTATCGCCCGGCGCCGTGCCTTCCGCCGGACGCGTCTGCGCCGCGTCCTGCGCGCCGGGTTGCCCCCTCCGCTTCGCGCTCCGCCGGTTCAGGATCGTGTCGAACATCGGCGTCCCCTCTTCACTCCTAAGCCCGTCCCGGGAGACCGGCGTTGCGGTTCGTTGTCCGGGGGGAACGGGGGAGGATCGCGGGGGACCGGGCCGCGGGGGACGACGCGCGGGGTGGCCCGGAAGCGCGGCCCCGAGAGCACCCGCCCGCCCGCGTGCGTTCGACGGTCGCGCCGGTGTACACGTCGCGCCCGCATGCGCTCCCGCCACGCACTTTCCGTGATGGTCGCCGCCCTCTCGGCCGCGGCCGCCGCGCTCGCCGGCTGCACCGGCGGCTCCTCCGGCGCCGAGCCGCGCCCGCTCGCCGCGGCGCTCGCGGCCGACCCGCCCGCGTTCGCGCCGGGCGCCGGCGTGACGCTCGTGCCGGCGTTCGCGCGCGGCACCGCGCGCATCGAGCCGGATGTCGGCCCGGTGACGAGCGGTGGCCGATACCAGGTGGGCCCCGCGCTCGAGGCGCGCACCTACCGGCTGATCGTCGAGGACGGCGCCGAGCGCGCCGAGGCGGTGGTCCGGGTCCCGTTCGCCTACCGCGACGCCATCCGGCCGCTGGACCCGCCAGGGAGCGCCCGCGCGCAGCACGTCGCGGTGGGCCTCGGGGACGGCCGCGTCCTGCTCGCCACCGGCTCGGCGAACATCTCGACATTCAGCTGGACCGCGGAGCTCTACGACGCGACCACCGGCACCTCGGCGGCCACCGGCGAGCTGCGCCTGGGCCTCGCGGCCGCTGCCGCGCTGCGCCTCGCCGACGGACGCGTGCTGGTGGCGGGCGGGCAGAGCAACTTCCGCGATCGGGAAGACCTCGCGGCGGTCTGGGATCCGGCGGACGGGCGCTGGACCGAGCCGGGCGCGCTCGCCCAGGCGCGCGCGGGTCACGCGCTCGCGCTGCTCGACGACGGCCGCGTGCTCGTGACCGGCGGCGCGTGGCTGGGCAGGGCGCCGGGCTCGGTCGTCACCGAGGAGCTGCTCGACCCGGACGCGGCCGCGAGCCGGGCGCCGGCGGGCTCGGCCATGATCCATCCACGCGCGTTCCACACCGCCACGGTCCTGCGCGACGGCCGGGTGCTGGTGGCGGGCGGGCTGAACAGCTTCTCCGGCGGCGACGCGGTCGAGGCCGAGCTGTTCGACCCGGTCACCGAGTCGTTCGCGCTCACCGGCTCGCTCGCGCACCCCCGCGGCAGCCACGCGGCGGTGCGGCTCGGCGACGGCCGCGTGCTGGTGGTGGGCGGGCTCGACGCGGGGTGGACGTACGTGGCCGAGGCCGAGCTGTGGGACCCGGACACCGGCGCCTTCACGCCGGCCGGGGCGCTCGCGACGCCGCGGGCGGACCACTCCGCCACGCTGCTCGCCGACGGCCGGGTGCTGGTGGCGGGCGGTACCGACGTGGACGGCAAGCGGCTCGACACGGTGGAGCTGTGGGACCCGGCGACCCGGGCGTTCACCCCGGGGCCGGTCCGACTCGGCGCCCGGCGCGCGCTCCACAGCGCCACGGCGCTCCCCGACGGACGAGTCCTGGTGGTCGGCGGCGAGGACGGCGCGGACGCGCTCCGGCAGGCGGAGGTGTACGAGTAGGCGGGCAGGCCGGACCGTGCGTCCGTCCGTTCCGCTCCCGGCCGGGCCCCCTCGGGACGCCATGTCCGGGCATCTGGTAGAACCCGGGGCGGACCCGGGACCCCCTCGTGACGCCGCCCAAGCCCGCCCAGACCGCCGAGCCGGTGAGCCAGGACTCGCCGCGCTCCGAGCCGGCCGCCGAGCACCGCTCGGTCCAGCTCACGCGGCTGCTCGCCGAGATGGTGCACGTGAACGACGTGCCGCTCGGCGATGCCTGGTCCCCGGTGCTCCGGCCCGGCGCCACCATCGGCCGCTTCCGCCTGGTCCGCGAGCTGGGGCGCGGCGGCTTCGGCGTGGTGTACGAGGCCGAGGACGGCGACCTGGGCCGGACGGTGGCGGTGAAGGTGGTGCGCCCGGGCACGCGCATCGCCACCCGCGGCCGCGAGTGGATGCAGCGCGAGGCCGAGGCGGTGGCGCGGCTCAACCACCCGAACATCGTCACGCTGCACGACTTCGGGCAGGCGCCGGAGGGCCCGTACCTCGTGTTCGAGCTGCTGCGCGGCGACTCGCTGGCGCGGCGGCTGGAGCGCGAGAAGACGCTCGAGTTCGAGCAGGTGATCGACCTCGGCGTCGCCATCACGCGGGCGCTCGTGCACGCGCACGCGGCCGGCGTCGTCCACCGCGACCTCAAGCCCGGCAACGTCCACCTCGGCGACGACGGCGAGGTGAAGGTGCTCGACTTCGGGTTCGCGCACCTGTTCGGGCGCGGCGGCATCGGCGACGGCGGGACGCCCGCGTACATGGCGCCCGAGCAGTGGGAGGGGGAGGGCGGCGACGCGCGGGTGGACCTGTTCGCGCTCGGCATCATCCTGCACCAGTGCCTCGCCGGCGCGCTGCCGTACCGGGTGGACAAGGACTGGAGCGAGGCGCAGGAGCCCGGGCCGACGCCGGCCCTGCCGCGCCGGGCCGCCCCGCGGGCGCTCCGGGCGCTGGTGCGGCGGCTGCTCGACCGCGACGCCGCGAGGCGCCCCGCCAGCGCGCGCGAGGCCCGCGACGCGCTGCTCGCCATCCAGCAGGCGCACGCCGGCCGGACCCGCCGCCGCACCCTGGTCGCGACCTCCAGCGTGGCGCTCACCGCCATCGCGCTCTCCGCCTGGCTCGCGCTCGACCGCGAGCCGCCGCCCGGCGAGCAGCTGAAGGCGGTGCTCGGCGCCATGGAGAACCGCGCCGGCGATCCCACGCTCGACGCGGTCCCCGGCCTGCTCGCCGCCGCGCTCGAGCCCTCGAAGCGCGTGCGGCTGGTGGCGCCGGCGCGGCTCGCCGCGGTGTCGCGCGAGGCCGGGCTGGGGGAGCCGGGGCGGCTCGACGCCGAGCGGGCGCGCAACCTGGCCCGCATCGCCGGCGCCGGCCTGGTGCTGCTGCCGTCTGCGGAGCCGGGCGAGCACGGCCCGGTGCTGTCGGTGCGGGCGGTCGAGTCGGAGACCGGCAAGGAGCTCTTCGAGGCGACCGCCGACCTGTGGAGCGCCTCGGGCATGTCCGACGGCGTGGACCAGCTCGCCGAGCGGATCCGCCGGGAGGCCAAGGAGCGCCGCGCCGACCGCCGCGTGCGGCGCCCGGTGGCGGAGGCCGTGACCGCAAGCCCGGAGGCGGCGCGCTGGTACTACGCGGGGGTGGATTGCATGGAGAGGGCGCGAGCGTTCGCTGGCCCGTACGAGAGTTGCGTTTCGGCTCTCGACCGCGCGCTCGCGCTCGATCCCGCGTTCCCGCTCGCGCACTACAGGCTCGCGTTGGTCGGTTCGACCGCGGGTGCCAAGGACGACGTCGGGCTGCGGCACGTCGACGCGGCAATGAGGGGGGCCGGGCGATTGGGCCCACGCGAGCGGCGGCTCGTCGAAGCGCTCCAGGCGCGCATCGATGGCAGGTTTCAGGAGGCGCACCGCCTCTACGACCTGGTCCTGGCCGAAAACGGAGACGACGTCGAGGCGCTCGAAGGCGCCGGTGACCTCCTGTGGAGGCAGGGCAGATGGGCCGAGTGCGTGCCGTACTACGAGAAGCTCGTCGCGCTCATGCCCGATCGAGAGGATCCGCTGGCGACCCTGGCCGAGGCCCTGGGGCGCCTTGGGCGCTTCGACGAGCTTCGCTCGCTTCGAGCGCTCGTGTTCGGCCGTCCGGATTCGCCCGCCCGCAGCCAAGGGCTCGTGGACGTCCATCTGTGGCTCGGGGAACCCGACGTCGCCTTGGCAGAGGCTCGTCGCGCGTTCGAACTTCGGGGTACGACCGAGGCGCTTCTGCTGCAGAAGGCGGCGGTCGCAGCAGGAGAATACGCCGAAGCAGCCAAGGCGGCGCGCGCGCTCCAGGATCGCGCCAGGGGGTCGGTACAGCTCGCGCGGTTGCTCGCGGCGCAAGGTCAGCTGCGAGATGCTCTGGCCCTCAACGAAGCGGCGTACGCCGAGTATCCGGAGCCGATCGTGAACGAGCGCCACTACATTGGCGCTCACCTGTCCATGGTTGCGTGGGATCGCAAGCGGGTCTGGCCCTTTGCGGCTCGGGCGGCGGCCGTAAACCCGGAGTACGCGGCGGACCTCGCCGTTCCTCTCGCGCTCCTTGGCGACATCGATCACGCGCGGGCTCTTGGCCAGCACCTTGCGCCAGGGTCCGTCGCGGCCGAAGAACTGGCGGCGCTGCTCGCGTGGCGCGCGGGTGACGTGAACGGCGCACTGACCCGCCTCGCTGCGGCGGAGGTGCGGGACGCCTGGCCGATGGACGGCGTGCCGCCCGCCTACCTTTTCGCGGAGGTGAGCGCTAGCGCAGGGAACGATCGCGAGGTGCTCGCGGCGGTCCGGCGATTCCTCCGGCTTCCGCCCCGCGGTGCCTGGCGCTCCTTTGCGTTTCCACGTGCTCTCTATCTTGCGGCGAAGGCGGAGAAGAACATCGGGGACGACGCCGCGGCCCTGGAACGCGTGGACCGCCTCCTCCGGATCGTCGGCGAGGCCGATCGCGATGTCCCGTTGGCGAGGGACGCGCGAGCGCTCCGCTCATCGCTCGCCGCGCCTCAGGGGATTCGTGTCCGTCAGTGAAGTACTATCTCGTTCCGTCTCACGAACCCCGACCGGAGAACGCATGCCGAATGATCCGAGCCCCATGGCCACGACATTGTCGAAGGATGAGCCCAGCATCACCGCCGTGTCCACGCCGACAGATCCGGCGCCTACTGCGACCACGTTGAGCAAGGACGCCGCTACGACGGTCGCACTTTACGGACCGGAGAGCCCGCGCCCGTGGGGAAGCCCGGAGAACGTCAACCTCGACGTCGCGCGGAATCGCAAGGAGATCGCCTCCGCGCTCCTCGACCATCTCGGGAAGCTCCTCGACGTGCTCCAGCCGGCCCATCGCGCCGGCGCGCTCACGCCCGAGGACATCCGTCAGATGCAGCAGGTCGAGCTCTGGTACGCGAGCCTGCAGGTGGACATCGAGCACATCCAGGTCGCGACCGCCGGCGCGACCACGGTCTAGCGCGTCGACCGCACTGCCGCCGGCGCGCGCCTCTCGGTGCGCGCGCCGGCTCCCCCCCATGATCCTCGCCATCACCCACCCCGCGGACGAGCACGCGCCGCTGATGCTCCGGGCGCTCGAGGCCATCCGGGCGCCGGTCACGGTGCTCGACTTCTCGGACCTGCCGCGACACGGGCGCATCGTGCTCTCGCACGGCGGCCGCGCGCGCCGCCGGGAGCTCCGGCTCGACGGCCAGCCGCCCATCGATCCGGACCAGGTCACCGCGGTGTGGTGGCGCCGGCCGCTGCCGTTCGCCGCGGCGGCCGCCCTGAGCCGGCAGGACGCCTCCTTCGCGAACCGGCAGATGGGCGAGGCGATCATGGGCATCATGGCCTCGCTCCGCGAGGCGCGCTTCGTGAACGAGCCCTGGCGCGCCCAGGTGGCCTCCCACAAGACCCACCAGCTCGCCGCCGCGGAGCGCGCCGGGCTGCCGCTGCCGCGCACGCTCGTCACGAGCGATCCGGACGAGGCCCGCGCGTTCCTCGACGGGTGCGGCGCCGACGGCGCCATCCACAAGGCGCTCCACGCCATCGAGGCGGACTGGCGGACCACCCGCCGCGTCGGCCCGGACGACCTGGCGCGGCTCGCGGCGCTGCCGCTCGCGCCGGTCATCTTCCAGGAGCGCGTGCCGGGGGTGGACGTGCGGGTGACGGTGGTGGGCGACCAGCTCTTTGCGGCCGACTTCGACGCGCGCGACACGGCCTCGCCGGACGACTTCCGGCCGGTGACCCACCTCTGCCGCGTGGCGGCCTGCGAGGTCCCGGACGCGGTCGCGGCCGGACTGCGGCGGCTCATGGCGGACCTGGGGCTGGTCTACGGGGCGGCCGACTTCCGGCGCCGGGACGACGGCTCCTGGGCGTTCCTCGAGGTGAACCCGGGCGGCCAGTGGGGGTTCGTGGAGGAGCGGACCGGACAGCCGATCACCGCCGCGCTCGCCCGGCTGCTGGCGGGCCGGCGCTGACCTACACCGCTCCATCTCGACCACCGCCGCGCGCTCGTCTAGATTGCCGCGCATGGACGTCGAGTCCAGGGTCTCCGCGGCGCTGGAGGCGGGCGATCACCGCCTCGCCGCGACCGAGATCATCCGCGGCTACGGCCCGCGGATCCTGGGCTACCTGAACGTCCTGCTCCGCGACGAGACCGCCGCCTCCGACGCGTTCGCGCTGTTCGCCGAGCAGGTGTGGCGCGGCATGCCGGGCTTCCAGCGCCGCTCCAGCGCCCGGACCTGGGCGTTCAAGGCCGCCTGGAGCGCCGCCATGAAGGTGCGCGACGACGCCTGGCGGCGGCTGGGGCAGCGGCTCGACACCACCGAGGCCACCCGCCTCGCCGCCGACGTGCGCACCCGCACCGCGGTCCGCCTCGAGCGCCAGCGGCAGGAGCTGGAGGAGCTGCGCGCGATGCTGGACGACGAGGAGCAGACGCTGCTCGTGCTCCGGCTCGACCAGCAGCTCTCCTGGGACGAGGTCGCGGAGGTGCTGTCGCAGGAGGGGAAGCGCGTGGACCCGGCCACGCTGCGCAAGCGCTACGAGCGCATCAAGGACCGCCTCGCCGAGATCATCCGGCGGCGCGCGGTCGAGGGCAGCCGGGAAGAGTCCTGACGGGCGCCCCTTTCATGGTAAACGTTCTATTGCGCTGAAATGGTGAGTGGTTTCCCCGGGCCGCGCGAGACCCGCGCCCGAGGCGTCACACGCCGCGGGCCGGCCGTTCAAAGTCTGCGGAGCGTCCAAGGGTGAGCGCTCCACTCGAAGTGGCCGGGGGGCCACGGGGGCTCCGCCGGGAAACCGGCGGAGCCTCCGACTTTCTGGGCCCTCGACTCCGCGCGGCCTTCAGCCGCGCCGCTCACCCTGAGCGTAGGCGAGCCGCAAGGCTCGCCGGAGTCGAAGGGTCGTAGTCGAAGGGCGGAACTCGGACGCTCACCAGGCGTACGCCTCCGGCGCCTCGCCGCCGGGGCCCGGCCAGATCGCGTCGATGGCCTGCACAGCGGCCGCGTCGAGCGTCAGCTCGGTCGCGGCGATGGCCTCGTCGAGCTGGGCCACGGTGCGCGGCCCGACGATGGGCGCGGTGACGCCGGGCCGCCCCAGCACCCACGCCAGCGCCACGTCCGCGGGCCGCTGGCCCATCTCGGCGCAGAGCTTCTCCCAGCGCTCGAGCTGCGGGCGGTGCTGCTCGATCTTCTTCTGCACCCGCTCGCCGGCGCGCCGGCCGGTGGCGGCCTTCGCGAGCGCGCCGCCGAGGAGGCCGCCCGCGAGCGGGCTCCAGGGCAGGATGCCGACGCCATAGGCGCGGCAGGCCGGGACCACCTCCAGCTCGATGGTGCGGGAGACGAGGTTGTAGAGGCTCTGCTCGGAGACGAGGCCGAGGAGGTTCCGCCGTGCGGCGGCCTCGCAGGCCTGCGCCACGTGCCAGCCGGCGAAGTTGCTGCTGCCGACGTAGAGCACCTTGCCGTCGCGCACCAGCCGGTCCATCGCCTCCCAGAGCTCGTCCCACGGCGTGGCGCGGTCCACGTGGTGCATCTGGTACAGGTCCACGTGGTCGGTGCCGAGCCGGCGCAGGCTGTCCTCGCAGGCGCGGCGGATGTGGTACGCGGAGAGCCCGCGGCCGTTCGGCCCCTCCCACATCGGCCCGTACACCTTGGTCGCGAGCACGATGCGCTCGCGCCGCCCGCCGCCCTGCGCCAGCCAGCGCCCCACGATCTGCTCGGTGCGCCCCTCGCGCGGGAGCTTGCCCCACTCGCTCGCCTTCTGGCCGTAGACGTTGGCGGTGTCGAAGAAGAACACGCCCGCGTCGAGCGCGCGGTCCATGATCCGGAACGCCTCGTCCTCCGGCGTCTCCGGCCCGAAGTTCATGGTGCCGAGGCACAGCCGGCTGACCTCGAGCCCGGTCCTTCCCAGTCGCGTGGTGTCCATGGGTGGAGGTGATGGCGCCTCCGGCGCGGCCGCGCAAGCTGCGCCGAAGCTGCGCCACCGTGTCGCACGGCCCGGCCCGGGCGCCCGGCCCGGCGGGCGCGCCCGGCGGCCGGCCGCTATCCTCGGAGCGTGTCCAAGGCCTTCACCAGCGAGGAGACGCCCGACCTCGGCCCGGTGGTGCGCCCGCCGCCGCGGCTCGCGCCGGGCGAGGTGCGCTATGTCACGCCCGAGGGGCAGGCCGCGCTGCGCGAGGCGCTGGCGCGGCTCCGGGCCGAGCGCGCCGACGCGGCCCGGCTCCCAGACGCCGAGCGCGCGCCGCGGCTCGCCGACCTGGACGCGCGCATCGCAGCGCTCGACGCGACGCTGGGCGCGCTCACCGTGCTCGGGCCCGAGGCGACGCCGGAGGGGCAGGTGGGGTTCGGGACCTGGGTGACCGTCGAGGAGGAGGACGGCCGCCGGGTCACCTGGCGCCTGGTCGGGCCGGACGAGGCCGACGCGCGGCGCGGGCTCATCAGCGCCGGCTCGCCGGTGGCACGCGCGCTGCTCGGGCGTCGCGCCGGGGAGGTGGTGGAGGTGCACCGGCCCGGCGGCGAGGCGGAGCTGACCGTGGTGGCGGTGCGGCGCACCGCGCCCTGACGCGACGCTCGCCCTTCGACAGGCTCAGGGCGAGCGGAAGACCCCGGTCGCTCATCCCGACCCTTCGACTCCGTTCGCTCATCCCGACCCTTCGACTCCGGCGAGCCGTCGGCTCGCCTACGCTCAGGGTGAGCGCGCATGGCCGCGCGGAGTCGAGGGACGCTCAGGGTGAGCGGACTTCTCCGCTGGGCCGCGCGGAGTCGAGGGACTCAGGCCCGCCCCGTCTCCAGCCAGCGCGCCCAGTCCTCGCGGCCGTTCGCGCGCGCCGTCTCCGCGGCGCGGAAGTGATCGTAGGCCACGCAGCGGAACGCGACGCTCCAGCCCCGCAGCGTGCGGTGGCAGAGGGCGTAGCGCGCGTGCGGCGAGCCGTTCTCGACCCTGTGGTGGGAGGGGTGGTCGTCCTCGTACGCCTGCAGCCCGACGCTGCCCGGGTTCACCACCAGGCGACCGCCGCTCAGCGCGGTCGCGTGCGGCACGTGCGAGTGGCCGCAGAGGATGAGGCTCCGGTCCACACCGAACGCGCGGGTCTCGAGCGTGCCCGGCGCGGCGAGGCGCAGCCCGCCGTGCTCGACGTCCTCGAGCAGGTGCTGGGTGTCGCTGGTCGGCGAGCCGTGGCAGAGGAACACGCCCGCGCGCGCCAGGTCGAGCGTGGGCGGCAGGTGGCGCAGCCACTCGCGGTGGCGTGGCGTGGTGTGCTCGAACGCGTGCTGGTCGGCCGGCCCGCCGGCGTGGTGCTCGCAGGCGAGGAGCTGCCGCTCGTGGTTGCCCGCGATGGTCGGCAGGCCGAGCGGGATGAGCAGGTCGGCGGTGGCCGCCGGCTCGAGCGGCCCGGAGAGGACGTCGCCCGTGTTGACGACGAGGTCCACGCCCTGCCGGTGCGCGTCCTCCAGCACCGCCTCGAGGGCCCAGACGTTCCCGTGGATGTCCGAAAGCGCCGCGATGCGCAGCATGGCCGCGCAGTATTCCGCCGCGCGGCGGTGAGGGCACGGGAAAAATGAGCGGTGCCGCGACTACCGCGCCTTGCGCGCCCGAGGCGCCGGCGCCTCCTCCGGCTCCGCGCCCCCTTCGTCGTCCTGCATCCAGCGCTTCAGCGCCGGGACCGTGCGCGAGGCCCAGGCCCGCGAGGCGCGGACCTCGAGGAACGCCGCCGCGAGCGCGTCCACCAGCGCCGAGAGCCGCTGCGCCTGCTCCAGCCGCTCGACGAGCTTGTCGTCGTCCGCCTCCGCCAGCGGCGGCGGCAGCTTCGCGCCCTTCACGTCCAGGAACTCCGCGTCGAGCGTGACCTCGTAGGCCTGCTCGCCGTGCTGGATGCGCACGCGGGCCTGGTGCACCAGCAGCCCCGCGTCGAGCGCCCGCCGGACCTCGCGCGCGTACGGCGCCTGCGTGCCCCGCGCCGCCAGCTCCGTCACGTCGCCCACCACCCCGCGCAGCGTGACCCGCCCGACGAAGAGGACGACCACCGGCGTCCCGTCCAGCTCGGTGATCGGCTCCCCCGACTCCGAGCGCCACAGCAGCCAGGTCAGCAGCTCGCGCCCTAGCCACGTGCGGCCGCGAACCAGCGCCTCCCGCGCCTTGTCGCGCTCGACCTCCGCCTCGTCCCGCCCGTCCGCGTCGGTCGCGACGCCATCGACGCCCGTGTCGCCGCGCATGAACGCGGCCTCCGCCCTCGCCTGATCACGCCTCGCCACGGCTCGCCTCCTTGCCCGAAAGCCCCGTCAGCGCCGCGGTGGGAGCCAGCGCCGAATCGGAGATCTCCGACCGGACCGCCAGCGCGCTCACCGAGGAGGGCGTCAGCTTGATCTCCAGCGCCCCCTCCACCGCCGCCGCGATCTCGTCCACCAGCTTGCGCGACGCCGCCCACACCAGCAGCTCGCCAGACCCGAGGTGCAGGCTCACGTCATGCACCTTGCTGGAAGGAACCGCCCGCTGCCGGTGCGCATGGCGGATGAGGTCCTTCTGCGTCGCCTTCTCGCCCTTCGTCGGCGGCCGGCCACGCTCCTTCTCGTGGAGCGCGATCCACCGGTCCAGCTCTGCCCGGACCGCCGAGGCCGGCACGCGCAGCGTGTCCACGCGGAACCCGAACAGCGCCCACTCGCCCTCGAGCACGCCCGAGGTGAAGTCCGTGACCCCCGGATCCTCAGCGGAGACGAACCCCGCCGCCCGATCGTCCTCCCCGCGTTCGACATCGAGCGCCTCGAAGGCCCCCTTGGCGAGCCCGCGGGCCAGCCAGCGGCGCGTGTCGGAGGAGCGCTTCGCGGGGATCTCCGCGCGGAAGCGAGCGAAGGTGACCGAACCTCGTCGGATGGGCATAGGGGGGCGCAAGATGGGGGAGGGCGGGAAGAAGGTCAAGCGGCTCAGCGTCCAGGCGGCGAGATGACTTCCCATTCCGCATGCATCCCGCTCACCGTTCGACAGGCTCACTGTGAGCGGAGTGGACCACGGAGCGTCGCCCTCGGCGCGTGTGGCGCTCTATCATCGCCGCCCCCAGCACCCGCCGCGCGGCTTCGAGGTTGTGCGCCGCACAGAGCACGCGAAGGTTGCCCGGAGACGACTCCCCGCCCAGTGACAGCGGCACGAGGTGGTCGAGCTGGAGCGCATGCGTGGACCCGCAGATGTCGCCATTGGCGAGCCGCCACTGGCAGCACCCACCGTCCCGCAGCCAGACCTCGCGGCGCACGCGGGCAGGGATGTGACGCGGATCGCGGGAAGGGCGGGCCGAGGCCCGTGGCCGATCCGTGAGCGCAGCCTTCCGCTTCTCTGCCTTGGCGAGGAGGAGGTCCACCGCCGCCTCGAGCAGCGCATCGTCCGAGAGGTCCGGACGCAGCGACCGCAGCCGCTCCAACTTCTCCCCGAAGCGTTCACTTACCGTGACGTGGAGCCGCTGACGGTCCGCCGTGAGCGGCGTGAGCGCCGCCGAGCGTGGCGGAGGCGCCGCAGCGGTCAGTTCAACAGTTGAACCAGCCGTCCCGCCAGGGCCACCCAGTTCAACAGTTGAGCCGAAGGCCACCGCAGGGATCGCCAGTTCAACAGTTGAACCAGACGTCACGGCAGGGGCAATCAGTTCAACAGTTGAACCAGAGGCCGCCGCAGGGGCAGCCAGTCCAACAGTTGAACCGCCCAGCGGCCGGACCGCCGTGAGCACCGTCCGAACCGGCGGCGCCGGATGCGGCGACAGCCCCGCCACGACTTCCGCCGCCTCGTGCCGCGACAGCCCGTAGAACCGGGGCAGGACCGTCTCCCAGTTCTCGCCCGTCACGACCCGCGCCACCTCGATGATGGAGGTGAAGCACAGCCGCCCATCCCGCAGCGGCTCGATGACCGCCGGGACCGCCTGGATGAGCTCCGCCGCGACCTTGCGGTACTGGGCCGAGCCCTTCGAGAGCCCGAGCTCCCGGTGCAGGTATGGAAGAGCGAGGCGTACCCCAGGTCCGCCCACGCGCGCCGCGCGTCGAAGCTCGCGAGCGCGACGAGAAACTCCGTGAGGGAGAAGCGCTCGCGGCGGAGCAGGGTGGCCAGCCGATCCGAGAGTTCACGCGCAGTGTCCATGCAGACACTGTCTCACGCGTTTCCGAGCCCTCGCCGGACGCACGCGTTCGCCGTCAGACGCACGAAGGGGAGGGGAAGATCGCGAACGCGCCCGGAGCGAGGGCGCGACGCGCAGAGAGGGAGCAGCGCGTTCTGAGCGGGGTTTCCGTGCGTCCCGCGCCGCGGGAATCGCCGCACAGTGAAGTGGCGTCAATGGGAACGAACGTGCCCGTTGGGTCGCAAGCAATCACTCAGCGTGATTCCGGTCCCCGCGTCACGCTCATGGTTCGACGGGGCTCACCATGAGCGGAAGACGGCGGCTCACCATGAGCGAAATACCGGGGCTCACCATGAGCGGAAGTCACAGCAGCGCGCGGCCCCGGGAAGCCATCCCCGCCTCCCCGTCAGGCCTCTCGCAAGCCGATCCCCCCGCGCCGCCCTCGGCCAAAAAGGCCCGTTCCGCAAGCCCGCTGCCCGCCTCTAGCTCCTCTTCCACCACGCGCCCCGTCCCGCAAGCCCGCTGCCCCGCCTTCAGCTCCACTTCCAGGCGCCCCGCCACGCAAGCCCGCTGCCCCGCCTCTAGCTCCTCTTCCAGCACGCGCCCCGTCCCGCCAGCCCGCTGCCCGACCTCCGGCCCCTTTCCAGAGGCCCGCCCCGCCACCCCGCTGCCCCACCTCTAGCTCCCTTTCAAAGGCCCGCCACCATCCAAGCCCCGCAACTACGAATGCAGCTCCACCACATCCCCATCCCCCAGCACGTGCCCCCGGTCGACCTGCTGCCCCTCGAACCGCGCGTGCGGCCCCCACAGCCGCGCGAACTTCAGCCGCTCCGCGAGGTCGTGATGCACCCGGTCCGCCAGGTCGTGCACCGTCGCCCCCTCCGGCAGCACGAACGGCTTCCCGCCGTCCGCCGCATGCCCCGGCTCCTTCGTGTGTACGCGGATCCGGTGCAGCGACCTGAACAGCACCGCCCGCAGCCCCTCCAACCCGTCTCCTCGGACGGCCGACACAGAGAACATGAACAGATCCGGCGGCACCGCCTCCCGCGCCAGCGCCGCGAACGTCCCGTCGTCGTCCAGGTCGCACCGGTTCACGAGCACCACCACCGGCACCGCCCGCTCCAGCGGCGACGCCCCCGCCGCCGCCGCCCGCCCCGCCGGCCGGACCCTCGCCCGCTCCAGCAGCTCGAGCGAGCTCCGCAGCCCCGCCTCCAGATCATCCGCCGCCACGTCCAGCACGATCAGCACCCCGTCCGCCCCGTGGACGAGCTGCGGCAGCCAGGCCGGCACCTGCGCGCCCCCCACCGCCGGCGTGTCCACGAGCTGCACCTGCACGTCCTCGAACTCCATCATCCCCGGCAGCGGATCACGCGTGGTGAACGGGTACTCCGCGATCTCCGGCTTCGCGTGGGTGAGCGCCGCGAGCAGCGACGACTTCCCCGAGTTCGCCGGCCCGATCATCACCCACTGTCCGGCGCCCTCGCGCACCACCTGGCCGACCTCGGCGCGGCGCCCGGGGCGGTGCGCGTGCGTCGCCTCCTCCTCCAGCTTCGAGAGGCGGGCGCGCAGGTCCCCGAGCAGCTTGTCGGTCCCCTTGTGATGCGGCAGGAGCGCGATCATCTCGCGGAGCGCGTCCTCCTTCTCCTCGCGCGTGGTGGCGCGATGGAGGCGCAGCTCCGCGTCCTTGTACCGGGGCGGAACGTTCGCGGGCATGGCCGATGCTCCATCGGCGGCGCCGCCGGTGGCACGGCCGCCGAAGGGCTCGCCCGGTCGAGGGAAACCGCGCCGTTTCGCCGCACCGCGGCATGAGCCTGAACGATCGTTTCGGCTACCGTGCCCAGATGCCCTTCCTCGTCCGTTTCGCCTCGTCCACCCAGGACCGCGACGCCGCCTACGCGCTGCGCCGCGACGTCTTCGAGCTCGAGCAGCACATCCCCCGGCCGCTCGACCGCGACGCCTTCGACTTCTCCGCCGACCACGTGGTGGCGTTCGACCGCGGCGGCCGCTGCGTCGGCACGGGCCGGGTGGTCCGGACCGACCACCGCACCTGCCACATCGGCCGCATGGCGGTGGCGCGGGAGGCCCGCCGGAGCGGCGTCGGCGCCGCGATGCTCGAGTCGCTCGAGCGCATGGCTCGCCTGCGCGGGATCCGCGAGGTGGTGGTGGCCTCGCAGCTCGGCTCGGAGCCCTTCTTCCACGCGCGCGGCTACCGGCGCGACGGGGACGTGTTCGAGGACCAGGGCGTCCCGCACGTCCACATGCGCAAGCTCCTGCTGGTGAGCTAGCCCGCCGGTGGGCCGGCCGGGCGCGGAGGGGCCCCGGCACGGCCGGACGGAGGGCGGCGCGGGGGATGCAACCCACGCGCCGCTGGGTTAGAGTGCGCCCCCGACGACACAGACGCTCGCTCGCCCCGGGTCCCGCGGCCCGGGGCGATTCGCATTCTGGAAGGACCCCCGCAGTCCATGAGCCACCACGAGATCTCGCGCCGGCGCACCTTCGCCATCATCGCCCACCCGGACGCGGGCAAGACCACGCTCACCGAGAAGCTGCTGCTCTACGGCGGCGTCATCCAGCTCGCCGGCGCGGTGAAGGCGAAGCGCGGCCGAGCCAACGCGGTCTCGGACTGGATGGAGATGGAGCGCGAGCGCGGCATCTCCATCACCACCAGCGTCCTGCAGTTCCCCTACCGCGGGCTGCAGATGAACCTGCTCGACACCCCCGGCCACGCCGACTTCAGCGAGGACACTTACCGCACGCTGCACGCGGTGGACGGGGCGGTCATGCTGCTCGACTGCGCCAAGGGCGTCGAGTCGCAGACCCGCAAGCTGTTCCGCGTCTGCCGGCAGCGCTCCATCCCCATCTTCACGTTCGTGAACAAGATGGACCGCCCGGGCCGCGACGCGTTCGAGCTCATCGGCGAGGTGGAGAGCGTCCTCGGCATCGGCGTCTACCCCATCACCTGGCCGGTGTTCCGCAGCGGCGTGTTCCGCGGCGTCTACCACCGCATGGCGCGGCGCGTGTACCTGTTCGACGCCGACCACGCCAACTCCAGCTCCACCACCGGCGCCGAGCGGCCGCCGGTGGAGGTGACCGGCATCGACGACCCGATGCTGCGCGAGGCGCTCGACGACGCCGGCTACGATCGCCTGCGCTCCGAGGCCGACCTGCTCGACGCCGCCGGCGACGGCTTCGACCGCGAGCGCTTCGAGGCGGGCGAGCTGTCGCCCATGTTCTTCGGCAGCGCGGTGAACAACTTCGGCCTGGAGGCGTTCCTCGAGACGTTCAGCGAGCTGATGCCGCCGCCGCGCCCCCGCGACACCGACCAGGGCCCGGTGGAGCCGACCCGCGACGAGTTCAGCGGGTTCGTCTTCAAGATCCAGGCGAACATGGACAAGGCACACCGCGACCGCGTCGCGTTCGTGCGCATCTGCTCGGGCCGGATGGTCCGCGGGATGAAGGCGCACCACGTCCGCACCGGCAAGGACGTCCGGCTCGCCAACCCCACCCAGTTCCTGGCCCGCGACCGCAACGTGGTGGACGAGTCCTGGGCCGGCGACGTGGTGGGCATCCACGACCCCGGCAACCTGGAGATCGGCGACACGCTCACCGGCGGCTCGCGCTTCGTCTACGAGGGCATCCCCAGCTTCGCGCCGGAGCACTTCCGGCGGCTCGCGCTGGTGGACCCCATGCGCCGCAAGCAGTTCGCGACCGGGCTCGAGCAGCTCGCGCAGGAGGGTACGGTGCAGCTCTACCGGCCGCCGGCCGGCCGCGCCGGTGATCTCGTGCTGGGCGCCCTCGGCCAGCTCCAGTTCGAGGTGGTGCGCTACCGCCTCGAGTCGGAGTACTCGGTGCAGGTGCGCGTGGAACCGGTGCCCTACCAGCTCGCGCGCTGGGTCTCGCGCGCCGACGGCAAGCCGCTCGATCTCGACGCGCTCCACGACGCGGTCGAGGGCATGGTGGTGCTCGACGTGCGCGACCGGCCGGTGGTGCTGTTCGACCGCGAGTGGGCGCTCCGCACCGCGGAGCGGCTCCACCCCGAGTACCGGTTCGCCGAGACCGCCACCGGCGTGGTGGTCCGGGCGGCGTGACCCCCCGCCCGCTCGCCCTTCGACAGGCTCAGGGCGAGCGGAGGTGAGGGAATCCGCGCTCAGCTCCCGCGCTGGATGAGCTCGACCTTGTAGCCGTCGGGATCCTCGACGAACGCGATCACCGTGGTCCCGTGCTTCATCGGGCCGGCCTCGCGCACCACCCGCCCGCCGCGCGCCTTGATCTCGGCGCAGGCGGCGTAGGCGTCCGGCACCTCCAGCGCCACGTGCCCGAAGCCGGTGCCGAGGTCGTAGCGCGGCGTGTCCCAGTTGTGCGTCAGCTCGAGGGCGGTCTGCTCGGACTCCGGGCCGTAGCCCACGAACGCGAGCGTGAACCGGCCGTCGGGGTACTCCTGGCGGCGGAGCAGTGTCATGCCGAGGACGCCGGTGTAGAAGGCGAGCGACCGCTCCAGGTCGCCGACGCGGAGCATGGTGTGGAGGATGCGCACGGGGATCTCCGGGGTGCGGGTCAGCTGAAGTCGGTCAGGTTCTTGCGCGTCGCGTTGCGGCGCGGCTCGGAGCGCGCCTGGCACTCCGGGCAGAGCGCCGCGTAGGGCATGAGCGCGAGCCGGCGGGGCGCGATCTCCTCCTCGCACGACTCGCACAGCCCGAAGTCGTCGGGGCGGTTCGCCAGCTTCGCCAGCGCGCGGTCGATCCGGCCGACCAGCTCGGCCTGCCCCTTGTTGCGCTGCGAGGCGAGCACCTGGAGCATCTCCGAGAGCGCCTGCGCGTCCTCGTCGGAGACGCCGGTGCTGGCCGGGTCCCGGCGGTTCGGCTCGATGCGGGCGGGGCCCGCCTGGACGAGCTGCGCGCGCAGCCGCTCCAGGGCGAGCCGGTGGGCGGCGCGCTCCTTCGCGTTCATGGCCGCTCCTTAGCCCAGAACCGTGGGACGCGCCATCGCGAACACCCGGTGCGGGGGTCGACGGCGGCCCTCGTTCGTCTTACTCGGTGGGGGCCGCTCGGCCCTCACCACCCCGGAGCTTCGCATGCGCGTCGGCTGCCCCAAGGAGATCAAGAACAACGAGAACCGCGTCGGCCTGACGCCCGGCGGGGCGCGATCGCTGGTCGCGGCCGGCCACGAGGTCCTGGTCGAGTCCGGCGCCGGCGAGCGGAGCGGGTTCACCGACGCCGAGTACGAGGCGGTCGGCGCGCGCATCGCGCCGGTGGCGCGGCAGGTGTTCGAGCAGGCCGAGCTGATCGTGAAGGTGAAGGAGCCGCAGCCGCCCGAGCTGGCCGCGCTCCGGCCCGGGCAGATCCTGTTCACCTACCTGCACCTCGCGCCGGACCCGCTCCAGACGAAGGCGCTCCTCGAGCACGAGGTCACCGCCATCGCCTACGAGACCATCCGCGACGCCTCCGGGCGGCTGCCGCTGCTCACGCCCATGTCCGAGGTGGCCGGCCGCATGGCCGCGCACGTGGGCGCGTTCTACCTGCAGCAGCCGAACGGCGGGCGCGGCATGCTGCTCGGCGGCGTGCCCGGGGTGCCGCCCGCGCACGTGGTGGTGCTGGGCGGCGGGGTGGTGGGCCTGAACGCCATCAAGGTCGCGGCCGGCATGGGCGCGCGGGTCACCGTCCTCGACAAGAGCCTGCCCACGCTCCGCTACCTCGACGACATCTTCGGCAACCGCATCGAGACGCTCTGGTCGAACGAGGCCCACGTGGAGCAGGCGCTGGTCCAGGCCGACCTCGTCATCGGCGCGGTGCTCATCCCCGGCGCCGCCGCGCCACGGCTGGTGCAGCGGCGCATGCTGAAGGACATGAAGCCGGGCTGCGTGATCGTGGACGTGGCGGTGGACCAGGGCGGCTGCGTCGAGACCACCCGGCCGACCACCCACGCCGACCCGGTCTACTTCGTGGACGGCGTGCTGCACTACGCGGTCGCGAACATGCCCGGCGCGCTGCCGCGGACCTCGACGCTCGCGCTCACCAACGCGACGCTCCCGTACGCGATGCAGCTCGCCGGCCGCGGCGTGAAGGACGCGCTCCTCGCGGATCCCGGCTTCCTGGCCGGGCTCAACACGTACCGGGGCAAGCTCACCTGCGCCCCGGCGGCGGAGAGCCTGGGGATCCCGTACACGGATCCGCGGACGCTGCTGTAGGGGCCCCTCCCGCCGCGGTCCGTCCCTCGACTTCGCGCGGCATTCGCCGCGCTACGCTCGGGATGAGCGGGGATCACTCCGCTCGCCCCGAGCCCGTCGAGGGGCGAGCGGCCCGGCTGCTACCCGCGGTCGCGCCGCGGCAGCACGTCCTTCAGCACCTCGCGGGCCTGGCGCACCATCTCCACGGTGGTGTCCCAGCCCACGCAGGCGTCGGTGACCGAGCAGCCGTAGCGGAGCTTCGAGAGGTCTTCGGGGATGGGCTGGCTGCCCGCCTCGATGAAGCTCTCGACCATGAAGCCGACCACCGAGCGGTTGCCCTCGCGCACCTGGTGCACCACGTCGCGGAGCACGAGCGGCTGCAGGTCGGGCTTCTTCCACGAGTTCGCGTGGGAGCAGTCCACCACCAGGTTGAGCGGGAGCTTGGCGCGCGTGAGCGCCTGCTCGGCGAGCGAGATGGAGACGGTGTCGAAGTTGGGCCGGCCGCCGCCGCCGCGCAGCACCAGGTGGCCGTAGCGGTTGCCGCGGGTGCGGATGATGGCCGACCGGCCCTGGCCGTTCACGCCCAGGAAGCTGTGCGGCCGCCCCGCCGACAGGATGGCGTTCACCGCCGCGTCCACGTCGCCGTCGGTGCCGTTCTTGAAGCCGACCGGGGTGGAGAGGCCCGACGACATCTCGCGGTGCGTCTGCGACTCGGAGGTCCGGGCGCCGATGGCGGTCCAGGAGACGAGGTCGCCGTAGTACTGCGGCGCGTGCGGGTCGAGCGCCTCGGTGCCGGCGGGCAGGCCGAGCTCGTTCACCTGGAGCAGGAAGCGGCGCGCCCGCTCCATGCCCTCGTCCACCCGGAACGAGTCGTCCATGTACGGATCGTTGATGAAGCCCTTCCAGCCCACGGACGTGCGCGGCTTCTCGAAGTACACGCGCATCACCAGCACCAGCGTGTCCTTCACCTCCTCGGCGAGGAGGCGCAGGCGGCGCGCGTAGTCGAGCCCGGCGGCGGCGTCGTGGATGGAGCAGGGGCCGATGACGCCGAACATGCGCGGGTCGCGGCCGTCGAGGATGGCCTCGATGGCGCGGCGGCCCTCCACCACGGTGCGGACGGCCTCCTCGGTGATGGGGATGCGCGCCTTGACCTCGTCCGGCGACGGCATGAGGTCGAACGCGGCGATGTTCAGGTCCTCGGTCTTCTGCACGGGCTCGCTCCGGCGCGGGGGAAGGGGAGCGAAAATACACCCGATCGGCGCGTCCGTTCCACCCCGCGCAGGGGCGATTCCCAGCAGGAAACCGCCGGCCCGCCGGTCGTGCGGCGGGCTACGGCACGCGCGCCGAGAGGATCGGGATCACCCAGGCCGCGTACTGGTCCGGATCGCGGATGGTCGCGATCTGGTCGTCGAAGTGGCGCCGGGCCTGCTCCGCGCTGAAGCGCGTGTGCTGCCCGATCGCGTCCACGTAGCCGTCGCGCCAGGCCTCCCAGATGGCCGCGAACGTCTCGCGCGGCACGCGCAGCGTGTCCACGGCGACGTAGTCGAGCGTGATGTCGGCGAGCCCGAGCGCGCGCATCATCGCGTAGGCGCGCCGCCCGACCAGCATGTCCGAGCCGGTGCGGGCCCCGAACTCGCGCGGCGCGGTCGGCCAGAAGTCGGCCGGGTCGAGCGTGCGCGGCGGGATGTGGATCATCCCGTAGTCCTCGGCGAGCAGGTGGATGCGCCCGCCGCGGCGCGTCACCCGGGCCAGCTCGGCCAGCGCGCGCTCGGGGTGGGGGATGGCCTGGATGACGTGGCGGCAGACGGTGAGGTCGAGCTCGCCGTCCGGCAGCGCCAGGTGGAACACGCTGCCCTGCGTGAACGAGACGCGCGGCGCCAGCGCGCCGTGCCGGGCGCGGGCCACCCGGAGCGGCGCCTCGAGCACGTCCACCCCGAGCAGCGTCGCCTGCGGGAACAGCCCGGCCAGGCGGGCGGTGATCTCGCCCGTGCCGCAGCCCGCGTCGAGGATGCGCGCGCCGGGCGGCAGCTCGTAGCGCCGGAACAGCGGCGCCTCCTGTGGCCAGATGGCCGAGGCCTGCGCGGCCAGGTTGCGGAACATCGACTCGTCCGCCATCTGGCGGGCCTGCGGGTTCAGCGTCTCCTGGCTCATGCCGCGCCTCCGCGCCGGCCACCCGGCGGCCTGCAACTGATGGCGAGGCGTTCGCGCCGCGTCAAGGTGCCTGGCGCGGCGCGGCCGGCGGCAGCGGCCGGTCGAGCTCCTGGTCCTGCCAGGCGGCCGGATCCTCGAGGGCCTCGAGGTGCGTCTCCATGGTGGCGTTGGGCAGCACCGCCCGCGCCTCCTGCTCGATCGCGTCCACCAGCGCGTGCCCCCGCGCCACCGTCCAGGCGCCGGGGACGAGCACGTGCACCGTCACGAAGCGGCGCGAGCCCGCCTGCCGCGTCCGGAGCGCGTGGAACTGCACCTCGGAGCAGGCGTGGCGGTCGAGCACGGCGCGGAGCGCCGCCTGCTCCTCGGGCGCGAGCGCGCGGTCCAGCAGCCCCAGGGCCGAGCGGCGGATGATCTTCACGCCGGTCCAGACGATGTTCGCGGCCACCGCGATCGCGATGAGCGGGTCGAGCCGCTGCCAGCCGGTCAGCGCCACCAGCCCGACCGCCCCCAGCACGCCGGCCGACGTCCACACGTCGGTCATGAGGTGGTGGGCGTCGGCCTCGAGCGCGATCGAGTGGTGCCGCCGCCCCGCCCGCAGCAGGACCCGCGCGACCCCGAAGTTCACCAGCGACGCCGCCACCGAGACGACGAGGCCCAGCCCCACCTGCTCGATGGGGTGCGGCGAGAGCAGGCGCTCGGTCGCCGTCCAGGCGATCCCGGCCGCCGCGAGCAGGATGAGCGCCCCCTCCGCGCCGCTCGCGAAGTACTCCGCCTTGCCGTACCCGTACGCGTGCTCCTCGTCGGGCGGGCGGGCCGCCACGCCCAGCATCGCCAGCGTGAGCATCGCGGCGACGAGGTTCACCAGCGACTCGAGCGCGTCGGACAGCAGGCCCACCGAGCCGGTCAGCAGGTACGCGCCGGTCTTCAGGCCGATGGTGGTGACCGCCGCGGCGATGGAGAGCCAGGCGAAGCGGGTCAGGGAGGCGCGGGCGGGGGCGGGCGTGGTCATGACGGACGGTGCCAGTTGTCCGCCCGGGCCCGGCCGGCGGCAAGCGCGAAGGGGCGGGCGGTCCGCGGCGCCCGCGGGCGAGCGGCCGCCTGCGACAAAGGGCCGCACCGGAGGCCCGGAAAGCGCGTGACGAACCGTTTGATCCCGATCATCTCAAGGGATAGGTTCCTGCCCCGTCTGGTACGGAAGGGTTCCGGGGGCTTGCTGTTGAATGGCAGCCCGCGCTGGACGGTCACAGCGCTGCGGCATGCGCAACTTCGCTGCGGTTTCGAGGGCGGCTGGCCGCCCGTACACGAGGGATGGATGCGAGTCGAAGCACCTGATCCGGGCGCGAGGCGGGACGGCGCACGTCCGTGGTCGTCTGTCGCACCCGTATGGGTGGTCCTGGGCGCGCTGGCCCTGGCCGCGAGCGGCTGCCAGCGCGAGTCGGTGAGCCACTTCCGCGTGCCGAAGTCTGCGCCGGCGCAGGAGCCGGTCGGCATGGCGGCGATGCCCGCGGGCATGGGCGGCGGGATGGGCGCGCCCGGCATGGCGGGCGACGTGCCGCCGCCGGCGCAGCCGACCGGCTCGTCCGCGCTGGCGTGGACGCTGCCGAAGGGCTGGAACGAGGTCCGCGGGGGCGGCGCGATGCGCTACGCGACGATCACGCCCCCGGCCTCGGGCGGCAAGGTGGAGGTCACGGTGATCGTGCTCCCCGGCCCGGCGGGTGGCGAGCTCGCCAACGTGAACCGGTGGCGCGGGCAGATCGGCCTGCCGCCGCTCGACGACGCCGCGCTCGCCTCCGCGCGCAAGCACGTGAAGACCCGCGCCGGCGACGTGTCGGTCTACGACTTCCTCGGCGAGGGCCAGCAGAAGACTCGCGTGGTGGCTGGCTTCACGTTCACCGAGGGGAACACCTGGTTCCTGAAGATGTCCGGCGACGCGTCCGCGGTCGGCGCGCGCAAGCCCGAGTTCGTTTCCCTGCTGGAGAGCCTCCGCCTTGACGCGAATTGAGAACCGGCCCCTGCGCGCGCTGCTCGGCGTGCTCACCTCGCTGAAGCTCACCATCGTCTGCATGGCGGCGCTGATGGTGCTGGTGGTGGCCTGCACGCTGGCGCAGGTCCACCTCGGCACCTGGGGCGCGGTCAACGTCTACATGCGCAGCTGGCTCGTCTGGTGGGACGTGCCGGGCACCGTGCTCTCGGTGCCGGTGTTCCCCGGCGGCGCGCTCGCCGGCGCGGTGCTGGCGGTGAACCTCATCGCCGCGCAGCTGAAGCGGCTGGAGCTCTCCTGGAAGAAGGCGGGGCTCTGGATCGTCCACGCAGGCCTCATCCTGCTCGTCATCGGCGAGTTCGTGACCGGCATGTTCCAGCAGGACATGCAGCTCGCGTTCGAGGAGGGGCACACCGCGAACTACGTGGAGTACCCCCGCGAGAACGAGCTGGCGGTCATCGACGTCACCGACCCGGCCTGGGACGAGGTGTACGGCATCCCCGAGACGCTGCTCGCCCGCGCCGACGAGGTGCAGGTGCCCGGGACGCCCATCACGCTCAAGGTGAAGCGCTTCCTCAAGAACGCCGACCTGGCCATGCGCACGCCGAACGACGCGCCGGCCATCGCCACCGCCGGGGTGGGCGCGAGCATCCGCGTGGCCGAGCTGCCCCCGGTCACCACCGACGACCGCCCCAACGCGACCGCCGCGTTCGTCGAGCCGGTGGCGGGCGGGCGGAGCTACGGCACCTGGCTGGTGTCGGCGCTGCTCGCCGCCCCGCAGCAGTTCGTCCACGAGGGGCGCACCTACCAGCTCGCGATGCGCTCGCGGCGGGTCTACCTGCCGTACTCGCTCACGCTGAAGGACTTCACCCACGACGTGTACCCGGGCACGGAGATCCCGAAGAACTTCTCCAGCCTGGTGCACCTCAACAACCCGGCCAGGGGCGAGTCGCGCGACGTGCTCATCTACATGAACCAGCCGCTGCGCTACGACGGGAAGGCGTTCTACCAGGCCAGCTTCGGAAAGGGCGACACCCTCTCGATCCTGCAGGTGGTGTCGAACCCGGGCTGGCTCCTGCCTTACATCTCCTGCGTGCTGGTCACGGTGGGGCTGCTCGTCCACTTCGCCATCACGATGAGAAGGTCGATGCGGCGCCGTGCGGCCGCGGCGGAGGCGCACTCATGAAGCTCGAGAAGCTGATCCCCTGGCTCGCCGGCGGCCTCGCCGTGGTCGGCGCGGCCATCGCCGTCATCCCGCCGAGCCCGGTCCGCGGGTTCGACACCGACGCGTTCGGCCGCCTGCCGGTGCTGGAGGGCGGGCGCGTGAAGCCGGTGGACTCGGTGTCGCGGAACGCGCTGCTCATGATCCGCGGCCAGCAGAGCTTCAAGTACGACGCGGACGGCGACGGGCCGGAGAAGGGCCGGACCATCGCCTCCGACGAGTGGATCCTGGACGTCCTGTTCCGCCCGGAGCTGGCGGACAAGTACCCGGTGTTCGTGATCAACGACCCCGAGGTCCTCGGGCTCATGGGCATGCGCCAGAGCTCGAACCGCTACTTCTCGTTCACCGCGCTCGTGCCGCACCTGGAGGAGATCCAGAAGCAGGCCATGGCGGCGCACCAGGTGGACGCGAAGCAGCGCACGCGCTTCCAGTCGGCCATCGCGAACCTGTTCGAGCGCGTCTACCTCTACTACCGGCTGAAGAACACCGTGCAGCTCGCCGGCTCCCCGGGCCTCGCCGCCGAGGTCGCCTCGGCGGGCACGCCGGGCGCGCAGCAGCGGCACCAGGCCATCGAGGAGCTCGCGTACTTCCGCCCCATCCCGCCGGCCGCGGGCACCACCGGCGACGACTGGCTCAACATGGGCCAGGCGCTGCGTGGCGCCGCGTCGGGCCAGCCGGGCGACGCGCTCTCGAGCTGGGCGCGCCTCTCGGTCGCGTACATGGCGCAGGATCCCTCCAGCTTCGGCCGCGCGGTGGCCGACGTGGCCGCTGCGGACGCGGCGGCGCGCCCGGGCTCGATCGACCTGGCGGGCCACGAGATCGTCTTCAACCGCGCGCAGCCGTTCTACGCGGGCATGGTGGTGTACGTGCTCGCCATGCTGGCGCTGTTCGCGTCCTGGCTGTGGAAGCCGAAGATCCTGCAGCCGGCCGCGTACGGGCTGCTGGTGGCGGGCGCCGTCATCCACACGCTCGGCCTCGTCTCGCGCGTGCTCCTGCAGGGCCGCCCGCCGGTCACGAACCTCTACTCCTCGGCGGTGTTCGTGGGGTGGGGCGCGGTGGTGCTGGGCGTCATCCTGGAGCGCATCTACAGGAAGGGGTTCGCGACGGCCGTGGCCGCGGCCTCGGGGTTCGCCTCGCTCATCGTGGCGCACCACCTCTCGGGCGACGGCGACACGATGGAGATGATGCGGGCGGTGCTGGACTCGAACTTCTGGCTCGCCACCCACGTCGTCACCATCACCATCGGCTACAGCGGCACGTTCCTCGCGGGCGCGATGGCGATCGGCTACACGCTCCGCAAGCACCTCGTCCGCAAGCCGGACCCGGGCACCACCAAGGCGCTCATGGGGATGACCTACGGCGTCATCTGCTTCGCGCTCTTCTTCAGCTTCCTGGGCACGGTGCTGGGCGGCATCTGGGCCGACCAGTCCTGGGGCCGGTTCTGGGGCTGGGATCCGAAGGAGAACGGCGCGCTGCTCATCGTGCTGTGGAACGCGATCATCCTGCACGCGCGCTGGGGCGGGTTCGTCCGCGAGCGCGGCATCATGGCGATGGCGATCTTCGGCAACGTCATCACCAGCCTGTCCTGGTTCGGCGTCAACATGCTGGGCGTGGGGCTCCACTCCTACGGCTTCATGGACAGCGCGTTCTGGGCGCTCACCGGCTTCATCGCCTCGCAGGTCGCCATCATGGCGTTCACGCTCCTGCCCGCGCAGTTCTGGAAGACCGCGCACGCGCACGGCAAGCAGCAGGAGCCTTCGCCGGAGCCGGGGCACTAGGCGCTCCGGGCGCCGGACCCTTGCGGCCCCGCTCCCGGCACTCGGGGGCGGGGCCGTCGTCCTTTCGCGGTCGGCCACGCGAGCCGCCTCCAGGCCCTTGGTGGGGAGCGTTCGCCGGAGGAACTTGTCGCCGTGGTGCCTCGAAGCCGCCCGCACGGACCCCCGTCCGCAGCGCGTACGCCCTCGCCCGCGACCGCGACTGTCAGCGCAGGCGCAGCACGCGGCGGCCACCTCTCGCGCGCGTATCCAGCCGGCGTGCGCGGCGAGCGTGTCTGAGGCCGCGCGTCGCGCCAGCGATACGCGCGGCCGAGTTCGCGAGCGCGCCCGGGAGCATCGAGCGCGACCCGCGCGCGTCCTACGACCGAAGTCCCGCGCCGAGCATTCCTTCTCCACGTCGCGGGAGCGGGCGAGGGCGGGAGCGCACAAGAGGACCCGAACCCACGGCCCCCCCGGCTTCGAGTCACGCGACGTCCGGCGAGCATCTCCGCCCGGATCCAAGCGATCCCGGCCTGGCCCCCGCTTGTCGCGGCGCCGCGCGCGTCGTAGCGTGGCGACCGATGGGCCGAATCCAGGCTTGCCTGCTCGTCGCGGCGCTGCTCGCGGCGGCCCCGGTTGCACGGGCGGTCCCGCCCGCGCCGCAGCCGCAGGGGGGACGCGCGGTGGTGGTCGGGGCCGACCGCTCCTACCCGCCCTACGAGTTCCTCGACGAGAAGGGTCAGCCGGCGGGGTTCAACGTGGACCTCACCCGCGCCATCGGCGAGGTGATGGGGTTCACGGTCGAATTCCGGTTCGGCGACTGGGCGGGGATCCGGGCGGGGCTGGCGGACGGCAGCATCGACGTGCTGCAGGGCATCTCGTGGTCGGAGGAGCGCGCGCGCAGGCTGGACTTCGCGGCGCCGCACGCGATCGTCCACCACGCGATATTCGTCCGGAAGGACGGCCCGCACCCGCGCTCGATCGAGGCGCTGGCCGGGCGCGAGGTGGTGGTGTTCGGCGGCGGGATCATGGACGAGGAGATCACGCGGGCCGGCACGGCGGCGCGGGTGATCCGGACGCAGACGCCCGCCGACGCGCTGCGCCTGCTCGCCTCGGGCCAGCACGACTGCGTGGTGCTGGCGCTCCTGCCGGGCATCTACCTGCAGCGCCAGCTCGGGCTCAGCAACGTCGAGCCGGTCGGGGAGCCGGTCCGCGCCGAGCGCTACGGGTACGCGGTCCGCAAGGGCGATCGCGAGCTGCTGGCCCGCTTCGACGAGGGGCTCGCCATCCTGAAGCAGACCGGGCGCTACGACGCCATCCACGCGCGCTGGCTGGGGCCGCTCGAGCCGCGGCCCATCGGCTGGCAGGCGGTGGCGCGCTACGCGGCGCTCGGCGCGCTGCCCATCCTCGTGCTGCTCGGCGCCAGCGTCGCCTGGAGCCGGTCGCTGCGGCGGCTCGTCGCGCAGCGCACCGCGTCGCTGCAGCGCGAGGTGGCGGAGCGCGAGCGGGCGGTGGCCGCGCTCCGCGAGCACCAGCACCAGCTCGTGCAGGCGCAGAAGGCGGCGGCCATGGGCGTGCTGGTGTCCGGGGTGGCCCACGAGATCAACAACCCGGCCGGCTACATCCTGCTCAACGTGCCCACGCTGAAGGCCGCGTTCGCCGACGCGCAGGAGGCGCTCGATGCGCGCGCCCGCGAGCGCGACCTGAAGCTGGCGGGCGTCCCGTACGCGCGGATGCGCGACGAGATCCCGCAGATGCTCGACGAGATCGCCGAGGGGGGCCGGCGCATCAAGCGGATCGTGGACGACCTGAAGGACTTCGCCCGCCGCGACGACGCGCCGCGGCTCGAGCCCATGGACCTCGGCACCTCGGCGCGGGCCGCGGTCCGCCTGCTCGAGGCGCCCATCCGCGCTGCGACCTCGCGGTTCGAGCTGGCGCTCGCCCCCGGCCTGCCGCGCGTGCGCGGCAACCCGCACCGGCTCGAGCAGGTGATCGTGAACCTGCTCCTGAACGCCTGCCAGGCGCTCCCCGACCGCGATCGCGCGCTGCGCCTCTCGATCCGCCACGATCCCGTCGCCGGCGAGGTGGTGCTCGAGGTGCGCGACGAGGGCGTGGGCATCCCGCCCGAGCACCTGGCGCGCCTCACCGACCCGTTCTTCACCACCAAGCGCGAGAGCGGCGGCACCGGCCTCGGCCTGTCGGTGTCCGCCGGGATCGTGAAGGAGCACGGCGGCCGGCTCGAGTTCGGGTCGCAGCCCGGCGTCGGCACCACCGCGGCGCTGGTGCTGCCGGCGCTGCGCGAGGAGGGCGCGGCGTGAGCGAGTCGTTCTATCCCGCGTTCGCGATCCTGGCGGTGGACGACGAGGCCGCCTGGCTGCGCTCGGTCTCGCTCACGCTCGAGCGCGCGGCCGGCATCACCCACCTGCTCACCTGCCAGGACGCGCGCCGGGTGATGGAGGTGCTCGACGGCAACGACGTGGGCGTGGTGCTGCTGGACCTCACCATGCCCCACCTCTCCGGCGAGGACCTGCTCGGCCGCATCTCGGTGGAGCACCCCGACGTGAAGGTCATCGTGGTCTCCGGGATGAACCAGGTCGAGACCGCCGTGCGCTGCATGAAGCTGGGCGCGTTCGACTACCACGTGAAGACCGAGGAGGAGGACCGGCTGGTCGCCGGCGTCCTGCGCGCCGTGCGCATGCAGGAGCTGCAGCGCGAGAACGGCGAGATGACCGCGCGCTTCATGTCCGGGGAGCTGCGCAACCCGGAGGCGTTCGCCGGCATCGTCACGCAGGACCGCACCATGCTGACGCTGTTCTCGTACGTGGAGGCGGTGGCGCGCAGCCCGCAGCCGCTGCTCGTCACCGGCGAGAGCGGGGTCGGCAAGGAGCTGGTGGCCGGGGCGGCGCACCGGCTCTCCGGGCTGCCCGGGAAGCTGGTGGCGGTGAACGTGGCCGGGCTCGACGACGCGGTGTTCGCCGACACGCTGTTCGGCCACGTGCGCGGCGCGTTCACCGGCGCCGAGCAGCCGCGGCGCGGCATGGTGGAGGAGGCCGCCGACGGCACGCTGTTCCTCGACGAGATCGGGGACCTGTCGGTGCCGTCGCAGGTGAAGCTGCTGCGCTTCCTGCAGGAGGGCGAGTTCTTCCCGCTCGGGAGCGACCGGCCGAAGCGGGTGAAGGTCCGCGTGGTCGCCGCCACGCACCAGGACCTCGCCGCCAAGGAGCGCGCCGGGATGTTCCGGCGGGACCTGTACTACCGGCTGCGCACGCACCGCGTGCGGGTGCCGCCGCTCCGGGAGCGCCGCGAGGACGTGCCGCTCCTGCTCGATCACTTCCTGGGCGAGGCCGCGCGGCAGCTCGGCAAGAAGAAGCCCACCCCGCCGAAGCAGCTCGCGCAGCTGCTCATGACGCACGACTTCCCCGGCAACGTCCGCGAGCTGCGCGCCATGTGCTTCGACGCGGTCAGCCGCCACCGCGACCGCGTGCTCTCCATGGACGCGTTCCTGGAGGCGATCGGCCGGCACGGCAACGGCGCCCACCCCGCGGCGGAGGAGGGGCAGAACCCCTTCGGCGTGGTGGAGCGGCTGCCCACGTTCGACGAGGCGCTGGAGCTGCTGGTGCAGGAGGCGATGCGGCGCTCCGGCGGGAACCAGACGCTCGCCGCGCGGCTGGTGGGCATCTCGCAGCCCGCGCTCTCGAAGCGCCTGAAGTCCTACCGGCGCTGATCCCGCGGAACGCGCAGCGGCCCGGCCGCGCCGCCGAACGGGCATTCCCGCGGGAATGTCCATGCCCGCTGGCATGGCAGGGCCCAGACGCGCGGGATCACTGCGGTCCGCACCCGCACGGGCCCTGCGGCGCGCGGTCGCGATAACGCGCGGCATGCTGGTTCGGATCGCGACGCGCTGCGCGAGCGGCGGGTGATCACGCCGCTTTCCGCGCGCGGGCGATCCGGCACCGAAGGTGCTCTGGGGCGGGGCCTCGGCACACATGACCGGCCCGCGGCGCGACCGCCGGCCTCGACCCCGCGCCGGGCGGCGGCGGCTCCCGGCAGGAGAGACACGTGAAGCGTCTCGCGCGCAGCCTGTACCTGCAGGTGCTCCTGGCGGTCGTCCTCGGTGCGCTGGTCGGGCACCTGTTCCCGGCCACCGGCGCGTCGCTGAAGCCGCTCGGCGACGGGTTCATCAAGCTGGTGAAGATGCTGATCGCGCCCATCGTGTTCGCCACGGTGGTGACCGGCATCGCGAAGATGGGCGACCTGCGCAAGGTCGGGCGGGTGGGGCTGAAGGGGCTGCTCTACTTCGAGGTGCTCACCACCGTCGCGCTCGCCATCGGCCTGGTGGTGGCGCGCCTGGCGCGCCCCGGCGCCGGGATGAACGTGGACCCGGCCACGCTCGACACCAAGGCCATCGCGTCCTACACGAACGGCGCGCAGGCCCACGGCACGGTGGACTTCCTCATGAACGTGATCCCGCGCGACGTGGCGGACGCGTTCGCGCGCGGCGACATCCTCCAGGTGCTGCTGTTCTCGGTGCTGTTCGGCGCCGCGCTCGCCGCCCTGAAGGACAAGGGCCGCCCGGTGCTCGAGTTCGTGGACGGCCTGTCGCTGGTGCTGTTCCGCATCGTCGGGTTCGTGATGCGCCTCGCCCCGGTCGGCGCGTTCGGCGCCATGGCGTTCACGGTGGGGAAGTACGGCATCGCCACGCTGCTCAGCCTCGGCAAGCTCATCGCCTGCTTCTACGCGACCAGCGCGCTGTTCGTGGTGCTGATGCTGGGGCTGGTGCTCCGCTGGTGCGGGCTGAGCCTGTTCCGGTTCCTGCGGTACATCAAGGAGGAGATCTTCGTGGTGCTCGGCACCTCCTCCTCCGAGTCGGCCCTGCCGCTCATGATGCGGAAGATGGAGAAGCTCGGCTGCTCCAAGCCGGTGGTCGGGCTGGTGGTGCCGATGGGCTACTCCTTCAACCTGGACGGCACGTCCATCTACCTGACGCTCGCCACCCTGTTCATCGCGCAGGCGACCAACACGCACGTCACCCTGGTGCAGGAGCTGGAGATCCTGGCGGTGCTGCTGCTCACCTCGAAGGGGGCCGCGGCGGTGACGGGCGGCGGCTTCATCACGCTGGCGGCGACGCTGTCCGCGGTGGGCAACATCCCGGTGGCGGGGCTGGCGCTGCTGCTCGGCGTGGACCGCTTCATGTCCGAGGCCCGCGCCATCACCAACCTCATCGGGAATGGCGTCGCGTCGGTGGCGGTTTCGCGCTGGGAGGGTGAGCTGGACCAGGCCCGCGCCCGCGCCGTCCTCGCCGGCACCGTGCCGGAGGAGGTGGAGCCGGCCAACGAGCCCGAGCCGCCCGCGGTCCCGGCCGGTGCCGGGCTGCACGGCTGAGCCGCCGGGTCGCCCCCCCGCCGGACCCCACGGAGGAACCCGAGCATGATCCGCCTCATCCGCACGCTGGCCCGCCTCTGGAACGCGCTCTGCGAGCTCGACGCCCGCACCGCGCTCCGCCCCGCGCCCGCGCACGTGCGCAAGTAGCCCGCGCCGCGCCGGGAGGCGCTACCAGGTGCCGGTGAGCTGGACGCCGCGCCCCATGGGCGCGAGCGCCACCGGCAGCCGCCCGCCGCGCGCGTGGAGCAGCGGGACCAGCGTCCCGAACCCGAACCCCGCCGCCGCGCCCACCAGCACGTCGGTGGGGAAGTGGCGCCCGGCCAGCACCCGCTCCGCGCCCACGCTCGCGCCCACCGCCGCGGTCACCAGCCACGGCCACGCGGCCGGGCCCCGGCGCAGCGTGTACGTCCACGACGCGGCGGTGAGCGCCGCGACCGCCGTCGAGGTGTGCCCGGAGTAGAACGACCGGTAGCCCTGCGCCTGCTTCACCAGGCCGTCGCGCCCGGCGTAGGTGACCGGCAGCGGCCGCTGCACCGCGAACTTCACGGTCATCACCGCGGCCGAGTTGAGCGCCAGCGTCTCGGTGAGGACCATGAGGTCCTCGCGGAGCGCCCGCGTGTTCCCCACCCAGAACGCGTCCGCCACCACCGGCACGCCCACCGAGGCGAGCACGGTGACGTCGCTGATCACCCCGGCGGCGCGGCTGTGCAGGTCGATCGCGAAGCGGTCGAAGCCGTTCACCTCGGCCCGATCGCACGGACAGCGCGGGGTGATGAAGCTGAACGGGTAGCGCGCCGGAAGGATGGCGACGCCCGCCGCGAGCGCGGTGAGCGGCACGTCGAGCCAGGGGACCAGGCGGTAGACGCTGTCGCCCGGCGGCCGCACCTCGGGCGCGTCGAGCGGCAGGTCCGGCGCGACCGGCGGCGCGATGGCTGCGGGGGAGGGCAGGGCCGCGGGCACCGTCTGGACGGCGGGGACGGGCTGGGCGGCGAGGGCGAGCGCGAGCAGGGCGGGGAGCATCGGTGACCCGCCGCGGGGGCGGGCACCTCCGAGCCTGTGCACCGGGCGGTCCCGTGTCGAGGCCTGCCTTCACGATCCGTGGCTGCTTCGCGGGGCGGACGCGCCCGGACGAGTGGGCCCCCGGCCGCGAGCGGGACGCGGCCGGGGGCCCGGGGCTGCGAGGGGTTCACCGCTGGTCAGAAGGAGTACATCGCGGTCAGGGACCCCTGGTCGGCGGTGCGGGTTCCGGTGATGGTCCGGGTCTCGTACCGGTAGTACTCCAGGCCGAGGGTGTAGGGCCCCTCGCAGTACTTGGTCAGCGCGCCGACCGACACGTTGCGGAGGCGCGTGGCGCCGGCCTCGCGGACGTCGGCGTCGTCCGGATCGTCCATGCCGGCGAACAGGTGGGCGGAGACGGTGTCGGTGAACGACCATCCCGCCTGCGCCCAGGCACCCCAGCCCTGGATGTCCCCGAACTGCACGATGGCGCCGAAGAGCTGGCCGACCGCCTGGCCCGTCCAGCCGTTCGCGGCGAGCTGGAGCCGGCCCGCGGTCACCTTGCCGCCCAGCTCGGCGGCCCAGCCGTCCACGCCGTCCTCCGGGGCGGTGGCGCCCACGCCGGTCAGGTCCTTGCGATCGTAGTGGCCGACCAGGAACGCGGAGTAGGCGACGCCGTCGGCGGGCTTGCCGCTCAGCATGGCGCGCGCCTCGACCTGCGGGATCGAGGACGCCTCGCCGTAGGAGACGCCCAGCGGCAGGTCGGCGTCCGCGTCGCTCCAGGAGCCGCGGGTGGCGCTCACCGCCAGCTCGAGGACGTGGGCGCCGGCGAGCGGGATGCGGTGGAACACCATCACGCCGGGGAAGCGCCAGCCGATGCCGCCCGCCGCGTAGCTGGCGGGGAACGCGACGTGCGCGAGGCTCACCGGCGCCATGGCGAAGATGAGCCCGTGGTTCTGGCCCACCTGGAAGGTGGTGTTGCCCAGCACCAGCTCGGCGTAGGCGAGGCGCAGCCGCGGCCCCACCGACTCGTCGCCGAACGCGCCGCCGGTGTTGCCGCCGAAGAAGTCGGCCTCGACCAGCGCGCGCGGCGTGGCGCGGCCGGAGAGGATGGCGGGCCCCGTGGCGGCGAGCTGGAGCCGGGTCTGGCGCAGGTCGCCGCCGAGGAACGTCTCGTCGGTGCGCGGCTCGGTCACGGTGAACAGGGAGCCCTGGCCATTCCAGGGACCGGTGGTCGCGTCCTGCACGAACACGGTGGCGGACACGAACCCGTGGAGCGCGACCGAGGGCTTCTCGGGTGCGGTGGCCGGCTCGGCCGCGAGGGCCGGCGCGGAGGCCGCGAGCGCGGCGGCGCACGCGAGCCGTATGACGGTGTCGATCATGGTGTCTCCTCCGGTGCTGCGTGACCGGGCGTCAACGCTCCGCGCCCGGCAGCTTCTTCATCTCGAACTTGGGGTGGCAGTTGAGGCAGTAGTTCTCCGAGGCGGCGTGGGCGTGGTGGCAGACGGTGCAGTCGATCTCCCCGAGGTGCGAGTGGTGCGGGTTGCGGTCGGGGTGCACGGCCGGCTCGGTCGCCTTCGCGAGCGCGTCGGCCGGGCCGTGGCACGCGAGGCAGCGGTCGTTCGCGACCGTCGCGCCCGGCTCTGGGAGCTCGCCGGCGTGGCAGCCGGCGCAGGAGACGTCGGCCCGGGCGTGGGCGCCGTCGAGCAGCGCCGACCCGGCCCAGGAGGCCGCGGCCCGGCGCAGCGGCGCGTCGCCCTCGGCGAGCTTGCCGATCGGCTGCTTCCCGCCGGCCAGGCCGAAGCGCCCGCGGGAGAGCGTGTGGCAGACGGTGCAGTCGGCGTCGGGCGCGCGGTGGGCGCGGTGCAGGCGGGCCGAGAACGCGTCCGGCTTCGCGTCGGCGGCGGGCTTGTGGCAGCCGAGGCAGGCGGCGAGCGTGGTGCCCTTCACCGGCGGGTGGTCCTTCGGCAGCACGGTCCACGAGGGGTGACACTGCTTGCAGCTGCCGGCGTGGGCGGAGGGGCGAGGGGGCGCGGCGGCGACGAGCGCCAGCGCGGCGAGCGCGACGAGGGCGTTCATGGATGGCTCCGTGAGGGAAGGGCGGGCGCCCGGGCCGGCGAGCGGGACCGGCGCCGGGCGTCCGCGGGCCGGCCTAGGCGGCCGGGCTGGCGCCCGCCGCGCTGCGGCCGGCGATGCGCCCGAACACGACCGCGTCCGGGCCGGCGTTGCCGCCGAGGCGGTTCGCGCCGTGGATGCCGCCGGTGACCTCGCCGGCGGCGAAGAACTTCGGGATGGGGTTGCCCCAGATGTCGATCACGCGCGCCTGCTCGTCGATGCGCAGGCCGCCCATGGTGTGGTGCACCGCGGGCCACTGCGCGATCCCGTAGAACGGCCCCTCCTCGAGCGGCAGCATGCGGTCGGTGATGGGCTTGGCGAAGTCCGGGTCCTTCTTCTCCCGGATGTACCGGTTGTGCGTGGCGACCGTCTCGCGGAGCGTGTCGGCGGGCAGGCCGAGCTTCCCGGCCAGCTCGTCGATGGTGTCGGCCTTCACGAAGCGGCCCTTGGAGATGCCGGCGTCGATCTCCTCCTTGGTCCCGCCCATGAGCGGCGCCATCTTCGCGTTGAAGATGGAGTAGGTCGGCTTCATGCCTGTGTTGATCTCGGCGCGCGAGACCACGTCACGGCGCTCCAGCTCGTTCACGAAGCGCTTGCCCTTCTTGTCCACGTACAGGATGCCGTAGCCCGGGCCACGGAACGGGTAGACGGCCGGCGCGTCGAGGATGCCGGTGTCCGGCTCGGCGTACGGGTAGAGCTGGATGAACCCGAGGTGCAGCGTGTCCGCGCCGACGGCCTGCGCGAAGCGGATGGTCTCGCCGGTGGCGCCCGGGTGGTTGGTGCAGTTGTAGCTCGCCACCAGGCTCGGGTTGAACGCCATGCGCATCTTCACGTCGCGGCTGAAGCCGCCGGACGCGAGCACCAGCCCGCGGTTGACCTTGACCTGGAGCTTCTTCCCGCGGGCCTTCACCTCCACGCCCAGCACCGGCCCGTCCACGTCGGCGCGCCAGATCCAGGTGATCTCGTGGTTGAGGCGGACCTTCACGCCGGCCTTCTCGGCGATCTTGCGCTCGGCCTCGGTGTAGCCGCGCCCGACGCCCTCCTTGCAGGTGTGGGTCCGGTAGGCGGTGTGGCCGCCGGTGCGGTTCAGGATCTCGCGGAGCTGCAGCCCGCCCTCGTCGATCATCCAGTCGAGCGCCTTCGGCGACTCGCGGCAGAGGATCTCGACCAGCTTCGGGTCGCCGTAGTAGTCGCCGCCCTTCAGCGTGTCGCTGCCGTGGAGGTCCTTCGAGTCGTCGGGGAGCTTCAGCTTCTCGCGCAGGTGCAGCTCGTCGGTCCAGGCGTTGTACTCGCCGCCGTTGATGATCGAGTTGCCGCCGTACACCGGCATCTTCTCGAGCACCGTCACCTTGGCGCCGGCCTTGGCGGCCTCGGCCGCGGCGGCCAGGCCGGCGAAGCCGGAGCCCACCACCACCACGTCCCAGGTCTCGTCCCACTTCTTCGGCAGCGGCCGCTTCGCGCGTGGCTCGGCTGCCTCGGCCTTCCCGCCGAAGAGGTCGAGCGCGAGGCCCGTGCCCGCGGCCACCGCCGTGGCCTTGAGCATCGCGCGACGTCCGATTCCGCTCTTCTGCTGCTGGTCGCTCATCTGGCTTCTCCTCTCCGCCGGGGGGCGGATGAGCCGCGCTCCGGTCTGGGCGCGGCGTTGCGGGAGCCAGCGTTCGACCGGGGCGGGGTGGCGGCAATGGGTCGGCGCCACCCCCGCGCGGCGCACGCGGTGCGCGACGGAGCGCGGTTCGTTCGCGCGCGCGGACGGGCCGCACCGTGCGCCGGGGCGCGGGGTGCGCCGCGCCGCCGCCGGCCCGCGTGGCGCGGGCCGTGAGCGCGCTGGCCGCGCCGGTCCGCAGGATGTGGATTCCACCGGTCCGCATGCCCGGTCGCGCCCGATCGGCCCGGGTCCGGGCAGCCCGCACGCGCTGCGCGTGCGACGTTCGCGCAGGGCACGGCGGGGACGAAAGTGGACCGGTCCGGTGGGGATCCGGGCGCAGTCCTCGCGGCGTCGCACCCCGCGTGCGGGTGCGACCGGCGCGCGGCTTGTTGCCGCGCGGCGCGGGCGCGCCGCACGCGCGGTGTCAGATCACGGTCGGTGAAGCGGTCAGCGCGCGGCGCCCCAGTCCAGGACCACCTTGCCGGAGCGCCCGCTGCGCATGACGTCGAAGCCCTGCTGGAAGTCGTCGATGGAGAAGCGGTGCGTGACGACCGCGGTGAGGTCGAGCCCGCTCTGCAGCATCGCGACCATCTTGTACCAGGTCTCGTACATCTCCCGGCCGTACACGCCCTTGAGCTGGAGCCCCTTGAACACCACCTGGCTCCAGTCGATCGGCTCCGGCCCGGCCATGATGCCGAGCAGGGCGACCTTGCCGCCGTGGTTCATGACCTCGAGGAGCTGGCGGAAGGCGCGGCCGTTCCCGCTCATCTCCAGCCCCACGTCGAAGCCCTCGCGCATGCCCAGCTCGGACATGACCGCGCGCAGGTCCTCCTTCGCCACGTTCACCGCCCGCGACGCGCCCATCCGGCGGGCCAGGTCGAGCCGGTAGTCGTTCACGTCGGTGACGACCACGTGCCGCGCGCCCACGTGCCGCGCGATGGCGGCCGCCATGACGCCGATGGGCCCGGCGCCGGTGACGAGCACGTCCTCGCCCACCAGGTCGAACGAGAGCGCGGTGTGCGTGGCGTTGCCGAACGGGTCGAAGATGGCGGCGATGTCGTCGGGGATGTCGTCCGGGATGCGGTAGACGTTGTCGGCCGGGATCACCACGTACTCGGCGAAGGATCCGGGCCGGTTCACGCCCACGCCCACCGTGTGCCGGCAGAGGTGCCGGCGGCCGGCGCGGCAGTTGCGGCAGAAGCCGCAGGTGACGTGGCCCTCGCCGCTCACCCGCTCGCCGGGCCGGAACGCCTCCACCTCGGCCCCGACCTTCTCCACCCGGCCCACGTACTCGTGCCCCACCACCATGGGCACCGGGACGGTCTTCTGGCTCCACTCGTCCCAGTTGTAGATGTGCACGTCGGTGCCGCAGATGGCGCTCTTCGTGACCCGGATCATCACGTCGTGGACCCCGACCTCGGGGACCGGCACGTCGTGCTGCATCCAGATGCCTTCCTCGCGCTTCGCCTTGACGAGTGCCTTCATCGCGTGATGTTTCCTCTCGGTCAACGTCCCTGGATGACGCCCAGCGCGCGGCCGACCTTCTCGAACGCCGCCACGGCGTGGTCGAGGTCCTCGCGCGAGTGCGCCGCGCTCATCTGCGTGCGGATGCGGGCCTGCCCCTTCGGCACCACCGGGAAGAAGAAGCCGGTGACGTAGACGCCCTCGTCGAGCAGCCGGCGGGCCATCTCCTGCGCCAGCGGCGCCTCGTGGAGCATCACCGGGATGATGGGGTGCTCGCCCGGCAGCAGCTCGAAGCCGAGCCGGGTCAGCTCGGCGCGGAAGTGGCGGGCGTTCTCGCGGAGCTGCCGCCGCAGGGCGTCGCCGGACTCCAGCAGGTCGAGCACCGCGATGCTGGTGGCGGCGATCACCGGCGCGAGCGTGTTCGAGAACAGGTAGGGGCGCGCCTTCTGGCGGAGCCACTCCACCACCTCGCGCGAGCCGGCCACGTAGCCGCCCGACGCGCCGCCCAGCGCCTTCCCGAGCGTCCCGGTGACGAGGTCGACCCGGCCCATCACCCGGTGGTGCTCGTGGGTGCCGCGGCCGTGCTCGCCGATGAAGCCCACCGCGTGGCTGTCGTCCACCATCACCATCGCGCCGTGCCGCCCGGCCAGGTCGCAGATGGCGGGCAGGTTGGCGAGGTACCCGTCCATGGAGAAGACGCCGTCGGTGACCACCAGCTTGAAGCGCGCGCCGGCCGCGTCGGCGGCGGCGAGCTGCGCGGCGAGGTCGGCCATGTCGCCGTTCGCGTAGCGGTGGCGCCGGGCCTTGCAGAGCCGGATGCCGTCGATGATGGAGGCGTGGTTGAGCGCGTCGGAGACGACCGCGTCCTCCTCGCCGAGCAGCGCCTCGAACACGCCGCCGTTCGCGTCGAAGCAGGACGAGAACAGGATGGCGTCCTCGAAGCCCAGGAAGCGCGCCAGCCGCTGCTCCAGCTCCTTGTGGACGTCCTGGGTGCCGCAGATGAACCGCACCGAGGACATCCCGAAGCCCCAGCGAGGCAGCGCCGCCACCGCGGCGTCCACTAGCTCCTGCCGTCCGGCCAGGCCGAGGTAGTTGTTCGCGCACAGGTTCACCACCCGGCGGCCGTCGGCCTCGACCCAGGGGCCCTGGCGGCTGGTGATGACGCGCTCGCGCTTGAACAGCCCCTCCGCCTGGAGGCGGTCGAGCTGGGTGCGCAGGTGGTCGGTGAAGGCTGGGTTCATGGGGGCGCGTCCTCGGGTGCGGGGCGCCCCCTTTCTAACCCGCCGTGCGCGGGTGCGCCGCCCGTCCGGAGGGGGACGCCGCGCCGCGTCGCAGGCCGTGCGGGCGCCGCGGGCCGGGCGCGGGGCGTGGCGCCCCGCCGCCCGGCGACGCAACGTCGAGCGGACGGCGCCCCCTCGCGCCGCCGGTATCGACGGCGCGCCTCTCCGCGCCGTGGATGGGCAGGTCCGATGTCCCCGTCGCTCGCCGCGCTCCTCCTCTCGCTGGCGGCCGTCGCGCCGCCGCCGGCCGAACCGCCGTCCTCCGCCGCGCCGGGCGGTCCTCCCGTGGCCCAGCCCGCCGCGCCGGCGCCCGCGCCGCCCACGCTGCGCGAGGCGAACCTGGCCCGGGCCGGAAAGGGCCTGCTGCCGCGCAGGGCGCCCCCGCGGCGCGCGCCGCGCCGGTTGCAGGTGGTGTCCGCGCGCGACCAGGTCGCCCGCGCGCAGCAGGTCGGCGGCCGCGCGGCGGTCGAGCTCGTGGCGGTGGCCGCGGCGGAGCCCGAGCTCGAGGCCGCGCCCCGCGCCGGCGGCGCGGCCTGGATCGCGGGGAGCGTCATCCGCGGCCTGGCCGGCGGCGGCGGCGGGCGCGGCGGCGAGCCCGGGGCGCGGGTGGAGGCGGAGCCCGGCGGGCTGCGCGCCGGGGCGCGGGTCGCCTCGGTGGAGGTGACGGTGCGCGTGCGCGCCGGCGCGCTGGCGCTCGCGGCCGGCTCGCCGGGGGCGGCCGTCCGGCCCCTCCGTTAGACTCGGGGGATGGCGCGATCCCCGGGACCGGCGGCGGTGCCGTTCCACCCCGCGGTGCGGGCCTGGTTCGAGCGCGCCTTCCAGGCGCCGACCCGCGCGCAGGCGCTCGGCTGGCCGCCCATCCACCGGGGCGAGCGCACGCTCCTGCTCGCGCCCACCGGCAGCGGCAAGACGCTGGCCGCGTTCCTCTCCTGCATCGACCGGCTCATGTTCTCGCCCGAGCCGGCGCGCCGGGAGCGGCTGCGCGTCGTGTACGTGTCGCCGCTGAAGGCGCTCGCGGTGGACGTGGAGCGCAACCTGCGCGCGCCGCTCGCCGGCATCGCGCAGGTGGCCGCCGCGCGCGGCGACGCGCACCGGATCCCCACCGTGGCGGTGCGCACCGGCGACACGCCCGCGTCGGAGCGGGCCCGCTTCGCGCGCGATCCGGCCGACATCCTCATCACCACCCCGGAGTCGCTCTACCTCCTGCTGACGCAGGCGGCGCGCGAGGGGCTGCGCACCGTCGAGACGGTGATCGTGGACGAGATCCACGCGCTCGTCCCCTCGAAGCGCGGCGCGCACCTGGCGCTGTCGCTGGAGCGGCTCGAGCAGCTCGCCGGGCGGCCGCTGCAGCGCATCGGGCTCTCGGCCACGCAGCGCCCGCTCGACGAGGTGGCGCGCTTCCTGGGCGGCGCCGTCCCCGCCGCGCCCGCGGCGGCCGGCGAGGCCGAGGGCGCGCTGGGCGAGCTGCGCGACCGGGCCGCCCGCCCGGCCTGGCGCCCGGTGACGGTGGTCGACGCCGGATCGCGCAAGCCCCTCGAGCTCACGGTGGAGGTGCCGGTCGAGGACATGGCGCGGCTCGGCGAGCCGCTCGACCTGCCCGGCGGCGACGCCTCGCAGGCGCCGCCGCGCGCCTCGATCTGGACCGCCATCCACCCGCGGCTGCTCGAGCTGGTGAAGGCGCACCGCACCACCTTGCTGTTCGTGAACAGCCGGCGGGTGGCCGAGCGGCTCGCGGGCGCGCTGAACGAGCTGGCCGGCGAGACGCTGGTGCAGGCGCACCACGGCTCCATCGCCCGCCCGCAGCGCATCGCCATCGAGGACAACCTCAAGGCCGGCCGGGTGCGCGGCCTGGTGGCCACCTCCTCGCTCGAGCTGGGCATCGACATGGGCTCGGTGGACCTGGTGGTCCAGATCGAGGCGCCGCCCTCGGTCGCGAGCGGCCTGCAGCGCATCGGGCGCGCCGGCCACCAGGTGGGCGCGCCCAGCGCCGGGGTGCTGTTCCCGAAGTACCGCGGCGACCTGGTGGCGTGCGCCGCGCTGACCGAGGCCATGCAGGAGGGGGACGTCGAGGCGACCCGCTACCTGCGAAACCCGCTCGACGTCCTGGCGCAGCAGATCGTGGCCATGGTCTCGCTCGACGACTGGCGGGTGGACGACCTCCACGCCGCGCTGCGCGGCGCCGCGCCGTTCGCCGAGCTGCCGCGCGGGATCCTGGAGGGCGTGCTCGACCTGCTCTCCGGCCGCTACCCGTCGGAGGAGCTGGCCGAGCTGCGCCCCCGCGTCACCTGGGACCGGGTGCGCGGCGTGCTCCGCGCGCGCGAGGGCGCGCGGCGGGTGGCGGTGGTGAGCGGCGGGACCATCCCCGACCGCGGGCTCTACGGCGTGTACCTGCTGGGCGGCGCCAAGGGCCAGGCGCGGGTGGGCGAGCTGGACGAGGAGATGGTCTTCGAGACCGCCGTGGGCGAGACGTTCACCCTGGGTGCCTCCACCTGGCGCGTCGAGGAGATCACGCACGACCGCGTGCTGGTGTCGCCGGCGCCGGGCGAGCCCGGCAAGATGCCGTTCTGGCACGGCGACGCGGCCGCGCGGCCGGTGGAGCTGGGGCGGCGCATCGGGCGGCTGGTGCGGGAGCTGCGCGGCGTGCCGCGCGCGGCGGCGCTGGAGCGGCTGCGGGCCCGCCACGGCCTCGACGCGCGCGCGGCGGAGAACCTGGTCCGCTACCTGGAGGACCAGCAGCAGGCGGCCGGGGCGGTGCCGGACGACCGGACCGTGCTGGTGGAGCGCTGCCGCGACGAGCTGGGCGACTGGCGCGTGTGCGTGCTCGCGCCGTTCGGCAGCGCGGTGCTCGTGCCGTGGTGCATGGCGGCGGCCCGGCGCGCCCGCGATCGGCTCGGCGCCGACCCGGAGACGCTCTGGACCAACGACGGCTTCGCGCTGCGGCTCCCCGAGACCGACCAGCCGCCCGAGGTGGACTTCCTGTTCCCGGAGCCGGAGGAGGTCGAGGCGCTGGTGGTGGAGCAGCTCGGGGCCACCGCGCTGTTCGCCGCCCGCTTCCGCGAGGCCTCCGCGCGCGCGCTGCTCCTGCCGCGCCGCCGCCCCGGTCAGCGGACCCCGCTGTGGCAGCAGCGCAAGCGCGCCGCCGACCTGCTCGCGGTGGCGTCCCGCTTCGCGCAGTTCCCGCTGCTCCTCGAGGCGTACCGCGAGTGCCTGCGCGACGTGTTCGACATCCCGGCGCTGGTGGAGCTGATGCGCGACCTGAAGGCGGGGAGGGTGCGCCAGGCGGTCGCCGACACGCGGGTGCCCTCGCCGTTCGCCGGGTCGCTCCTGTTCGGCTTCGTGGCGAGCTTCATCTACGACGGCGACGCGCCGCTGGCGGAGCGCCGCGCGCAGGCGCTCGCCATCGACCAGGCGCAGCTCCGCGAGCTGCTGGGCGAGGCGGAGCTGCGCGAGCTGCTCGACGCGGACGCGCTCGCCGACCTGGAGGCGCGGCTGCAGCTCCTGCCGCCCGAGCTGCGGGTGCGCAGCGCCGACGGCCTCGCGGACATGCTGCTCCGCCTCGGCGATCTCACCCGGGCCGAGGTGGGGCGCCGCGCGGCCAGCCCGGAGGTCGCGGCGAGCCTCGACCGGCTGGTGGCGGAGCGGCGCGCGGTGGCGCTCCGCGTCGGCGGCGAGGAGCGGTTCGTGGCGGTGGAGGACGCGGCCCGCTACCGCGACGGCCTCGGGGTCCCGCTGCCGCCCGGCGTGCCCGAGGCGCTGCTCGCCCCGGTGCCGGACGCGCTGGACGGGCTGGTGGCGCGGTACGCGCGGCGCCACGCGCCGTTCACCGCGGGCGAGCTGGCGGCGCGGCTCGGCCTGGCCCGGGCCGCGGCGGAGCGGGTGCTGGAGCGGCTCGGGCGCGCGGGCCGGCTGCTGGAGGGCGCGTTCCGGCCGCACGGGGCGGAGCGCGAGTGGTGCGACCCGGACGTGCTCCGGACGCTGCGGCGCCGCTCGCTGGCGAAGCTCCGCGAGGAGATCGAGCCGGTCGAGCCGCGCGTGCTCGGTCGGACGCTGCTCGGCTGGCACGGGATCACCCGGCGGACCGCGGGGCTCGACGCGGTGCTGGACGCGGTCGAGAAGCTCCAGGGCGCGCCGCTCCCCGCGTCGCTGCTGGAGAGCGAGATCCTGCCGGCGCGGGTGGAGGGCTACCTGCCCGGCGATCTCGACGCGCTCGCGGCGGGCGGCGAGGTCACCTGGGTGGGCCTCGAGCCGCTGGGCGAGCGCGACGGGCGGGTGGCGCTGTTCCTCGCCGACGCGCTGCCCGCGCTGCTCCCGCCGGCGCGCCCCGCCGAGCCGCCGGAGGACGCGCGCGAGCGGCGCGTCCTCGAGCACCTGGCGCGCCGCGGGGCCTGCTTCTTCCCGGAGCTGCACGAGGCGGCGGGCGGCGGCTTCGCGCAGCAGACGGTGGACGCGATCTGGGCGCTGGTGTGGCGCGGCCTGGTGACGAACGACACGTTCCAGGTGCTCCGGGCCCGCGCCGCGCGGGCCGCGCCGCGGCGCGATCGCGAGCGGGCCCGCCGCACCGCCCGGCGCGCGTCGGCGGCCGGGTACCGCTCGCGGCTCTCCGCGCCGCCCGGCGCGGGCGGGCGCTGGACGCTGGTGGAGGCGCGCCGCGACGCCGGCGGCCGTCCCCGGCCCACCCCGACGCAGTGGAGCGCGGCGGTGGCGCAGCAGCTCCTCGCCCGCTACGGCGTGGTCACCCGCGGCGTGGCCGCCGCCGAGGCGCTGCCGGGCGGCTTCGGCGCGGTCTACGACGTGCTCCGCCACCTGGAGGAGTCCGGGCGCATCCGCCGCGGGTACTTCGTGGCCGGGGTGGGCGCGATGCAGTTCGCGCAGCCGGGCGCGCTCGACCTCCTGCGCGCGTCGCGCGAGCCGGGCGAGGCGCCGGAGGTGGTGACGCTGGCGGCGGCCGATCCGGCCAACGCCTGGGGCGCGCTGGTGGAGTGGCCGCCGGTGCCGGGCGCGCCGGACGGCAAGCGCCCGGCGCGCGCGGTCGGCGCCCAGGTGGTGCTGGTGGACGGCGCGCCCGGCGCCTGGGTCGCCCGCGGGCTGCGCCAGATGCTGGCGTGGCTGCCCGAGGACGAGCCGGACCGCTCGCGGGTGGGCGAGGCGGTGGCGGCCGCGCTCGCGGGGCTGGCCCGCGACGCGCTCGCGCGCGGGGAGGGCGCCTTGCTCGAGGAGGTGAACGGGGCCGCCGCGGCGGAGCACCCGCTGGCCGGCTTCCTGGTGCAGGCCGGGTTCTCGCCGGCGGGGACCGCGCTGCAGCTCCCGCGCCGCGCCGCCGGCGCGCTCACGCTCCCGTCCGGCGCCGGGCTGGCCTGATGCCGGAGGGCGACACGCTGGCCCGGGCCGCGCGCGCCCTGCACCGCGCGCTCGCCGGCAAGCCGGTGGTCCGCTTCGAGACCGTGCTGCCCCGGCTGGCACGCGTGGCCGCCGACGCGCCGGTGGTCGGCCGGACCGTGGAGCGGGCCGAGGCCGTCGGCAAGCACCTGCTCCTCCACCTCTCCGGCGGCCTGGTGCTCCGCACGCACTTGCGCATGAACGGGAGCTGGCACCTGTACCGGCCCGGCGCCCCCTGGCGGCGCCCGGCCTCGGCGATGCGCGTGCTGCTGGAGGTGCCGGACGCGGTGGCGGTGGCGTTCGATCTCCCGGTCGCGGAGTGGCTCCGCGCGGCGGACCTGGGGCGCCACCGGGCCCTGTCACGCCTCGGGCCCGACCTGCTCTCCCCCGCGTTCGACGCGGCCGAGGCGGAGCGGCGGCTGCGGGCGCGCGGGGGGCTCGCGGTGGCGGACGCGCTGGTGGACCAGGCGGCGCTCGCCGGCGCCGGGAACGAGCTCAAGTCGGAGATCCTGTTCGTGGCCGGGGTGAGCCCGTTCCGGCGGGTCGAGGACCTCGACGACGGCGAGCTCCGGGCGGTGATCGCGACGGCGCGGCGGCTGATCGGCGAGAACGTGCCGCCGCCCGGGCCGGGTGGGGTGGAGACCTGGCGCGGCGGACGGCGCACCACCCGCCGCATGAACCCGCGGGAGCGGACCTGGGTGTACGGCCGGGGCGGGCGCCCGTGCCGCCGGTGCGGCGCGCCCATCGCGTTCGCGCGCCAGGGCCCGCACGCCCAGGGCACCTGGTGGTGTCCGCGGTGCCAGCCGGGGCCGGCGTAGCGCGGTCAGGCGGTGGGGGGCGGGCTGGTGGTGGCGGCGCCGGCCCGGTGCGTCGCGGCGGCCTCGGGCGCGCGCGACAGCGTCACGGTGAAGGTCGAGCCGGCGCCGGGCGTGCTCTCGACGCGGACGGTCCCGCCCAGCACCTCGACGATCTCCCGCACGATCCACAGCCCCAGTCCGAACCCGCCGTAGTGGCGGCGCGACACCGCGCGCTCGAACCGCTCGAAGATGCGCCGCTGGTCGGCGGCGGAGATGCCGATGCCGTGGTCGCGGACCGAGAGCAGCGCCCGGTCTCCGTCGGTCCGCACGCGCACCTCGACCGGGCGGCCCGGCCCGTACTTCACCGCGTTCCCGAGCAGGTTGGTGAGCACCTGGTCGAGCCGCACCCGGTCCCAGCGCCCCACCACCGGCTCGGGCGCCTCCAGCGAGAGCGGGCACGCCGCCCGCGAGGCCTCCTCCTCGAACCGCGCCACCACGTCGCGCGCCACCTCGGCGAGGTCCACCGGCTCGAGCTCCAGCTCCAGCCGGCCCGCGTTGATGCGCGAGAGGTCGAGCAGGCTCGCCACCAGCCGGGTGAGCCGGTCCACGCTGCGCCGGATCACCTCGGACTTGCGCACGAGCGCGTCCGCGTCGCCGCGCCCGGCGCTGGCGCGCAGGCTGTCGGACTGGAGCGCGAGCGAGGTGAGCGGGGTCTTCAGCTCGTGCGAGGCGATGGAGAGGAACTCGTCGCGGACGCGCACCGCGTCCTGGGCGCGCCAGGTGAGCCGCGCGGTGTCGACCGCGGCGGCGAGCAGCCGGGCCAGGTCCTCGGCGAGCGCGCGGTCGTGGGCGTCGAACGGGCCGTGCGCGGAGAGCAGGGTCACGGCGCCGACCGGCTCGCCCCGGACCACCAGCGGCACGCTGAGCAGCGCCTCCACCCGCTCCTCGCGCAGCCGCGCCGCGACCGCCGGCGAGCGCGCGAAGTGGGGCAGGCGGTCCGGCGCGTGGTCCACCTCGTGCGGCTGGCCGGTGGACAGGGCGGCCGCGATCCCGGTGCGCCCCTCCGGATCCAGCCCGGCGGCGGCGGCCGCGGCCAGCCAGCCCTCGGCCCGCGCCGGCTCGCGGTGGCCGGCGAACCACAGCGGCCCGGTGGGCTCGACCACGCAGCCCACGCACGCGTCCGCCACCCGCTCGGCGGCGAGCCGGGCCACCTCCGGCAGCGTGCGCCGGTAGTCGAGGTCCGAGGCCAGCCGCTGGCTGGCGGCGGCGAGGAACGCGGTGCGGCGCGCGTCCTGCTCGGCGCGGCCGCGCGCCATCACCTCGGACCGGGTGATCCAGAACAGCAGCACCGTGAGCGCCGCGCCCACCCCCAGCACCAGGCCCGGGAGCGCGCGGTCGGTGAGCGAGACGAACGCGGCGGTGGCGGTGTGGCGCACGGTCCAGGTGCGGCCGGCCACCTCCAGGCGCTGCGCGGTCGTGAGCGCGCCGCCCCGGGCGGCGGTCCCGTCGTCGTACAGCAGGGCATCGGTCGTCTCCGCCTCGCCGTCGTACACCGCCAGCCCGATGGTGCGCGCCGGCGCGTCGTCGAGCGTGGAGCGCAGCAGGTCGGTGGCGCGGAACGGCGCGTACACCCACCCGCGCAGCAGCTCGCGCCGCTCCTGCAGCGAGCGCGGCGCCCGAGCGTACACCGGCAGGTAGACGAGGAACCCGGCCTGGCGCTCGCTGCCGGCCTCCTGCACCAGCTCCACCGGCCCGGACGCGGCCACGTCGCCGCTGTCGCGCGCCCGCTCCATCGCCGCGCGCCGGACCGGCTCGGAGAACATGTCGAAGCCGATCGCCCGGCGGTTGCGCCAGTCCAGCGGCTCGAGGAAGACGATGCTGGAGTAGAGCGCGCGCTCGCCCTCCGGCCAGACGCGGTAGCCGGGGTCCCACTGCGCCCGCACCGCGGCCACGTGCGCCTCCAGGTCGCGGGGCAGGAGCGCCCGGCTCCAGCCGAGGCCCTGGATGCCGCGGTAGTAGCGGGTGAGCTCCGTGCTCTGGACGTAGGCGCGGAAGCCGATCCGGTCCGGCTCGCCGCCGGTCGCCTCGACGAAGCCGCGCGTGGCGCGCAGCATCGCCACGTACGCGTTCATCCGGTCGCGGATCGCGTCGGTGCCGGCGGTGGCGCGCTCGCGAAAGCGCGCCGCCTCCTGGGCCTGGACCGCGGCGCGGACGTACTGCCACGACGCGAGCGCGGCGGCGAGGCTGATGGCGGCCACCGCCGCGGGCACCGCGTGCGTGCGGAGGACGACGACGGGCGGGCGGCGGCGGTTGGGCATGGGCGTCTGGCCGGGCCCGCGGCCCCGCCTCGTCAAAGTATGCCCGTTGTGCGGGCCGGGCAGGGAGGCATCGCGCGGGCGCCCCCGGGCGCGCGTCGGCCCCCGCGCACCGATTGCGCCGGGACGGCCGCAGGGGAATCCCGGCGCGTAATTTTCGTCCGGGCCCCGGGCGCGCGACCAAATGCACGTGCGCAATTGATCCCGATCAACCCGGTACCGGACCCGAGAAGTCCAGGGGTTCTCCCGCTCCCCCGGAACAGGTATTCCCTACTTCATGGACCTTTGAACTCGACTTGGGCCTAAATTCGCTCGCCGTGACGCGTACTTGCATCAATGTGGACCGATCGGTACAGTGCGCCCGCGTCGAGGCCCGGCCTACGCTCGAGGAGGCAGTCGATCGGGTGGCCCGGGCGGTGCACACGCCGCGACCCGCGGAGCAGCCGCCATCCGGATTGGCAACGAGAGGGAAGCACCACAATGACCCTGAGCAGAAGAAATTGGTTGAAGATTGCAGCCGGGGGCACGGCCGGGCTGGCGCTCGCCGACCTGGGCTTCGGCCCGGGTGAGGCGCGGGCCGCCACCGGCGCCCTGAAGCTGAAGGGCACCAAGGAGTTCACCACCGCCTGCAACTTCTGCTCGTGCGGCTGCGGCATGGTCGCCCACGTCAAGGACGGGCAGCTGGTCAACCTCGAGGGCGATCCGGACCACGCCATCAACTTCGGCGCGCTCTGCACCAAGGGCGCGGCCATGAAGGCCACGCACGACTCGCCGCAGCGGGTGAAGGTCCCGATGTACCGCGCGCCGGGCTCCGACCGCTGGGAGGAGCTCTCCTGGGAGCAGGCGTACGAGAAGCTCGCCCGGAAGCTCAAGGAGGTCCGCGACGCGAGCTGGACCGCCACCGAGCAGGACGGCGACACCGAGTACCCGGTCAACCGGACCGACGCGATCGCGCTCATGGGCGGCGCCCAGAACACGAACGAGGAGTGCTACCTCTTCAACAAGATGGGCCGTCTCCTCGGGACGAGCTACGTCGAGCACCAGGCCAGGCTTTGACACAGCCCCACCGTCCCCAGTCTGGGGGCATCGTTCGGCCGTGGCGCGATGACGAATGGTTGGGCTGACCTGCAGAACGCCAAGGTCTTCCTGATCGAGGGATCCAACGCCGCCGAGAACCACGTGATGGCGATGAAGTGGATCCGCAAGGCGCAGGAGAAGGGCGCCAAGATCATCCACGTCGATCCGCGCTTCAACCGCACCTCCTCGGTCGCCGACGTGTTCGCGCGCATCCGTCCGGGCTCGGACATCGCGTTCCTGTCGGCCGTCATCAACCACGTGCTGCAGAAGCGCCTCTACGACGAGGCGTACGTGAAGCTGCACACGAACGCGCTGCTCGTCTCGAAGGACGAGTTCGGCTTCGACGAGGGCGTGTTCTCGGGCTACGACCACGAGAAGCACAAGTACGACAACGCCTCGTGGGGCTACGAGCTCGACGCCGCGCGCAAGCCGGTCAAGGCGAAGGACCTCGACGACCCGCGCTGCGTGTTCTCGAAGCTGAAGCGGCACTTCGCGCGCTACACGCCGGAGGTGGCGGAGCAGATCTCGGGCGTGCCGGCGAAGCAGGTGGTCGAGATCGCGGAGCTGTACGCGAACAACCGCCCCGGCACGATCCTGTACGCGCTCGGGATGACCCAGCACACGGTGGGCATCCAGAACATCCGCTGCTACGGCATCCTGCAGATGCTGCTCGGCAACATCGGCGTGGCGGGCGGCGGCGTGAACGCGCTGCGCGGCGAGCCGAACGTGCAGGGCGCCTGCGACATGTCCGTGCTGCACGGCTACATGTTCGGCTACCTGAACTACCCCGAGCACGTCCACAGGACGTTCAAGGACTGGACGAAGGCCAACGGCAGCTTCCGCGCGAAGATGACCGCGAACGGCCTGAAGGCGTGGTTCGGCGAGAACGCCACCCCCGAGAACGAGTTCGGCTGGGCCTGGCTGCCGAAGAAGAGCGCCAAGAAGGACTACTCGCTGTACGGCATCCTCGACGCCGCCTACGCCGGGCAGGTGAAGGTGCTGTGGGCCCTCGGGCAGAACCCGATGGTCACGAACCCGAACCTCTCCTACGTGCACGACGCGCTGTCGAAGCTCGACATGCTGGTGGTGCAGGAGCTGTGGGAGACCGAGACCGCCGCGTTCTGGCAGCGCCCGGGCACCGACCCGAAGGCGATCCAGACCGAGGTGCTGCTGCTGCCGGCCGCGTACTTCATGGAGAAGGAGGGCACCATCACCGGCTCGGGCCGCATGGTGCAGTGGCGCCACGAGGCGGTGAAGCCGCCCGGGCAGGCCAAGACCGACCTCGAGATCATCGACGCGGTCTACCGCAAGGTCCGCGACCTGTACGCCGGGTCGGCGGATCCCAAGGACGCGCCGCTCGCCAAGGCGGCCTGGGACTACCGTGCCGAGAGCCGCGCCGAGGACGTGCTGAAGGAGATCAACGGCCGCGTGCACCGCGACGTGACGCTCCCCGACGGCAAGGTGCTGAAGGCGGGTGACTTCGTGGGCGGCATCGGCCAGCTGCAGGCCGACGGCTCCACCTCGTCGGGCGTCTGGCTGTACGCGGGCGTCTTCGCCGGCGGGAAGAACCTGTCGAAGCGTCGCGACAGCTCGGACAAGTCCGGCATCGGCTTCTACAAGGACTTCGCCTGGTCGTGGCCGGGCAACATGAAGATCCTCTACAACCGCGCCTCCTGCGACGCGAACGGCAAGCCCTGGCCCGGGACCATCCCGATCATCGCCTGGGACGAGACCGAGAAGAAGTGGAAGGGCAAGGACACGCCGGACGTGCCGGACGCCACCAAGGGCCCGGACACGCCGGAGGGCCAGCGCGCGTTCCGCATGAACGCCGAGGGCCTGGGGCGGCTCATGGCCGCGCCGTACAAGTCCTTCAAGGAGGCGAAGGACGAGCTGCCGATCGACAGCTCCTACGTGCCGAAGGACGGTCCTTTCCCCGAGCACTACGAGCCGGTCGAGAGCCCGGTCGCGAACGTCATGCACCCGAAGGTGCAGACGAACCCGTGCCTCAAGTACCCGCGGGTCAAGGCCAAGCAGCCCATCGGCGCGTCGAAGGACTTCCCGTACGTGCTCATGACCTCGTCCATCGCGGAGCACTGGTGCGCCGGGTCCACCACGCGCAACGTGCCGTGGCTGAACGAGCTGTTCCCGGAGCCGGTGATCGAGCTGCCGGAGAAGCTGGCCGCGAAGCTCGCGATCCGGTCGGGCGACAAGGTGAAGGTGACCTCGGCGCGCGGGAACGTGACGGTGAAGGCCGTCGTCACCAAGCGCATGCAGGTCATGACGATCGCCGGCCAGGAGGTGCCGGTGGTGTGGATGCCCTACAACTGGGGGTTCAAGGGCCTCAGCACCGGTCCGAGCACCAACTACCTGACCATCGACGCGGTGGACCCGGGAGCCGGCACCCAGGAGACGAAGGCGTGCCTCGTCGACGTCGCTCGCGTGGAGGAGGCCGTCGCCTCGCGGTAGGGGCGGCGCGCTGAAAGGACACGACGATGAGCAAGGCCACGTTGATCGACACGACGTACTGCATCGGGTGCCGCTCCTGCCAGAGCACCTGCAAGCAATGGAACGACCTCCCCGCCGAGCAGACCGTCCTGCTCGGCGGTGACAAGGGGCTCCAGAACCCCAACACGCTGACCTCCAGCACGTTCGCGGTGGTCACGTTCGACGAGGTGGAGGACGCGAGCGCGCCGGGCGGGCTCCGGTACGTCTCCACCAAGCGCCAGTGCATGCACTGCGAGGAGCCGGCCTGCGCGGCCGCCTGCCCGGTGACGGCGCTGCACAAGACCGAGTCGGGCGCGGTCGCCTACGACGCCTCGAAGTGCATCGGCTGCCGCTACTGCATGTGGGCCTGCCCGTTCGGCGTGCCCACCGCGGAGTGGGACTCGCTCGCGCCGAAGATCCAGAAGTGCGACATGTGCGTGGGCCGCCAGACGGCGGCCGTGCCCGTGGAGCGCAACGGCGTCGCGCTCACCGCCGAGGAGCGCACCCACCTCGCCGCGGCGTACGCGATCCCCGCCTGCGTGAAGCAGTGCCCGGCCGGCGCGCTGAAGTACGGCGACCGGGACGAGCTGCTGAAGGAGGCGCACGCGCGCATCGCCGCCAGCCCGTCCAAGTACGTGGACCACGTCTACGGCGAGCACGAGGTGGGCGGGACCAACATGCTGTACCTGTCGCCGGTCCCGTTCGAGAAGCTCGGGTTCCCCATGGACCTCGGCACCGATCCGCTCCCGCGCCGCAGCGCGGTGGCGCTCGGGGCGGTCCCGCCCGCGGTCATCGGGGTGGGCGCGGCGCTCGGCGGCGTGTACGCGCTGTCGAAGCGCAAGCAGGAGGTGAAGGCGAAGGAGGGGAAGGCGCACGAGCACCACCCCGAGTTCGCCCCGGTGAAGCAGCCGTTCTGGACCACCGCGAACAAGCTGCTCGCGGCGGTGATGGCCTGGGGCGCGATCTCCTTCGTGGCCCGGTTCGCCCTCGGCCTGGGCGGCTCCACCAACCTGAGCGACACCTACGCCTGGGGCCTCTGGATCGTCTTCGACCTGGTGTGGATCGCGGTCGCGGCCGGCGCGTTCGCCACCGCGGGCCTCATCTACGTGCTCCAGCGGAAGGACCTGTACTCCATCGGACGGTCCGCCGTACTGATGGGCCTGCTGTCCTACTCCTTCGTCACGGTGACGCTGCTCGCCGACCTCGGCCTGCCGTGGCACTTCTGGCGCCTCGGCACCGAGGCCCCGCACCACTCGGCCATGTTCGAGGTCTCCTGGTGCGTCGGCCTGTACGTGACGGTCCTCGCGTTCGAGTTCATGCCGGTGCCGTTCGAGCGCTGGGGCATGAAGAAGGCGATGGACGCCTGGAAGCGCTGGTCGCCCTGGTACGTGGTGGGCGCGGTGACGCTGTTCGTCTACCTGATGTCCCGCAACGTGCTGATCGCCGCCGGCGCGGCGGCGGTGTTCTCGGTCCTGGCGTACGCGTTCCGCACGCGCCCGGGCGAGAAGCCGGTGCCCATCCTGCTCGCCATCGCGGCGGTGACGCTGTCCACCATGCACCAGAGCTCGCTGGGCTCGCTGTTCCTGCTCATGCCCGACAAGCTCGACCACGCCTGGTGGTCGCCGGTCATGCCGGTCTACTTCTTCCTCTCGTCCGTCGCGGCTGGTCTGGGCCTGATGGTGCTGGTGGAGCTGTGGATCGCGAAGGCGTTCAAGCGGCAGGTCCGCGTGGCGCAGCTCGCCGCGCTGGGCAAGGTGGCGTTCTGGGCCCTCGCGGTGTACGAGGCGTTCCGCCTGGGCGACCTGGCCGTCCGCGGCCAGCTCGGGCACGCGTTCACCGGCCCGAAGGCCGGCCTGTTCCTGGTCGAGGTGCTGCTGGGCGGCCTGCTCCCGCTCGTGCTCCTCGGCGCGGCGAAGCTCCGTGAGCGCCCGGCTGTCCTGGGCCTGGCGTCGGCCCTCGCGACCGGCGGCATCGTGCTGAACCGCATGAGCGTGGTGGTGTTCGCGATGAACCTGAAGGGCGCCATGCCCCAGGACTCGGCGCAGCCGTACCTGCCGAGCGCGGTCGAGTGGGGCGTCTCGCTCGGCCTCATCGCGGCGACCATCTTCCTGTTCGGCCTCGCCGTCCGTCACATGCCGGTGCTGCCGAAGGAGGAGCCCGCCCAGGCGGCGAACGAGCCGAACGCAGAGCAGGCCAGCGCGTAACGCGCCAGCGCGTACGCGACCCCGAAGCTCCCGGTGCCGGTTCCCGGTGCCGGGAGCTTCTCTTTTCGCTACAAGGGAAGGCCCATGGACACGGAACTCCAGGACTGGCTGCGCACCCACCCCTACCTCTCACGGATCGCCGACGTCCAGGGGAGGGTCGAGGACGCCGCGGCGCGCGCCGAGGCGGCCCCCCCGCCCGCGCCGGAGCAGTGGGAGGCCTACCGCGCCGAGTACGGACGCGGGGTCGCGCTCCTGCGCGCCGAGCAGGGCCGGCCGGACGTCGCCGCGCACGGCGCCGCCGCGCTCGAGCAGGTGATCGCCGCGCTGGACGCCGCGCCGCTGCCCGACGCCGTCGCGGCCGGCGTGCGCGAGCTGAAGGAGCGCTTTGCCGGCCGGCCCGCGGATCTGCGCGGCGCCGTCGCCTGGGTGCTCGACGGCGAGCACGCCGAGGCGCCGGCGCAGCCGGGCCTCCTCCGCTACCTGGGCTGGAGCGCGCTGCGGCGCGTGCTCGCGCCCACCGTGGCCGCGTTCCAGGCCTGGCGCGACGAGGACGGGTGGATGCACGCGCACTGCCCCACCTGCGCGGCGCGCCCGGTGGTGGCGCAGCTCGTCCCGGCGGCGGCCGGCCGCGAGCGCCGCCTCGCCTGCGGCTGCTGCGGGACGCGCTGGAAGTTCCGCCGCATCGGCTGCCCGTACTGCGGCAACGCCACCGCCGAGAAGATCGACGTCTTCGAGGTGGAGGGTGAGGACGGCCTGCGCCTCGACGTGTGCCAGGGGTGCAACGGGTACCTCAAGACGGTGGCCCGGGAGGGCGCGCCGGACCTGCTGCTCGCCGACTGGACCACGCTCCAGCTCGACGCGCTCGCCCGCGAGCGCGGCTACAAGCGGCTCGGGACGTCGCTGTACGAGCTGTAGGCCGGTCGGACCGCGCCGCGGCGCCGCGCCGGAGGACGGGCGGCCGCGGCGGCGCGGGCCGGGCGCCGCGCCGGGGGTCGCGTCAGATCTTGTTGAGGAACACCGGCAGCCCGCGCTTGTTCGCGTAGATCGGGCGCAGGCGGTCGGTGTTGTACATGCTCGCCACGTCCACCTTGCGGGGCCCGAGCTTCGGGTCGGGGATGGGGACGAGGTCGTAGCGCCCGTCGACCAGCGCCGACATGAGGCCGCTCTTGCCCTCCAGCACCGCGTCGAACGCCATGGTGCCGAAGGTGTACGCGATGAGCTTGTCGATGAAGTCGGGATCGCCCGAGCGCAGGTCGTAGGTCAGGTCGGAGACGATCGTTTCCTCGCCGGTGCGCCGCTTGATCTCGTCGGAGAGCGACTCGCCCACGCTGGCCTTCTTGCGGTGGCCGAACGCGTCGGGGTCGCCGTACTCCTGCACCGCGTAGCCCTCCCACTGCGCGCCCTCGGAGAGCACGATGAGCGCGTAGCCCGAGGGGTTGTCGCGCTTGTCGGTGACCAGCAGGTCCACCACGTGCTCGATCTTCGGCTTGTGCTCGGGGATGAGGCAGCGGATCGAGGTGACGTAGGCGGTGTAGAGCGAGGTGAACCCCGCGTCCCGGCCGAACACCCGGAACACGCCGATGCGCTCGTGCGAGCCGACCGTGGTGCGCTGGCGCTCGATCGCGTCCATGGCGCGGGTGATCGCGGTCGAGAACCCGATGCAGTACTCGGTGTTCCGGACGTCGTTGTCCATGGTCTTCGGGATCGCGATGACCTTGAACCCGAGGTCGTGGAGCCTGGCCGCGTAGGACAGCGTGTCGTCGCCGCCGATGGCGAGCAGGTAGTCGAGCCCGAGCGCCTCCAGGTTGGCGAGCACCTGCTTCGAGACGTCGAAGGTGGTGGTGGCCGTCCCGCCCTTGGTGCTGGTCGAGGTCGGGAACGACGTCCCCTGCAGGTGCGGCGGCAGCTTCTTCATCTTCGCGGGATTCGTCCGCGAGGAGTGGAGGATGGTGCCGCCGGTCCGGTCGATGGTGCGGGTGTTCTCGCGATCGAGCGGCCAGACGTAGCGCGCCTTGCTGGCGGAGTCGGTGAGGTCGAGGTGGGTGAGCCCCTCCCACCCGCGCCGGATGCCCACGACCTCGATGTCGTGCTCGGCGCCGCGGTACACGACGCTCTTGATGACGCTGTTCAGGCCGGGGACGTCGCCGCCGCCGGTGAGGATGCCGACGCGCTTCTTGGTCATGGCCAGCATCCTAGCCGCGCCCGCGCGCCCGCGCCCGAAACCGGAGCGTGACGCCCGGTGACCGGGCGGGGCCGGGGTCACGCGTGCGGCAGCTTGCCGCCGGGGCCGGGCGGGACGAGGATGCGCCGCATGGCCGATCCGCTCCGCCCCGAGACCCTCGCCCTCCACGCCGACGCCGGCCTCGAGCCGTCCCCCGACGTCGCCCCGCCCATCCACCTCTCCACCACCTTCGACGCGGACAACCCGGAGGGCCTCGTCTACTCGCGCGACGAGCAGCCGACGCGCCGCCGCCTGGAGGCGGTGCTCGGCGCGCTGGAGGGGGGCGGCACCGCGGTGGTGTACGCCTCCGGTCTCGCGGCGGTCACGGCGGCCCTGCTCCACCTGCAGCCCCGGCGCGTGGCCATCGCCCGCGGCGGGTACCACGGCACGCACGCCGCCATCGACGCGCTGGCGCGGCTCGGGGTGGAGAAGGTCCCGCTCGACGCGCCGGTGGGCAAGGGCGACCTCGTCTGGCTGGAGACCCCGCGCAATCCGACCTGCGAGGTGCAGGACGTCGCGGCGCACGCGGCGCGCGCCCGCGCGGCCGGGGCGCTGCTGGTGGTGGACGGGACGTTCGCGACGCCGGCGCTGCAGCAGCCGCTCGCGCTCGGCGCCGACCTGGTGATGCACTCGCTCACCAAGTTCCTCTCCGGCCACTCCGACGCGCTGGGCGGCGTGCTGGTGGCCCGCGATCCGGCGCTGGGCGCCGCGCTGCGCCGCGGGCGCACGGTCGGCGGCGCGGTGCTGGGCGCGCTCGAGACCTGGCTCGTCCTGCGCGGCGTGCGCACGCTGGGCGTCCGGGTCCGGGCGCAGTCCGCGACCGCCACGCGCCTGGCCGAGTTCCTCGCGCCGCGGGTGGCGCGCGTGTGGCACCCCTCGCGCCCGGACTTCCCGGGCCGGGAGCTGGCCGCCCGCCAGATGCGTGGGCCCGGGCCCATGCTCGCGTTCGAGCTCGGCAGCGAGGCCGAGGCGCGGGCGCTCCCCGGCAAGCTCCGGCTGTTCCGGGACGCGACCTCGCTCGGCGGCGTCGAGTCGCTCGTCGAGTGGCGACGCAAGGTGGACCCCGAGGCGCCGCCGGCGCTGCTGCGCGTCTCGGCCGGCCTCGAGGATCCCGAGGACCTCGTCGCGGACCTCGAGCAGGGGCTCCGCGCCGTGGCCGCCGGATAGGGCGCCTGGCCGGCGGTCCCCGGCGGTGCCGGGCCGCGCGTCCGGGGCCATGCTTCAGCGAGGCCATGCGGCGCCGCACCGCCAGACGCCTCGCCGTCGCGCTCGGGATCCTGCTCGTCCTCGGGATCGCGGCCCGGCTCGCGCTCGGTCCGATCGCCACCTGGCGGACGCGCAAGGTCCTGGCCGGCCTGGAGGGCATGCGCGGGACGTTCTCCGACGTGGAGATCCGGCTGCTCTCGCTGTCCTACGTCATCCACGACCTGCGCATCGTGAAGGTGGGCGCGGGCGGCGCGGCGCTGCCGTACCTGGAGGCCGAGCGCGTGGAGCTGGGCTTGTACGGCAAGGAGCTGCTGCACGGGAACGTGGTGGCAGGCGTCGAGCTGCGCCGGCCCAAGCTGAACCTGCTGGTCGGGAAGGCGCGCGAGCGCACGCAGGCGGCGAAGGAGGCGTCGGAGGCGGGGCGCGGCCTGGAGCGGCTGGCGCCGTTCCGGATCGATCGGGCCGAGGTGAAGGACGGCGAGCTGCTCTGGGTGGACGGCCGCGAGAAGGAGAAGCCGCGGCTGTGGTTCCACGGCATCGAGGCCACGCTCGAGAACTTCGCCACCCGCGCCGCGCTGGCGCGCCGGGAGCCCACCGTGCTCGCCGCGCGCGCCACCCTGCAGCGCTCCGGCACCGTGTCGGTGTTCGCGACCGCGGACCCGCTCGCGAAGCAGCTCACCTTCGCCGGGCAGGGCACGGTCACCGGGCTGCGGCTCGCGGAGCTGGGCGAGCTGCTCGACGCGAAGACCGACCTCGTGCCGGAGAAGGGGACGCTCGACCTGTACGTGCGCTTCCGCGCCGAGGACGGCCGGCTCTCCGGCGGCGTGCGCCCGCTGGTGAAGGACGCCGAGCTGAAGGCCGGCGCGTCGGATCTCGGCACGCGGCTGAAGGCCATGCTCGCCGACGCGTCCCTGCACCTGTTCTCGGACGAGCGCGGCGGCAAGGAGGTCGTCGCGACCACCATCCCGATCGAGGGGAGCGTGCGAGGGCCGCAGGTGCAGGCGGTGCCGACCATCCTCGGCGTGCTGCGGAACGCGTTCGTCCGCGGGCTGGCCGGCGGCCTCTCCGGCCTGCCGCCGCCGAAGGCGAAGGAGAAGCAGGGCACGCTGGAGCAGGCGCGGCGGGCGCTGTCGCCGGGGCACGGGCCGCCGCGGGCGCAGCCGCGGAAGGGCGAGAAGCGATGAGGGCCTGGCGCGCGCTCGCGCTGGCGGCGGCCCTGGGCTGCGCGACCGGCGGCAGGAGGGAGCCGGTGCGCCCGTCGCCGACCGGGGGCGCGGCCGAGGCGCCGGACCGGCCCGAGGAGCTCGGCGTCCCCCCGCGCGGCGAGCGCCCGCGCGTGCCGTCGTCGCCGGAGGCGCTGCTCGCCCCGGGCGCGGTCGGCGAGATCCAGGACGCGCTGCGCGACCGCGGCTACCTCGGCGCGCACCGCCGCGGCGAGCTCGACCGCGCCACCAGCGCCGCGCTGCGCCGCTTCCAGGAGGCCCAGGGGCTGGCCGCCACGGGCGCGCCGGATCGCGAGACGCTGCGGCGGCTCCACGTCGATCCCGCAAGGGCGTACGGGCGCGACGAGGGCCCCGGCGGCGGCTCGTGACGGGGCCCCCGCCGCGCGGCGCCGCTGGTACAGTCGGCGCGTGCGGTACTGCGAGGGACGGCCGGAGTCGGGCGCGCGCCCGCTGACGCCCGGCGAGCGGACCTGGGCGGCGGCGCTGCGCCGACGGCTGGCGCTCCGCGCGGTGCTGGCCGCGCTGGCGGGTCCGCTCGCGCTCGCGACCGTGCCGCTCGCACCGTGGTTCGCGCGGCACGTGATGCGCCTCGGCGAGCGCATGGCCTACGCCGCCGGCACCGGGTGGATGGGGCTGGTGCTGCTGCTCGGCGTGCCCGCGGCCGTGCTGCTGGTGCGCGACGGCCTCCGCGCCTGGCGGACGCTGGCCCGCGATCTCGACGAAGGGCTCGCGGTGCGCTTCGGCGAGGGCGCCGGCGCGCTCGAGCTGCTGCCCCGCAGCGGCCGGGTGCTGCCCGGCGGCGCGCGGGGCAGGGCGCGGCGCGTGGCGGTGGGCGAGGCCGCGGCGCTCCCGGCGGACCCGGTCACCTGGGCGCTGCCGGTGTCGGACGTGCCCGAGGCGCTGCAGGGCGGCGGCTGGGTGAAGCGCGCCCTCACGCCGGAGGAGAAGGACGAGATCGCCGCGTTCGCCGCCCGGGTGGCGCGCTTCCCATGGGCGCTCGCGATCCTCACGCTGGCGCTGCTCGCGGCGGCGGCCGGCCGGGCGGGCGCGCACGCGGCCGCGCCGGCCACGGCCGCGCTGTGGGTGCTCGCGGCGGGGCTGGGCTGGTGGCGGGTGGCGAGCGCGCGCGCCATGGCGGCGCGGCTGCGCGCCGACGTGCGCGAGGGCTGGGTGATGCGCGCCACCGCGGGCGCGGCCGCCGGCGACGAGATGCTGCCGGACTCGCGCGCGGCCTGGGCGCGCGCGGGCGCCCCGGCGCCGTGGCGGCTGCGGCGCCGGGCGTGAGGCCTCGAAGAGGGGCGACGCGTCGACCTCGGCCCGCTCATCCCGGGCGTCGCGCGGCCTCGGCCGCGCGGAGTCGAGCGGCGCGGCGATCGATCCCTCAGAGCGCGTGAATCCATCCCCGGACCGAGCCAGGCGGTCGAGACGCGAGCAGCGCGAGGCGCGACGACCGAGCATGCCCCGAGGCATGTGCAGGGAGGAGCAACGAAGCGATGCGACGCGGATCGGCCGCCGCGGCGACGGGAGGGGATGGGTTCACGCTCTCTCAGGGCTCCACGTCGCGCGCCGCCGCCCACCTGTGCTCGGGCGGGCGGTACGCGGCGAGCTTGTCGAGGAGCTCCGCCGGATCGCGCGCCACCTGAAGCATGGCGCGGTACTCGGGCCGCATGAAGCCCTCCTTCACCGCGTGGTCCGCCATCGCCAGCAGCGGCGCGAAGTAGCCGGACACGTCCAGGACGCCGAGCGGCTTGCGGTGGATGCCGAGCTGCGCCCAGGTCCAGATCTCGAACAGCTCCTCGTAGGTGCCGGCCCCACCCGGCAGCGCCACGAACGCGTCGGTCAGCTTCGCCATGAGCGCCTTGCGCTCGTGCATGGTCTCGACCACGTGCTGCGCGGTGAGGCGCTGGTGCGCCACCTCGCGCTCGACCAGCGTGCGGGGGATGACGCCCACCACCTCTCCGCCGGCGGCGAGCGCGGCGTCGGCGGCGAGGCCCATCAGGCCCACCCGCCCGCCGCCGAACACCATCCCGATGCCGCGCCGGCCGAGCAGGGCGCCGGTGTCGCGGGCGGCGGCCGCGTACTCGGGCCGGACACCGCTGGAAGAGCCGCAGAAGATGCAGATCCGCATGGAGGGGAGCGCTCCGGGAGTGTGGAGGGCGTCGGTATAGCGCATCGGGCGGACGCCCGCCGCAGGGAGACGCGAGCCGGCCGTCCGTGACGCGGCCGCGGCCGCCGCGCGAGGGCGTTCCGCCGCGCCGGCTTCCTGCTAGGCTTCGCGCGCACGGAGCCCGCCCGCACGGTGCGGGGACCGCATCCGCGAACCTTCGCAACGGGAGCACGCATGTCCGCCGATCTCGGAACCCTCGAGCCCAGGGCCCTCTGGAGCTACTTCCTCGACCTCTCGCGGATCCCGCGCAGCTCGAAGAACGAGGCGGCGGCCGCCGCCTGGGTCGCCGGGGAGGCGACCCGGCTCGGCTGCGAGGTGGAGCGCGACGCCATCGGGAACGTGCTGGTCCGCAAGCGCGCCTCGCCGGGTCGCGAGGGCCGGCCGGCCCTGGCGCTGCAGGGCCACCTCGACATGGTGTGCGAGAAGAACGAGGGCACGCCGCACGACTTCGAGAAGGATCCGATCCAGGTGTGGCGCGACGGCGAGGTCCTGCGCGCGCGGGGCACCACGCTCGGCGCCGACAACGGCGTGGGCGTGGCCGCGGCGCTGGCGGTGCTGGCCTCGCGCGACCTCGCCCACCCCGCCATCGAGGCGCTGTTCACGGTGGACGAGGAGACCGGCCTCACCGGCGCGAACAACCTGAAGGCCGGCTGGCTGCGCGCGCCGCGCCTGCTCAACCTCGACAGCGAGGAGGAGGGCGAGCTGACCATCGGCTGCGCCGGGGGCGTGGACACCGTCGCGTCGCGCGCGCTCGCCGTCGCGCCGGCGCCGGAAGGCCGGACCGCGCTGCGGCTGCGGGTGATGGGCCTGAAGGGCGGCCACTCCGGCGTGGACATCGCGGCCGGCCGCGGGAACGCGGTCCGCCTGCTGGGGCAGGTGCTCGAGGCGCTGGTCGCGAGGCACGGCCTCGAGGTCGCCGCGCTGAAGGGCGGCAACAAGCGGAACGCCATCCCGCGCGAGGCCTCGGCGGTGGTGCGGGTCGAGCCGGCCCGCGAGGCGGCGCTCCGCGCGGACGTGGCGGCGCTGGCGCAGGACTGGAAGGCAGCGCTGGGCGCGTTCGATCCCGGCCTCACGATCGTCCTCGAGCCCGGCGCGGCGACGCAGGTGATCGCGGCCGCCGACGCGCGCGCGGTGATCGGGCTGCTCGTGGCGGGGCCGCACGGCGTGGAGGCGATGAGCCCGGACATCCCGGGGCTGGTGCAGACCTCCACGAACCTCGCCATCGTGGACGCGGACGCGACGACGGGGCGGGCCGAGGTCTGCTTCCTCACGCGCAGCGCCATCGACGCCTCCAAGCGCGCGCTGGCGGCCCGGATCGCCGCCATCGCGGCGCTGGCCGGGTTCGAGGCCCGGCACTCCGGCGGCTACCCCGGCTGGAAGCCGGAGCCGGGGTCCGGGATGGTGAAGCTGGTGAACGGGGTCCACCAGGCGCTGTTCGGGAAGCCGATGCTGGTGAAGGCCATCCACGCCGGCCTGGAGTGCGGCCTCATCGGCGAGAAGTACCCGGGCATGGAGATGGCCTCCATCGGCCCGAGCATGTGGGACGCGCACACGCCGGACGAGCGGGTCTCGATCGCGTCGGTGGCGGCGTTCTGGCGCCTGCTCACCGCGATCCTGGAGCAGGCGTAGCCGGCGCGGCCCGCGGCGGCGCGGCGGGGGCCTCCAGCTCCGCCAGCGCCGCCGCGATCCGGCCGCGCACCTCCTCGCGGAGCGCATCCACGTCGGCCGGCGTCCGGCCCACGGTCGGCACCGGCGGCAGGATCCGCACCTGGATGGTGGCGGGCCGGATGGCCGCGCGGTCCGGCGGCATGGCGCGCCAGGCGCCGGAGATCGCCACCGGCACGATGGGCACGCCCAGGTCCACGGCCAGGCGGAACGGTCCGGCGTGGAACGGCTGGAGCAGGCCGTCGCGGGTGCGGTGCCCCTCGGCGAACAGGCCCACCGGCACCCCCGCCTCCAGCCAGCGCCGCATCGCCGCCAGCGCCGCCGCGCCGCTGGCGCGATCGCCGCGCTTCACCGGCACGTAGCCGGCGAGGTGGAACGCCCAGCCGAGCCAGGGCAGCCGGAATGCCTCCACCTTGCCGAGCCACTTCATGTTGCGGGGCAGGCACGCGACCGCGATCGCGTCCACGATGGACTGGTGGTTCGGCACGACCACGAACGTGGCGGGCGGCGGCGGGAGCGACCCCTCGATGCGCGCCGGCCAGAGCGGCGCGTGGCGCAGCAGCACCTCGCCCAGCCAGCGGAGCAGCTCGCTCACCGCCATCCGCCGCCGGTCGAACGGCGCGGTGAGCAGGAACAGGCCGAGCGCGAGCGGGAAGGACACGGCCACCACCGCCCCGGCGAGCGCGTAGGTGAGGGCGGTGGCGAGCAGGCGGCGCACGGGAACAGGGTAGCGGGCCGGGCGCCCGCCGGCCACGCTGCGCCCCGAGGTGCTGTCAGGGCGGCGGGGTAGGGTGCGCGCCCCATGTCCCAGGCCCGCTTCATCGCCTTCTCCGACGGCTCGGCGCTCGTGAACCCCGGCGGCCCGGGCGGCACCGGCTTCGTGGTGCTCGACCGCGCCCGCCCGGCCTACCGGTTCGGCGGCACGCGCTGGGTCGAGGACGGGCCGAACGCCGTCACCAACAACCGCATGGAGCTGCGGGCGGTGCTGGAGGCGCTGGAGGGGCTCCCGGGCGGCGAGCAGGTCGAGGTGATCTCCGACTCGCGCTACGTGGTGGACGCGCTCTCCCGGTGGATCCACGGCTGGCGCAAGAAGGGCTGGCGCACCGCGAGCGGCGAGCCGGTGCTGAACCGGGACCTCATCGAGGCGCTCGACGCGCGCGCCAGCGCGCTGACCGTCCGCTACACCTGGGTGCGCGGGCACGACGGGCACGCGGTGAACGAGGTGGTGGACCAGCTCGCGCAGGCGGCCGCGCGCGGCGTGGCCGGTCCGGGCGAGGCCGAGGTCGTGGCGGCGCTGCGGGCGGAGGCGTTCCTGGCCGGCGGCTCGGCGGCGCCCCGCTCCTCGCGCGCCTGACCGTGCACCGGACGCGGGCGGCGCGGCCGAGGCTCCCGCCGCGGCGCGGGCGGCCGCATCGTGTGGCGGAGATGCCGCCGCTGACCCGCCGGGACTTCCTCCGCGCCGCGCTCGCCGCGACCGTGCTCCCGGCCGCCGGCTGCGGCGGGGGCGCGCGCATGGGCGACGGGCGGGGAGGGGGCGCGGACGAGGTCCCGCGGCGGGCGCTGGGCCGCACCGGCGAGACGGTGTCGATCGTCGGGCTGGGCGGCTTCCACCTGGCGGTGCCGGCCTCCGAGCAGGAGAGCCTCCGCATCCTCCGCACCGCGGTGGACGGCGGCATCACGTTCCTCGACAACTGCTGGGACTACCACGACGGCGAGAGCGAGCGCCGGATGGGCAAGGCGCTCCGCGACGGCTACCGCGACCGCGTGTTCCTGATGACGAAGGTGGACGGGCGGACGAAGGCGTCGGCGACGCAGCAGCTCGAGGAGTCGCTCCGCCGGCTCGAGACCGATCACGTGGACCTGCTGCAGCTCCACGAGGTGATCCGCGACGACGACCCGGGCCGGACGTTCGCGCCCGGGGGCGCCGCCGAGGCGCTGCTGGAGGCGCGCCGGGCCGGGAAGGCGCGCTTCCTCGGCTTCACCGGCCACAAGTCGCCCGACATCCACCTCGCCATGCTCGCGGCCGCCGGGGCGCACGGCTTCCGCTTCGACACCGTGCAGATGCCGCTCAACGTGCTCGACGCCCACTTCCGCAGCTTCGAGCACCGCGTGCTGCCGGCGCTCCTGGAGCAGGGCATCGCGCCGCTCGGCATGAAGCCGATGGCGGACGCGCGCATCGTCCAGCGGAACATCGCCTCGGCCGAGGAGTGCCTGCGCTACGCCATGAGCCTGCCGGTCGCGACCGTGATCACCGGCTGCGACGCGCTCGAGCGCGTGGAGCAGGCGCTGCGGGTCGCGCGGGGCTTCCGGCCGCTCGCCGAGGCGGACGTGAGCGCGCTCCTCGCCCGCACCGCGCCGGCGGCCGCGAGCGGCGCGGACGAGCGGTACAAGACGACCGACGGGTACGACGCCACCACCCACAACCCGAGCTGGCTGGGGTGAGGCCGGGCCGGGCTACCCGGCGTCGGAGCCGGGCTCGTCCGCGTCCTCCTCCTCGAGGTCCGGCCCGCGCGGCAGCTTCTCCATCTTCTCGCGCACCAGCCGCTGGTGCTTCAGCTCCTCGCCCTGCAGCTCGGTGAAGAGCTTGCGCACCTCGGGATCGCGCACCTGCTCGAGCGCGGCCGTGAAGAAGTCGTACGCCTTCTCCTCGGAGGCGAGCGCCACCTCCATGGCCTGGCGCGCCGACATGAACACGCGCGGCGCGGTGACGTCGGGCGCCTCGACGTCCTCGACGGCGTCCGGGGAGACGTGCGCCGGCGCGGCGCCGAACAGCTTCGCGCGCCGCTCGGCCAGCTCGGTGCGGTGCCGGGCCTCGTAGCTCGCCATCATGCGGAACATGTCGGACGCGTCGCCGGCGTACCGGCCGCCCACCAGCTTCGTGAACTCCTCGTACCGGCCCTGCGCCTCCTGCTCGATGCCGATGGCGAGGTCGAGCGCGTCCTGCAGGCTCAGGCTGGAATAGTCGATGGTCGTGGTCACGTGCCCCCTCCTGTCTCCGGTGGATCGCGGACGGGGAGCACCTAACGGCGGGCCGGGCGGGTTGCGACGGCCGCCGCGGCCTCCTCTCGGGGGCCAGCGCAGGAGGGCGGCGGCCGGACGCGGACCGTCAGTAAACCGAGAGCAGCTCCACCTCGAACACCAGCGTGGCGCCGGGCGGGATCTCCGGGGGCGCGCCGCGCGCCCCGTAGGCCAGCTCCGGCGGCAGCGTCAGCTTCCGCTTCCCGCCGACCTTCATCCCGGCGACGCCGCGGTCCCAGCCCTCGATCACCTCGCCGGCGCCGAGCCGGAAGGAGAACGGGCTGCCGCCCACCGACGAGTCGAACTGCTTCCCGTCGAGGAGCCAGCCCGTGTAGTGGACCTCGACCGTCTTGCCCCGGACCGCCTCCGGGCCCTTCCCCTTCACCAGCTCCTCGATCTTCGGCTTGGCCATGCGCGTGCGCTCCTCGACGGGTGTGGCGCGTAGGGTAGCCGCGCGCGGCCCGGCGCGCCACGCGGGGACGCCGGGCGGCGGGCAGCCGTCGCGAGTCAGCGGATGGCGAAGGTGACGCTCACCGTCGCGGCCACCTCGACCTCGCCCGCGGCCACCGGCGCGGCCTCCGCCTTCATGGACATCACGCGCGCGTCGCGCATCACCGGGAACGGGCGGACCTCGCCGCCCTCGGAGACGGTCAGCACCTCGCCCAGCGTCACGCCGGCGGCGCGGGCGATGGCCTCGGCCTTGAAGCGCGCGGTGGCGCAGGCGGCGGCGAGCGCGCGGGCCTGCTCCGGCGTGGGATCCTCCTTCTCGAACGCGAGCGACCGCAGCGTGTTCGTGCCGACCGCGAGCACGCGCTCGATGACCGTGCCGAGGGCGGCGAGGTCGCGGACCTTCACGCGCAGCTCGTCCGTCACCGTGTAGCCGGTGATGGGCCCGGGGCCGCCGCCCTTCACGTTCCAGTCGCGGTCCACCGAGACGTCGTGGCGCGCGGTCTGCACGTCCTTCTCGGCGACGCCGGCGCGGGCCAGGGCGTCGAGGATGCGGCGGAGCTGGGCGTCGGTGTCGGCGGTGACGCGCCGGAGGTCCTTGCCGGTGGCGGTGACGCCGGCGAACAGCACCGCGACGTCCGGGCGCACCGACACGTGCCCCTCGCCCGAGACGGCGATGACGCGCGGCGCCGGGGCGGGCGCGGGCGCCGGGCCGGCCGGGACGGGCTGGGCGCCCGGCGCGGTGGGGGCGAGGGCGAGGGCGGTGGCGAGGGCCAGGGTGCGGAACATGGTGCGACCTCCGGTGCGGGTTCGGCGGTAGGAACGCCCGGGGGCCGGATCCGATCTAGACCCCGACGGGGTCAAGGCCGGCCGCGCATCCGCGGGTGACGCCCGCCGGCGAGGACCGTAGAATCCCCGACCCTTGGAAGCCCTCCTCGACCCCTCGAAGCCGCTGCACTGGATCGTCGCCGCGGTGCTGCTCGTCTCCGGCCTGGTCTGCGCCTGGATCGGCGTGCGCGACGGGTTCGTGCGCCGGCGCATGCCGACCAGCGGCGGCCTGCTCACCGGCGGGAAGGCGCTCGCCGCCGGCGTTCTGTACGTCGCGACCGGCCTGGCCGGCGTGGTGGGGGCGCTCCTGTTCGCGCTCCGGCGGTGAGCCGCGGCCCGCCGCCCGCACGCAACGTGGCGGATCGACGCAACCATCCGGGTCGTGTATCGTGCACGGTCCAGCCCCGTTGGGGGCTCGATCACAGCGGACGGCGGGACGGCCGCGGCGCGACGGGCGCCGGCGATCGGGGACGCGTCGTCCGCAGCGCGCGGAAGGAACGCGGATGATCCAGATCTACGACACCACGCTGCGGGACGGCACCCAGCGCGAGGGCATCTCGCTCTCCTGCGAGGACAAGCTCCGGATCGCGCGCCGGCTCGACGAGCTCGGGGTGACGTTCATCGAGGGCGGGTGGCCCGGATCGAACCCCAAGGACGCCGAGTTCTTCGAGCGCGCCCGCGACCTGCCCTGGAAGCACGCGAAGATCGCCGCGTTCGGCTCGACCTGCCGCGTGGGCGGCGGGCCCGAGGACGACGCGAACATCCGCGCGCTCCTCGACGCCGGCACGCCCGCCTGCACGGTGGTGGGCAAGACCTGGACGCTGCACGTCACCGAGGTGCTGCGCACCACCTTCGACGAGAACCTCCGCATCATCGAGAAGAGCCTCGCGTACCTGCGCGCGCAGGGGCGGCGGGTGATCTACGACGCCGAGCACTTCTTCGACGGCTGGCGCGCCGACCCGGGCTACGCGCTCGAGACGCTCCGGGCGGCGGTGCGCGGCGGCGCCGAGACGCTGGTGCTCTGCGACACGAACGGCGGCTCGCTGCCCTGGCAGATCGGCGAGACGGTCGCGAAGGTGCAGGCCGCGCTCGGCCACCCGCTCGGCGTCCACTGCCACAATGACTCCGAGTGCGCGGTGGCGAACTCGCTCGCGGCGGTGCACGCCGGGGCGGTGCAGGTGCAGGGCACCGTCAACGGCTACGGCGAGCGCTGCGGCAACGCGAACCTCTGCTCGATCATCCCCGCCCTGGAGCTGAAGCTGGACGTGCGCTGCCTCCCCGACGGCAAGCTCTCCGAGCTGTACGAGGTCGCGCACTTCGTGGCCGAGGTGGCGAACCTCGCGCCGGACGAGCACCTCGCCTACGTGGGCCGGTCCGCGTTCGCGCACAAGGGCGGCATCCACGTCGCGGCGATGCGGCGCAGCGCCACCAGCTACCAGCACGTGGACCCGGAGCGGGTCGGCAACACGATGCGCGTGGTGGTGAGCGAGCTGTCCGGCCGCGGGAACCTGCTCTCCAAGGCGGAGGAGTACGGCATCGCGCCGGACTCGATCGCCGACGTGGGCGCGGTGCTGAACGAGATCAAGGCGCTCGAGGCGAGGGGCTTCGCGTTCGAGGCGGCCGAGGCCTCGGTGGCGATGCTGATGCGCCGCCAGCAGCCGGGCCACCGCGCGCCGTTCGAGCTGGTGGACTTCCTCGTCAACGTGGAGCACCGCACCGGCCGCGGCATCTTCTCGGAGGCCATGGTGAAGGTGCGGGTCGGCGAGGAGGTGCTGCACACCGCCGCCGAGGGCGACGGCCCGGTGGACGCGCTCACCGCGGCGCTGCAGAAGGCGCTGGCGGGGCACTACCCGCAGGTCAAGGAGCTGCACCTGTCGGACTACAAGGTCCGCATCCTCGACGGGCAGCACGGCACCGCGGCGGTCACGCGGGTGCTCATCGACATGCAGAAGGGGCCGCGGCGCTGGAGCACGGTGGGCGCGAGCCAGAACATCATCGAGGCGAGCTGGATCGCGCTGGTGGACGCGGTCGAGTACGGGCTCGCCCTCGCCTAGACCTCACACCAGGAACCCAAGGAGACACCGAGCGTGAACGCGAAGATCGTGGTGCTGCCGGGCGACGGGATCGGGCCGGAGGTGACGGCCGAGGCGGTGCGGGTGCTGGAGGCGGTGGCGCGCCGGGGAGGGCACACGCTCTCGTTCACCGAGCGGCTGATGGGCGGGTGCTCCATCGACGCGCACGGGACCGCGCTCACGCCCGAGGTGCTCGCCGACTGCCAGGCGGCCGACGCGGTGCTGCTCGGCGCCGTGGGCGGGCCGAAGTGGGACGACCCGCGCGCCAGGGTGCGCCCGGAGCAGGGGCTGCTCGGCCTGCGCAAGGGCCTGGGCGTCTTCGCGAACCTGCGCCCGGTGCGCGTGCACCCGAGCCTGCTCGACTCCTCCCCGCTCCGCCCGGAGAAGCTCCGCGGCGTGGACATCATGGTGATCCGCGAGCTGACCGGCGGCCTCTACTTCGGCCAGCCCAAGGGGCGCGACGTGAAGGACGGGCACGCGCGCGCGGTGGACACGCTCGAGTACCAGGACTTCGAGGTGCGCCGGGTGGTGGAGCTCGCGTTCCGCATCGCCAAGGGGCGGAAGAAGAAGGTCACGAGCGTGGACAAGGCGAACGTGCTCGAGTCCTCGCGGCTCTGGCGCGAGATCGCGACCGCCATCGGGCAGGCGAACCCCGACGTGGCGCTCGATCACATGCTGGTGGACACCGCCGCCATGCGGCTCGTCACCAGCCCGGCCACGCTCGACGTGGTCGTCACCGAGAACATGTTCGGCGACATCCTCACCGACGAGGCCTCGGTGCTGGCCGGCTCGATGGGCATGCTCCCGTCCGCCTCCATCGGCGAGAAGGGGCCGGGCCTCTACGAGCCCATCCACGGCTCCGCCCCGGACATCGCCGGCAAGGGCATCGCGAACCCGGTGGGCACCGTGCTCTCCGCCGCGCTGCTGCTCCGCCACTCGCTCGGCCTCGAGCCGGAGGCGGCCGCCATCGAGCGCGCCGTGGACCAGGCCATCACCGACGGCTGCCGCACCGCCGACCTGGGCGGGAAGCTCTCCACCCGCGCCATGGCCGACGAGATCCTGAAGCGGCTCGCCTAGCCACGCCCCGGGACGCCGCCATGCCGGCCGGCCCACGCGGCCCGCTCCCCGCGCTGGACGGGCTGCGCGGGCTGGCCATCGGCGGCGTCCTCGCCTGCCACCTGCTCAACGCCTGGCCCGGCGCCGGCGCCTGGGAGCGCCGCGCGGTGGCGGCGCTCGGGCTGGGCTGGACCGGCGTGGACCTGTTCTTCGTCCTCTCCGGCTTCCTCATCACCGGCGGCCTGGTGGACACGCTCGGCCAGCGCGGCTGGTGGCGCGGCTTCCTGGTCCGGCGGGCGCTCCGGATCTTCCCGCTCTACTACCTCGCGCTCGCGGTGTTCGCGGTGGCGGGGCCGGCGCTCGGGCTGGTGGACCAGTGGACGTTCGGCCGGTGGGGCTGGTGGTACTGGGGCTACCTCGGCAACTGGGCCTACGCGGCGCGCCAGGTCATCCCGGCGCTCTCGCACTTCTGGTCGCTCGCGGTCGAGGAGCAGTTCTACCTGGCCTGGCCGCTGGTGGTGCTGCTCGCGCGCGGGCGGGCGCTCGCCGCGGTCTCGGCCGCGCTGGTCTGTGCCGGGCCGGCGCTGCGCTGGCTCATCGTGGACTCGGGGCTGCCGGTGGGGAGCGCCTACCGGCTCACGCCGGGCCGGGTGGACGCGCTCGCCATGGGCGCGCTCGTCGCGGTGGTGGCGCGCGCGCCGGGCGGCGCCGGGCTGCTGCGGCGCGCCTGGTGGCCGGCGGCGGCGGTCGGGGCGGCCGGGTTCGCCGCGCTCGGGCTGCCGCACGGGTTCGACATGCACGCGCGGCCGCTCGAGATCTGGAGCCACCTCTGGCTGGCGCTGGCGTTTGGCGGGCTGGTGGCGGGCGCGGTCGCGACGGAGGGGACCGCCCACCCGCTCCGGCGCGCGCTGTCCGCGGCGCCGCTCCGGGCGCTCGGCCGCTACAGCTACGGCCTGTACGTCGTGCACTACCTCGTCCACGTGGGCGCGCTCGGCGCGCTGCGGGCGCGACCCTGGGGCACGGCGCTGCTCGCCTCGCGCGCGGGCTACGCCGCCTACGCGGTGACCGCGCTGGCGGCCTCGCTCCTGATCGCCTGGGCGAGCTTCCACCTGGTGGAGCAGCGCTTCCTCGCGCTCAAGGACCGCCTCGCGCCGCGGCGCGCCGCGGCGTAGCGCCCCCGCCCGCGCGCCCGCGGAGGGGCCGAAAGCGGACCGGTCCGGGCGAGAATCCGCGTGCGATCGGGGCTCAGCGGCGCATCGACACCGGCCGCCGTCCTGTGCTTTCCTGCGGGCCCCGGGCACCGAGAGCGCACCGGCCCGCGTTTCGACTTCCCACCCCGTTCGCCCGCGAAGGAGAGGCACACATGGCGACTCCCGCGTTCCACTACCAGGACCCGTTCCCCGTCTCGAAGGACGCGACCAAGTACCGGCTCCTCACCAGCGAGGGCGTGTCGGTCGGGACGTTCGAGGGCAAGGAGATCCTGAAGGTCGAGCCGGCGGCGCTCACCCGCCTCGCGCGCGAGGCGATGCGCGAGGTGTCGTTCTTCCTCCGCCCCGAGCACAACGAGCAGGTCGCGAAGATCCTGGCAGACCCCGAGGCGTCGCAGAACGACAAGGGCGTCGCCATCGCGTTCCTCAAGAACGCCGAGATCGCGGCCCGCGGCGAGCTGCCCATCTGCCAGGACACCGGCACCGCCACCATCGTGGCGAAGAAGGGCCAGCAGGTCTGGACCGGCGTGAAGGACGAGCAGTACCTGTCGGAGGGCGTGTACCTCACCTACACCGGCGAGAACCTCCGCTACTCCCAGACCTCCGCGCTCGACATGTACCGCGAGGTGAACACCGGCACGAACCTGCCGGCGCAGATCGACGTCCTCGCGACCGAGGGCGCCGAGTACAAGTTCCTGTTCGTGGCGAAGGGCGGCGGGTCGGCCAACAAGACCATGCTGTTCCAGGAGACCAAGGCGCTCCTCACGCCGGAGAAGCTCGAGAAGTTCCTGGTCGACAAGATGAAGTACCTCGGCACCGCCGCCTGCCCGCCGTACCACATCGCGGTGGTGGTGGGCGGCACGAGCGCCGAGACCTGCCTGAAGACGGTGAAGCTCGCCTCGACGAAGTACTACGACGGCCTCCCCACCGAGGGGAACGAGCACGGCCAGGCGTTCCGCGACGTCGCGCTGGAGCAGCGGCTGCTCGAGGCGGCCAACAAGCTCGGCATCGGCGCGCAGTTCGGCGGCAAGTACTTCGCGCACGACATCCGCGTGGTGCGGCTGCCGCGCCACGGCGCCTCCTGCCCGGTCGGCATGGCGGTGTCCTGCTCGGCCGACCGCAACGTGAAGGCGAAGATCAACAGGGAAGGGCTCTGGATCGAGGAGCTCGACCACGCGCCGGGCCGCCTCATCCCGCTCGAGCTGAAGAAGGGCAAGCACGAGCACGGCGTGAAGGTGGACCTCAACAAGCCCATGAAGGAGATCCTGGCCGAGCTGACGAAGTACCCGGTCTCGACCCCGCTGCTCCTCACCGGCACGCTGGTGGTGGCCCGCGACATCGCGCACGCGAAGTTCAAGGAGCTGATCGACCAGGGCAAGGGCGTGCCCGAGTACCTGAAGCACCACCCGGTGTACTACGCCGGCCCGGCCAAGACGCCGAAGGGCAAGCCGTCCGGCTCGTTCGGCCCCACCACCGCCGGCCGCATGGACTCGTACGTGGACCTGCTGCAGTCGCACGGCGCGTCGATGGTGATGATCGCGAAGGGCAACCGCAGCCAGCAGGTGACCGACGCGTGCAAGAAGCACGGCGGCTTCTACCTGGGCTCGATCGGCGGCCCGGCCGCGGTGCTGGCCGAGGAGAACATCAAGAAGGTGGAGTGCATCGACTTCGCCGAGCTCGGCATGGAAGCCGTCTGGAAGATCGAGGTCGAGAACTTCCCCGCGTTCATCCTGGTGGACGACAAGGGCAACGACTTCTTCAAGAAGCTGGGGATGTAGCCGGCCCCGCCTCGATCACCCGCACCCCCCGGCCGGCAGGCGCGCCCGCGAAGGCCGCCTGCCGGCCGTCCTGTTCCGGGGCCGCCGCGGCGGCCGGGGGCCGGGCGCGGCGCGCGGGGGGCCGCGGCGCGAACGCCGCCAGCTCCTCGTCCAGCGCGCCCGCCAGCGCGCGCGGGTCGATCGGGAACGCCGCGTCGGCGCGCACGCCCATCGTCACCTTGCCGGCGTAGCTGAAGACGCTCACGCCCAGCCCGAGCGCGGCCGGGTGCGGGACCCAGAACAGCAGCTCGTCCACCCGCCGGCCGGCGAGGTGGAGCCGCCGCTGCGGGCCGGGGACGTTGGTCACCACCAGCGACGCCTTCCGCGAGAAGAACGCGGTGCCGAGCCGCTCCAGCGCGGGCGGCGCGAAGCCGAGGGCGCCCAGCACCCCGAGCGCCACCCAGGCGTCCGGGCTGCGCTTCAGCGCGGCGGTGCGGCCGCGCACGATCTCCAGCCGCTCGTCCGGCGCGAGCGGTTCGACCGGCAGGTCGAGGAACACGAGGCCGAACTGGTTGCCCGCCCCGGCCACCCCCGCCGCGGGCGCCGCGCGCAGGTTCACCGGCACCAGCGCGCGCACGTCGTCGGGCAGCGGTCCCGGCGGGACGGGGCCGGCGCGGAGGGCGCGCGAGAGCGCGCCGGAGAGCGCCGCGAGCAGCGCGTCGTTCACGGTGCCCCCGCCGGCCCGGGCGGCGGCGCGCACGTCCTCGAGCGGCCACGACCGCGACCACGCGACGGTCCGGCGGCCGGAGAGCGCCGGCGGCGCGAGCGCGCCGGTCGCGGTGGGGAGCGTGGCCATCTTCCAGAGCGCGGCCGCGGCGGCGAGCGGATCCCGGAGCAGCGCGCGGGCGCCGCGGCGGAGCGGGTCGCCTCCGGGCACGTCCGGCGCCGGCGCCTCGACGCGGCCGGCGTGCTCGTCGGACAGGCCGAGCAGCACCGACACGAGCGCGACCCCGTCCGCCATGCAGTGGTGGAGCTTCACCACCAGCGCGCTCTCCTCGGCGCCCTCGAGCAGCAGCGCGCGCCAGGGCGGGCGGCCGGCCGGGAGCGGCTGCGTGGCCGCCTCGGACACGGCCGCCTCGAGCGCCTCCGGGTGCGCCTCGCGCAGCGGCCGCGCGCTGAGGTGTCGCGCGATGGAGAAGCGCGGATCCGGCTCCCAGGCCGGGCCGCCCAGCGCGCCGGCGTCCGCCACCCGCGCGCGGAACCGCTCGTGCGGCAGCAGCCGCTGCTCCAGCAGCGTGCGCAGCCGCGGCGGGGTGAGGCGACCCGCGAGGCGCAGCAGCACCACGATGTCGGCCGTGTTCTCGGGGCGGTCCATGCGCAGCCAGGCGGCGTCCACCCGGCTCATCGGCTCGCGGGTCATGTCGGCTCCTGGGCCGGATCCTGCGCGGATCGGCGCGCGGAGGGAGGGACCGGGAGGGAGCCCGGGCGACGTGACGCAGGGGAGGGCAGCCGGCCGGCCGGTCAATACCGCCGCTCCACCAGCAGGGCGACGCGGCGCGGACGTACCACCACCGTCCGGCGGAGCACCTTGCCCCCGCTGCGGAGCACCACCTCGTGCGTGCCGGCCGGCACGCGCAGGCGGGCCACCTGGAGCTCGGCGGGCAGCGACAGCCAGCTCCGCCGGTCGGCCTCGCTGGTGGACGTCAGGGCCAGGAACGTCAGCCACCCGAGCACCTCGCTGTCCGTCGCCTCCCCGACCGCGGCGGCGACGCCCCCCTTCAGCGCCGTGCTCACCACCGCCTTGGCGGCGATGCGGCCGATCCGCTCGGACAGGTGCACCTGCGCCACCTCCTCGAGGGAGGTGACGGTGACCGCGTCGGCGCGCCGGGCGCCGGCCTCCAGGGTGGCGGCGTCGCGTACCCACGGGCGCGTGACGTACACCGGGACCACCAGGAGCTCCGGCCCGGCGCCCTGCCGGCTGGACCGCTTCTCCGGCGACAGGCCCGCCTCGAGCACGAGCACCACCTGTCCCTCCTCGGCGCCGAGCGGATCCGCGCCGAGCGCGGGGCGCGCCGCGGCGAGCGCGTCGGCCTCTTCGGCGCGGCCGGTCGCCCGCGCCAGCCGCAGCGCGGGCTCGGCGAGCGGGCCGAGGTCGGGCGCGAGGCGCAGCGCGTCGGCGTAGTCGATGTACGCCGAGTCCGGGTTGCCGGAGTCCTCCCACAGCACGCCGCCCAGGTAGCGCGCCACCGCGAGCTGCTGGTACGGCTTCTTCTCCTCCTGCACCATCTTCCGCAGCCGCTCGTCCACGCGCCGCACCTCCACCAGCGCGTCCTCGTCCTTCCCCAGGGCGGCGTAGTTGAGCGCCTGGACGACGTTGATCATCAGCTTCTCGAAGTCCTCGCCGCGGTAGGCGCGGGCGCGCTCGTTCTCGAGCAGCGCGCGCCCCTCCTCGCTGACCGAGATCGCCTCGAGCGACGCGGCCAGCCGCTCGGCGCGGGCGAGCACCGGGAGGCTCTCCTCCCAGCGCCGCGCGGCGTGCAGGATCATGCCCTGGTCGAGCAGCGCGAGCAGGCGGTCGCGCTCGGGCCCGCGGCGCACCTCCGCCTCGGCGAGCGCGGCGGCGCGGTCGTGGTCGCCGGCCTGGTACGCCTCGCGCATCGCGCGCGTGCGCGAGACGTAGTCGCCGGCGCAGCCGGAGAGCAGCACGGCCCCGAGCGCCATCGCGGCCGCGCGGGCGCGGCGCACGGCCCGCCCCCCTACCAGCCCACCGACTGCTTCCGGAACTTCTTCCGCAGCTCCTTCTCGTCGGTCCAGGTGATGAGGCCGGTCCGGAGGTCGGTGAGCTGCATGGTCATCTTGTAGTAGACGACCTTGTCCGCGCCGACCTCCTGCACGATCGACGCGATCTGCCCGGTCAGGACGCAGTCGGCGCCGACCTGCGCGCCCGGGCCCTTGGCGGTCTCCTTCGCGACCATGCCGGACTGCTGGTAGTCGTACTCGGCGGCGATCTGCTCGCGGGCCGCCGCGTCGGCGAACGCGAACCGGCCGGACCGCTGCAGCTCGACCCGGACCTTGTCCGCGAGCGACTCGGTGTCGATGTGCTCGGAGGTCTTGTTCCGGACGCGGCCCACCACCAGCACCGGCCGGCCCGGCAGCGCCTGCACCACGGGCGCGCCGAGCAGCGAGCCGGTCATCTTCTTGGCGATGAGCTGCAGGTCGTTCTCGTTGAACTGGTCGGAGAGCAGCTCGATGGTGTTCGGGTCCTCGTAGGCACCGCGGGTGAAGGCTCGCGGGCCGCAGGCGGCGACGAGCGCGGCGGCGGTGAGCAGCGGGAGCGTGCGGGGCAGGGCGCGGGAGCTGGCGCGGGGCATGGCGGTCTCCGGGGCCTACAGGCGCAGGCCGAGGCCGAGGAAGATGCGGTGGGTGACGGTGGTGTCCTGCTCCACCGGGATGTCGAGCGCGTAGTGGAGGCCGAGGACGAACCGGTCGCTCGCCTCCAGCTCGGCGCCGATCTGCGGGCTCAGGCCGAAGCGGCTCCGGCCGTTCCAGTGCATGACGCCGCCCTTCACCCCGGCGCTCAGCGAGAACGGCGACGCCGGGGTGCGCAGGCGGGGCCCCACCAGCACCAGCGTCCGCTCCAGGTCGAAGTCGTAGGCGCCGGTGAGCTCCAGCAGCAGCCAGTCGTCGGGCGACCAGGCGAGGTCGGCGCCGAGGAAGTAGGGTCGGTCCTTGAGCGGGTACCCCGGCCCCTCGCTGGAGATCGCGCCCCCCGCGTCGAACGTGATCTGGAACGCGCCGGGACCGGGCGCGCGCCGGTAGCCGCCCTGGCCGACCTCGGTGCCCTCCGGGCCATCGGTCCTCCCGGGCGGCGCCGCCGGCTGCGCCAGGGCCAGCGCGGGCAGCGCGGCCAGCAGGAACGCTGCTACGGAACGGAGCGGTCGAGCCATGGCGAGCCCCCTCTCGCGCAGTCGAATGCCGTCGTCCACGCGTATCACCCTCGCGGGACCGCGGCGCAAGGACCCAATGCGTGCGTGTGCGGCGTCGCCGCGCGCCGCGGCGTCCGGCCGCCCGCCCGCTGACGTCCACCCGCACGAGGGCGCGCCGCCTCCGGGGGGCGGGGCAAGGTTCCACGCGACGGCGAACGGGCGGCAGCGCCGTCAGGCGCCGCTCGCGGCCACGCACCGGCGGCGGCCGGTGATGATCCGCAGGGCGGCCGGCTCGACCCGGATCTCGATCTCGCCGGGGGAGGCCGAGCCCTCCAGGTCGATCTGGATGGGCGAGCGCGAGGCGAGGCGGATCCGCGCCGCCCGCGCGGTGCGGACGCTGCTCCGGGGCGGGGCGGCCGTCGCGACGCCGTGGCGGAGCGCGGAGGTGAACGTGCGGCGTCGCCGGTGCACCACCACGTCGGCGAGGCCGTCGGCGGGGTCGGCGTCCGGGTGGACCACCGTGCCCCAGGCCACGCAGGGCAGGTTGTACACGCCCACGTTGAACACCGGCTCGGAGGGCTCGGCGAGCACCACCCCGTCCGCCTCCAGGCGGACGCCGGTGTGCTTGCGGAGCGCGCCCGGGAGCGCCGCCAGCACGCCCCCCACGCGCGCCAGGCCGCGCCCGCGCGAGGCGCCGGAGATGATCTGCCCCTCGAACCCGCAGCTCACCGACGCGAGCGCCAGCGGCGCCTCGGGGTGGGTGGTCACCAGCGCGTCGATCTGCAGCGAGCGGCCGTCCGCGATGGCGGCGAGCGCGCGGCGAAGGTCCGCCACCCCGAGCGCGTGGGCGATGACGTTGCCGACGCCGAGCGGGAGGATGGCCATGGGCCGGTCGGCGCGGTCCGCGGCCCGCACCGCGCGCGCCACGAAGTTCACGGTCGCGTCGCCGCCGGCGGCCACCGGGATCTCGTCGGGCGCGAGCCCGCGCATGGCGCGCTCGGCCCCGGACAGCGTGGTCACGACCGCCAGGCGCGATCGGCGGGTCCAGGCGGGCGCGCGGGAGAGGAGGCCGCGCAGGCGCGCGGCGGCGTGGCCGTCCTGCGCCTCGGGGTTCACCAGGAAGACGAGGCGGGGGAACTCCACCTCGCGCCCGGAGGTGCGCGCCTGCTCCATCCCCTCCGCTGCCCGCATGCGGCCCCCTTCGACCCCGTGACGTTACACGCGGGGACGCAGCGTTGCCAGCCCGTCATGCGAGGAGCGCGGAGTTCGTGGAGAACCGCCCGTGCCTGCCTCAGGGTTCGCCCGGGGTCGAGGCGCGGGAGGCGACCTCCTCGGCGGCGCGGACGTCCCCCGGCGCCCCGAACCGCCGCGCCAGCGCCACCGCGCGCTGGGCCGCCACCCGGGCGGCGCCGCGGTGCCCGGCCGCGAGCAGCCGCCGGGCCAGCGTGGCGGAGGCGGTGCTCGCCGCGCGCAGGCTGCCGCTCCGCTCGCCGAGCTGCGCCGCCTTCCGCAGCAGCACGCGCTGCTCCTCCTCGGCGGTGCCGCGCTCCGCGAGCACCTCGGCGAGCGCGATCTGGGCCCAGGGCACGAACGCGGCCGCGCCGGCCTGCTCGCGCAGCGCGAGCGACTGCCGGAAGCCGAGCTCGGCGCGGGCGAGCTCGCCGCGGTCCTGGTCCAGCCCGGCCAGGTGGCGCTCCATGTTGGACAGCATGAAGTCGTCGCCGAGCCGCCGGGCGCGCGCCGCGCCGTCCTCGAGCAGCGCGCGGGCCGCCTCCGGCCGGCCCAGCCGGTCCTCGGCGAGCGCCTGGTGGAAGATCGCCTCGGCCTCCAGGCGCGGGTCGCCGGCGTGCCCCGCGGCGGCGCGCGCCTCCCGGATCGCGGCGGCGGCCGCGCGCATCCGCGACGGATCCTCGAGCGCCTCGAAGTAGACGCGCCGCGCGTGGACGAGCAGCGCGGTGGCCAGCACGCGCGGATCGCCGGCCTCGCGCGCGGCGGCGAGCGCCCGGTCGGCGGCGGTCGCGGCCTCCCGCGGCGCGTGGCGGTGGAACTCGCTCCGGTCCACCGCGATGCGCGCCAGCAGCACGGCCAGGTCCGCGCGCAGCTTCGCCGGGACCTCGCCGCAGGCGAGCTCGCGCTCCACCGCGGCGCGCGCCGCGTCCCAGCGCCCCTCGAGCAGGTCCTGCTCGACGCGCGCGGAGAGCTGGGGATCCGGCCCGACCTTCCCGGGCAGCGGGGTGGCGGCGGCGAGGTGGAGGAGGGCGAGGGCGAGCGCTGGGGCGAACGGGAACATCGGGTCGATCTCGGGCGCGGGGGCCGCTCGGGATGGGAGGGGCAGGCGGCCGGCTTGTGACCTCGAGCCGGCCCGCCGGGACCGCGCCGGTGCTATGAAGGCGCGGTGACGCTCCTGCACGCGGCCGGCCTCGGCCTCTCCTTCGGCAGCCGCACCCTGTTCGACGGCCTGACGTTCACCCTCGAGGAGGGAGAGCGCGTCGGCCTGGTCGGCGTGAACGGCGCCGGCAAGTCGTCGCTCATGCGCATCCTGGCCCGCGCCACCGAGCCGGACCGCGGCGAGGTGCAGCTCCGCCGCGGCGCGCTGGTGACCTACCTGCCGCAGGAGCCGGCGTTCCCGGAGGGCGCCACCGTCGCGTCCGAGCTCGAGGTCGCGCGCGCCCCGCTCCGCGCCGCGCTGGAGGCGCACGCCGCGCTCGCGGCGCGGCTGGAGACGGCGCAGGACGGCGCGGCGCACGCGCGGCTCCTGGCCGAGATGGCGGCGCTGTCGGATCGGATCGATCACCTGGGCGGCTGGGACACGGCGCACGAGGCGCGGCGGCTGCTCGACCGGCTCGGCGTGCCGGACTGGGATCGCGCGGTGGCCGAGCTGTCGGGCGGCGCCCGCAAGCGCGTCGCCATCGCCCGGGCCCTGCTCACGCGGCCGGACCTGCTGCTGCTCGACGAGCCCACCAACCACCTGGACGCGGACACGGTGGACTGGCTGGAGGAGGAGCTGGATCGGCTCGACGGCGCGCTCCTGCTCGTCACCCACGACCGCTACTTCCTCGACGACCTGGTGGACCGGATCCTCGAGATCACGCCCGGCGCCGGCGTCACCAGCTACCCGGGAAACTACGAGGCGTACCTCGAGCAGAAGCTGGAGCTGGAGGCGCTCGCCGCCACCGCGCAGCACAAGCAGGAGCGCTGGATCGCGCAGGAGGTGGCCTGGCTGCGGCGCGGCGTGGAGGCGCGGCGCACCAAGAGCAAGGCCCGCATCGAGCGGGCGCGGCGGCTGATGGCCGAGCGCGGGTACCAGCGGCCGCGCGCGGCCGAGCTGAGGCTGGCGGAGGCGCCGCGGCTGTCGCAGGTGGTGCTGGAGGCGCACGGGGTGGAGAAGCGCTTCGGCGAACGGACCGTCCTGCGCGACGTCGAGGTGGTGCTGCAGCGTGGCGAGCGGCTCGGCATCGTCGGCCCGAACGGCGCCGGCAAGACGACGTTCCTGCGCGTGCTGCTGGGGGAGCTCGCGCCGGACGCCGGCGAGGTGGTGGTGGGCAAGCGCACCCGCGTCGCCTACTACGATCAGCAGCGCGCCGGGCTCGATCCCGAGCAGACGGTCTACGAGGCCGCCGGGGGCTCGCCGCCCGGGCGCACCGGCGAGGACTTCGTGGAGCTGTCCGGCAAGCGCGTGGCGCTCCGCGACTACCTCGACGACCTGCTGTTCCCGCCCACCATGCAGCGCATGCAGGTGAAGGCGCTCTCCGGCGGCGAGCGCAACCGGCTGCTGCTGGCGCGCCTGTTCCTGGAGGGCGCGAACGTGCTGGTGCTCGACGAGCCGACCAACGACCTCGACCTCGTCACGCTGAACGTGCTCGAGGGCCTGCTGCTCGGGTTCGACGGGACGGTGCTGCTCGTCACGCACGACCGCTACTTCCTCGACAAGGTGGCGACGTCGATCCTGGCGCTGGAGGGCGACGGGCGCGCGATCCGGTACCCGGGCAACTACGAGACGTACCGGACGCTGAAGGAGCAGGCGGCGGCCGCGGCGGCGCCGGCGCCCGAGCTCGCGCCGCCCGGCGGACGAGCGCGGGAGGCGCCCACCGCGGGGGGCGCGGCCGCGGCGGAGCCGAGGGCGCGCAGGCCCGGCAAGCTCTCCTTCAAGGAGCAGCGCGAGCTGGAGGGGATGGAGGCCGCGATCCTGGCTGCCGAGGAGCGCAAGGCCGCGCTCGAGGCGACGCTCGCCGATCCGGAGACGTACCGCCGGGACGGCGCGGCCGTGGCCGGGATGCGCGAGGAGCTGGAGCGGCTCGCGGCCGAGGTGGAGCGGCTGTACGCGCGCTGGCAGGAGCTGGAGTCGTACCGCGGCGGCGGGGCCTAGGCCGGGCGTGGCGGCGGCCGCTGCGGCGCGGCCGGGTTCGCGGTATCCTCCGCGCCCCCATGAGCGTCTGGCACGTCCAGGTGAACGGCGTCCCGGCCTGCACCTCGCCGGTGATCACCGAGGAGGAGCGGCTCGAGCCGCCGGTGTGCGGCGCGCGCAACCGCCAGCGCGCCGAGGAGTACGCGGCGATGCTCCGCGAGCGCCACCCGGGCGACGCCGTCGAGGTGGTCGAGCACGGCTGCCCGATGCGCGGGGAGTGAGGCGAGGGATCGGTGTGCCGGCTCGCCGCTAGTCGTGGGGCCTGTTCTCCGCGTCGAGCTTCCAGCGCAGCGTGACCATCACCTTGCCCCACCCGCGGGCCCCGGGCGTGCCGCCGGGCTCGCCGGGGCGGAAGTCCACCCGGAGGTTCGCGTTGGCGATGTACCCGGCCACGGTGGAGAGCGCGGGGATGGGCGCGCGCGAGAGGATGCCGAGCACGAGGTCGGTGCGGCTGGCCCGGTAGAGGGGACCGGAGTCGGGCATGGCGGAGGCCTGGAGCTGGCAGACCTCCGGGGGGCAGACGGGTCCCTGGCGGCGCAGCTCGCCCTCCGGCTCCTCCACCAGGGAGGACTGCCGCGAGGCAGCGGGCGCGGGCGCCTGCGCGACCAGGGCGCTCCGGGAGGAGGCCAGGCCGAGCCTCGGGAGCGCGGACCGGCGGCCGTCGTCGCCTGCGAGGGCGGGGAGCGAGGAGGCGAGCAGCGCGAGCGCGAGCAGGGATCGGAGCATCTCCGATCAACCTGCGCGCTGGCGCCCGCCGGAACAACGCCGCCCGTCGGTACGCCCTGCCCGGCGCCGGGCAGGGGGTTGGCTCGCCGGAGTCAGCGGCGTCCGCCGTCGCCGGCGCCGCGGCCCACCGCGGCCTCAGCCGGCCACGTCGAAGCGGTCGAAGCGCATGGTGAACAGCGCGCGCCCCTGCGTCGCCGATCGCAGCTCGGTGGCGTAGCCGAACATGCGCCGGAGCGGGGCCTCGCAGGTGATCACCTTGACCGCCTCGCCCCGATCGGCCACGTCGAGCACCGTGCCCTTGCGCCGGTCGAGGCTCCCGATGACCTCGCCCAGGTGCTCCGACGGGAGCACGATCTCGACGCGCATGAGCGGCTCGAGGATCACCGGGCGGGCCTTCGCGGCGGCCGTCCGCACCGCGTCGGCGGCGGCGACCTTGTACGCGAACGGCTTCGACGCGCCCTCGCGCCAGGTCGCGCCGGTGAGCGTCACCCGGACGTCCTGCAGCGGGTGACCTTCCAGCGCCCCCGCCTCGGCCGCCTCGCGCGCGCCGTCCTCCGCCATGCGGCGCACCTCCGGGCGGAGGAAGGGGAGCGCGGCCGCCTCGGGCGAGACCTCGAAGCGGAAGCCGCCGCCGCGCGGCAGCGGCCCGACCGCGACCGACACCTGGCCGTAGATCTCCTCGTCCTCGAGCTTGCGCTCGAAGGTGGCGTCCGCGGTGGCCTCCGCCGACAGCGTCTCGCGCAGGAGCACCTGCGGCTGGCCGGTGCGGACCGCGAGCCCGAACTCCCGCCGGAGCCGCTCGGCCACGACGTCGAGGTGCAGCTCGCCCATGCCGGAGACGAGCAGCTGGCCGGTGTCGGGGTCCTCGCCCCACCGGAACGTCGGATCCTCGTCGGCGACCCGCGCGAGCGCCTCCAGCAGGAGCTCGCGATCCTTCTGCGAGCCGGCCTCGATGGCCTCGGAGATGACCGGATCGTAGGACGAGAGCCGCTCGAGCAGCAGCGGGTGGGCCTTGTCGGTGAGCGTATCGCCGGTGCGGGTCTCCTTCAGACCGGCCACGGCGAAGAGCTGGCCGGCGCCGAGCGACGGTACGCGCTCCTTCTGCGCGGCGTGCATGAGCAGCACGCGCCCGACCTTCTCGAACTTGCGCTGGCTCGCGTTCCACACCGCGTCGCCCTCGGCGACGCGCCCGGAGTACACGCGCAGGAACACGTACCGGCGCCGCTCGTCGAGCAGCGAGACCTTGAACGCGAGCGCCAGCAGCGGGGCGCCGTCGGTCGGAGGGCGCCGCTCCTCCTCGCCGGTGTCGGGGTGGACGCCGGCCGGCGGAGGCACGTCGAGCGGGGAGGGGAGCCAGTCGCAGACGGCGTCGAGCACCTGCGGGATGCCCTTGTTGCGCAGCGCCGAGCCGCACAGCAGCGGCACGAACCGGCCCG